>JBFYOJ010000300.1:0-2649 GCA_041303885.1 Acidimicrobiia bacterium | reverse complement strand
TCACCGCAAGGACGGTGGCGCGACCGTGACGACGGATCGTCCCGACCCAACCCGAGGTGAGAGCCCCGATCAGGGCACCGACACCCGGGGCGGCATAGAGCAGCCCCACGGTGAACGCGTTGCCCCCGAAGACCTCGGTGCCGATCGCCGGGAACAGGGCGGTGGGCATGCCGAACACCATCGCATTGAGGTCGATGAGCAAAGCAGCCTGGATGACCTTGCGGTCCCCGAGAAACCGGAATCCTTCGGCGATCGACGAGAGCTCGACCTTGCGACCACCGCCCTCGATGGCGACATTGGGGACCCGGCGCATGAAGGTGGCTCCGATGAGGAAGAGCAGCATCTCGGTCCCGTAGCTGAAGGGAAGCCCCGCTGTGGCGATGAGCAGGCCCCCGATGGCGGGCAGGGCGGCCTTGGCGGTGTTGGTCAGAGTTTGGTTCAGCGCCAGGGCAGAGGGGAGCAGTGCCCGTCCCACCAGACCGGGAACGATGGCGTGGCGGGCAGGCGAGTCGATGGCAGAGACGCCGGCGTTGATGGCGCTCAACACGAACAGGGGCCAGATCGCAGGGGTATCGGCGAGCGAATTCCACATCAGACCAGCGGCGGTGGCGGCCAGTACCAACTGGGAGAAGACGAGCAGTCGTCGACGATCCATCGCGTCGGCAAGTGCACCACCGATCACCGACACCGCCAGCAACGGGATGAGCTGGGCCAGACCGAGGAGGCCGACCATGAGTGTCGAACCGGTCAGCTCGAACACCTGGAACGGGACGGCGACTACCGTGAGTTGGCGGCCGGCGTGGACGAACAGCATGCCGGCATAGAGCCAGCGATAGCCGGGAACCTGGCGCAGTGGGGTGACATCGACCACTGCCAGCCGGCCCCATCGTCGTAGACGGTCCCTCAACTGATCACCACTCCCATTGGCCTCGCCCGCGTGACCAAGTCCGGGGAATCACGTCAGTTGTGATCCGACACGGCGGGAAGCTGACCTGTCGGTCCTACATTCTATGGGATCATGGATCGGACGAGATCGCGCTTGCCGAAAAGGAGCTCATTGTGAGATTGATCGACCTCTCCCAACCCATCTACGAGGGGATGAAGGTCTACCCCGGCCATCTCAAGACGGTCACCTTCCAACACGTCACCCACGAGGAGACCGCTCCCCGATTCACCAGCGAGTTCTCCTTTCAGACCTGGGGCTTCATCCTCAACGACAATGGGCCGACCCACGTCGACTCGTTCAGCCATCTCGACCCCGACCCCTCGGCGGCCACCATCGACCAGATGGATCTGGCTCTGTTCTACGGCTCGGCGATCTGTCTCGACGTCTCGGGAATCGCCGAGAAGACCGACATAACGGCTGATGACCTGGATCGGGCATTGGCGGGCTCGGGTCTGGATCTCAACGAAGGCGATCACTGCTTCTTCCACACTGCCACTTTCGACAAGTACGCCGGGAAGAACGAGTACCTGACCAACTTCGCCGGTCTCGGCGAGTCGGCCTGCCAGTGGATCATCGACAAGGGGATCATCACATTCGGGGTGGACTCGCCCACCCCGGACAATCCGACTTCGACCACCTACCCGGTGCACATGATGTGCCGCCGGGTTCACAAGACCCATTACGAGAATCTCGTGCTCACCGAGGTGGTGGGGAAGAGGTTCACCTTCGTCGGATTCCCTTTGAAGGTGGTCGGAGCCCACGGCGGCCCCACCCGGGCGGTGGCGCTGGTGGACGATTGAGCTAGAACGTGCCGCGGTACGAGCCGCCGTCGAGTTGCAGGTTCTGCCCGGAGATGTAGGAGGCCTGGACGCTGCACAAGAAGGCGCAGGCGGCCCCGAACTCTTCGGGTTTCCCCATCCGCCTCGCGGCGATGCTCTCCACGATCTCCCGTCGCGCCTCCTCGTAGGTGATCCCGGCCGACTCCGCACGCTGTTGGGCCATGTAGATCTGACGCTCGGTGTCGATGCGCTCAGGGAGGAGGTTGTTGATCGTGACGTTGAACTCGGCCACGTCACGGGACAGCGCCTTGGCCGCGGCTGTCAGCCCGGTCCTGGCTCCGGCGGACAGCCCCATGACCGAGAAGGGCGACTTCACCATCTGCGACGTGATGTTGACGATCCGGCCGAAGCGGCGCTTCTTCATGCCGCCGATCACCGCCTTGATCATCATGATCGGGGCGAGCATGTTGGACTCGACCGCCCGCAGCCAGTCCTCGTACTCGAAGTCCTCCCAACGGCCTGGAGGCGGGCCCCAGTTGTTGTTGACCAGGATGTCGGGGTCGGGACAAGCGTCGAGCACTTGCTGTCGACCCTCGGCGGTGTTGATGTCGGCGACGACGGTTATGACCTCGACCTGGGCCCGGCTCCGAATCTCGTCGGCTGCATTCGCCAGGTTCGGCTCATTCAAGCCGTTGATGGTCACGTCGACACCCTCGCCGGCCAGAGCCAGGGCGCATGCCTTCCCCAATCCACGGCTCGAGGCGGTCAACAGAGCCCTCTTTCCCGCTACCCCCAGGTCCATGTCGGGTCCTCTCTCATTCGATCACTTCAGATCCTCGGTCAGGGTCTCCGGCACAGCCCGCCACATCACCAAGGTCCCCGCCAGCCCGACGCCCGCGACCGCGATCGGGGCGGCGGCAAGTG
>JBFYOJ010000299.1:0-7947 GCA_041303885.1 Acidimicrobiia bacterium | reverse complement strand
CCGAGCAGTCGGCGCAACACGTATCTGTCTACCGAAAGCCGCTGTAAACGGCAACCTTGATGACCTCCAAACGACTGCCGGCCGGCCTCCTCTCAGTGACCGCACTCGCTTTCCTGGTGTGGTCGGTGGTCCTCGTCGGCTCCCCGGGAGGCTCCATCGTCCTCGAGTGGGTCATCCTCGCCGTTTCGCTCGCGTTGCTCGGGGTCGGCCTTTGGTCATGGAGGAGTGACGATCAACAACGGGCGTCACTCATCCGCTGGCTCCTCACGGCCTTTGCCTTGTTCGGCGGAGTGGTGGTGATCGGTCTCACCGCCGACCAGAGCTCCTCGCGTACCTGGGTCAGGCTCGGATGGGCTGCGCTTCTCGCCGGCTTGGTCACGGCCCTCGTGGCTTGGTGGAACGCACCTCGGGTCAAACACGGCCCGGTCATCGCCGGGGGAGTGGTGGGTCTGGTCGTCATCGCCAGCGGGCTCGGGATCACGTTGAACTGTGACGAGTCCCTGCAGAGATCATGGTGCGACCCCCGATTCGAGCAGGAAGACAGGCTCGCCGCCCGGATCGAAGTCAACGGAGAACTCGAGCGCAGCGGGCGGGCGGCGGGACAGACGGGACCTGCGACAAGAGCCTATTTCATCGACGGGACCGATATCGAGGCCGTCACCCGGGTTCCGTCACCATTCACCTACGAGGAACGCCCGCTTCAGTCCATAGAGGTCAGCAGAGGGCGTTACACGGCTGCGTCAGGGCCTGATGCGAATTGCCAGGTCGACGTGAAGATCGAGACCATCCCGGCCGGGAACCTGCAGACGCTGTCGATCACGTGTGGTGCGACGGAGGGGTGAGTTGGGGGCGCTCAGTGGGCGTGCTCGTGCTCACCGTCGTGGTCGTGGTCATGCTCTTGGGAGGCGAGCTGGGCCCGGACCTCGTCCATGTCGACGTCCTTCACCTGTGAGATGAGGTCCTCGAGCATGTTCCCGGGAAGTGCGCCGGGCTGGGCATAGAGCACGATCTGATCCCTGAACACCATCAGAGTCGGGATGGAGCGGATGCCGAAGGCGCCGGCCAGCTCGGGCTGATCTTCGGTGTCGACCTTGCCAAAGACGATGTCGGGGTACTTCTCGGAGGCGGCCTCGTAGGTTGGGCCGAACATCCGACACGGGCCACACCACTCGGCCCAGAAATCGATGAGAACGGTGGTGTTGTCTTTGATCGTGTCGTCGAAGTTCTCCTTGGTGAGGGCCAACGTCGCCATGTTTCAGCCTTTCTGGAAATGGGGTTGCGATGGTGGTCAACGTGGGGTGGAAGCGGTTTGTTCCCTTGTCGGGCGTGGATTTCGGGTGTGACCCATAATCCACGTTATGTCAAGTAGCTGGAGCGAGATGGCTGACCGATGGTGGGTTTGGTACTCGGGATACTGCCTACTAGAGCGGGGGGTCCTCGCAGATCGCCCCCCCAATGCCCGGCTGGGGGTTGAAGACCCTCGGCTCGGGCACGAAGCCGGCACCGGGCGCATCGGTCCCCAGGTAGGCCTGCACAGCATCGGCGACTGCCTCGGAGGCGGTATCCACGTATGCATCCGTGGCGAAGAGCTGCGCCTCTGGTGGGTTGGAGATATAGCCCAACTCGACGAGGGCGCTAACGGTTTGGGGGTTCCGGTTGATCCCGTATGCATCGTTTCCGCGTGCGCTGAGGACGGAGAGGACGCCCGAGTCCGTGGCGGCGGACCAGTGCACGTCGAACTGCGACAGGGCCTGGACGACATGGGTCCAGACCAGTCCCCCGAGCCGTTTCGAGTCGGTCGAGTCGTGCTGGATGAAGACCTCGGTACCGGGTCGGTTCGAGGTTCCCTGAGTCGGGGCGTTGTGATGGATGGACAAGAGGAGATCGGCGTCGAGTCGATCGGCGAGCGCGGTCCGGGCTGTCAGAGTAGATGCGTAGTCGCCGGTTCTGGTCAGGATCACCGACACCCCTCGAACGATGAGTTTCGCTTCAACCGCCTGCGCAACCGAGAGGTTGAGGTGCTTTTCCATGAGCCCATTGGCCCCGACCGCTCCCGTGTCGACCTCGCCCCCATGCCCGGCGTCGATGACAACGCTGACCTCACCAATCGGGGTGCCACCAGACACGACTGCCTCGTTTCCACAAGGGGTGGTCACGAGATAGCCATCCGCAGTTTCCTCCAGCACGGCAACGACGACGCCTGTTTCGGTCACCAATGCCTTGACGCTCTCACGGATGGTCGATATCGGATCTGTGGTGACCGGCGTCGTGGTGGTGGCCAGCGTGGTGGTGGTGGCCAGCGTGGTGGTGGTGGCCAGCGTGGTGCTGGTGGTGCTGGTCGTGGTAGTGGTGGTGCTCGAGGTCCCCGGGACGGTGCTGCTCAGGTCGAGACCGTTCCCCTCGATGGCGGTGGTGGTGCATGCCCCGATCAGGACGAGAAGGACCAAAGACAGGGACCGCATCGAGGCACAGATTATGCGCGGGTGATCCCAATCCGGTTCCAAGGGCTCCACAGACGGATAAGCTCCGTCGCATGTTCGGGCCTCTCAACGGACCACGGGTGGCGCTGGTGTGCTTCGCCGTCGTAGCTGCGCTGGCCGGCCTGATCGCGGGCTATCCCATCGTCACCGCAGTGCTCCTTGCCGGGGTCGCTGTGCACGGCTTGGGTTGGCTCTATCTCTACCGCCAGCAAGGCCGGCGCCCTAGTCCTTGAGGCTCATGCCTCCATCCACTCCCCCACTGCGACAGCCATGTCCATGGCCTTCTGGGTGAGCAATCGATGGGCCGTGGCATGGTCCGGGCCCGTGGAGCCTGACAGGTCGACATATATCTTCAGCTTCGGCTCGGTGCCGCTCGGCCGGACGAGGACTCTTCCCGTCTCTCCGAGGGTGAGCTCGATCAGATCCTGGGCACCGAGCCACGAAGGCCGTTGCTCCTCCCCCACTCGATAGTCGGTGACGGAAGTGACCGGTATCCCCAACACGTCTCCCGGAGGGTTGGTGCCGACGCGATCGACCGCAGCGAGGAGGGCGCTCTGGCCCTCCCGGCCGGCCCTGACGATCGAGTGTTGCGAGCTGACCCACAGACCGAATTCGTCCCAGAGCTGGTAGAGCCTGGCGAGGACGCTTCGCCCCGACGCGGATTCCTCGGCGGCGAGGTCTGCCATCACGACCGCAGCCGAGATGCCGTCCTTGTCCCGGACGGCGCGACCCACCGAATAGCCGAGAGCCTCTTCGTATCCGAAGGCGAATCTCCCACTCCCCCGGGCCTCCATGGCCAGGCCGGCATTGATGATCCACTTGAATCCGGTCAGTGTCTGCTCGTGTGCGGCACCTCGCTTGGCGGCGATCCTGCCCAGCATCGGGCTCGACACGATCGAATTGACCACGATCGGCGGCTCGTCATGTCTCCAGTACCTGAGGACGTAGTCGCCGAGCAGAGAGCCGAGTTCGTTTCCACTGAGGAGACGCCAACCCCCGGCATCGGGAAGAGCGACAGCAAGACGATCGGCGTCGGGGTCGTTGGCCAGCACCAGATCGGCGTTTTCCGCCTCGGCCAGAGCGAGGGCGAGATCGAGGGCGCCGGGCTCCTCCGGATTTGGGAATCGCACCGTTGGGAAGGTCCCGTCAGGTTCCACCTGCTCGGGGACGGGGATCAGCCCTTCATGGTGGGCCATGGCGCACATCCGCAGCACCAATTCGCCTCCGACGCCGTGAAGCGGTGTGTAGACGATTTTGAGGTTGGACACCTGTGGGTTGGGTCGGGCCTCGTTCACCTCGATCCGGTAGGCGTCGACCGTGTCATCGGGGACTTCGGTCACCAGATTCGAGGTTCCCGAAAACACTCCACCGATTCGCGGCACGTCGGCGGCCGGCCCGACCTTCCCGATGGCGTCGGCTATCTCGCCATCGGTCGGCGGGATGATCTGTGCGGCATTACCGGCATATACCTTGTACCCGTTGTCGGCGGGCGGGTTGTGGCTGGCGGTGACCACCACCGCTGCGGGAGCGGCCAGGTGCTTTGCGGCGAAGGCAACGAGCGGCGTCGGGGTGACCCGGGGAAAGTAGCGAACGGTGATCCCGGCAGCAGCCAACACGCCGGCGGTGTCCTCGGCGAACCTGCGGCTGTCGGGACGCGCGTCGTAGCCAAGCAGAACCGCGTTGGCCGGCACTCCGTTGTGCTGCTCGATGAGATGATCGGCCAGTCCACGCGTGGTGCGGATCACTGTGGCCCGATTCATCCGGCCGCACCCGGGCCCCACCACGCCCCGGATCCCGGCCGTGCCGAAGGTGAGGGGAGCCCCCATCGCCTGTTCGATACCCGCCTGGTCGCCCTCCTCGATCAGCGACAGCAGGGCCTGACGGGTATCGGGATCAGGATCACCTTCGGCCCAGTCTCTGGCCGCTTGCAGCAGGTTGGTCACCCGGGCGAGGTTATCGGGGTCAGCGCGGGCTCTGTTGCCAGCGCCAGGAGTCGGCACACATGTCCTCCAGACTCCTGGTTGTCTGCCAACCCAGCTCCTGACGGGCCTTGTCCACGTCCGCGTAGTTGGCGGCGACATCCCCGCGCCGTCGCTCAACGATCTCATAGGGAACCGGTTTGCCCGACTGCTGCTCGTAGGCGGTCACCACCTCGAGGACGCTGTGCCCATTCCCGGTACCGAGGTTGTATACGAAGACCCCGGTCTCGCCGGCGTGCCGCTCCAGGGCACGGACATGTCCCTCGGCCACGTCGACCACGTGGATGAAATCGCGGACGCCGGTGCCGTCCGGTGTCGGGTAGTCCCCCCCATAGATCCTGAGCTTGGGCAGCTCTCCTGCTGCCACCTTGGCCACGTAGGGCATGAGGTTGTTGGGTATCCCCGAGGGATCCTCACCGATCAGACCGGATGGGTGGGCTCCGACCGGGTTGAAGTAACGGAGAAGGCTGATCGACCATTCCGGGTCGGAGGTGTGGACGTCCTCGAGGATCTGCTCCATCATGATCTTGGTCCATCCATAGGGGTTGGTCGCCCTGCCGATCGGCATGCTCTCCCGGAGCGGGAGCTCGGTCGGCTCACCGTAGACGGTGGCAGATGAGCTGAACACGAATCTCTTCACACCTGCATCGGCGAGCGCCTCCAGGAGCGAGAAGGTCCCTCCGACGTTATTGTCGTAATAGAGCAACGGCTTCTCGACAGACTCCCCAACTGCTTTGAGGGCGGCGAAGTGAACGCAAGCGTCGAAACCTTGCTGCAGCACCTTGCGCATCGTGTCCACGTCCCTGACGTCCGCCTCGACGAATTCAAGCTCCTGACCCGCTACCTGGCCGATTCGCTTCAACACGGAACGTCTCGAGTTGCTGAGGTTGTCGACGATCACGGTTTCGTGACCGGCCTCGGTGAGGGCGACCACCGTATGGCTTCCGATGAAGCCGGCTCCACCGGTTACAAGGACACGCATTTGATCATGGTAGGAGTGGGTCCGGTCAAGCCGAGGGAAGGGACAGGACGAAGCTCGACCAGCCATCCTCGTAGCGGTAGGTGAGATCCCCGTCCATGAGCCGGGCAAGACGCCTGGCCACATTGAGGCCGAGACCCACCGACGCCGAGTGAGTCGGCCCTTTCCCTCGCTCGTAGGCCCTGAAGATGCGCTCGACGTCGGCGTGGGGGATGCGATCCCCGGAGTCCTGGACCTTCACCTCGAGGCGGTCCCCGGCTTTGGCGACAGTGACCTGGATTTCCTCCCCCCCATATCGCATGGCGTTGGTCACCAGGTTGCGCAAGATCTGCCGGGTGCGCCGGGGGTCGGCGAAGAGGCGCGGGGATCCCTGGAACACCTTGATCGGGATCGGAAGATCGACCACCTCGAGGACTCGTTCGATCTCCTTGGTGACATCGAACTCCACGGGTGTCACTGCCACCTGGCTCAGGTCGGCCCGGTAGGCCACGAGCAGGTCCTCGATGAGCCAGGACGCATCATCGGCCTGTCTCGCGATCATGTGGGCCATCTCGCGGCGATCGTCGTCACTGAACGTGTCGTAGTTGTCTGCCAGCTCCTGCCCGAGTCCGAGCATGGCAGCGAGGGGATTTCTCAGCTCGTGGGAGACCGTGGCGATGAAGGCGTCCTTCTCCTTCTGCGCCTCGATCTTGTCGGTGACATCGATCAGAGAGCCCTCGTAGTACTGGATGTCGCCGTTCTCGTCACGAACGGCGCGTGCAGAGTCGCGCACCCACATCGTCCGGCCGTCGGGCCGGGAGAGTTGGATGTCGAAGTCGAGGACGACTCCCTCCCTGGCTATCCGCTCCAGCCAGAGGGCTCGCTCGCCGGACTGCATGTAGACGGTCTCAACCGTGGCGAGACGGTCCATCAAGTCTTCGACCGACCCGTACCCGAGGATGCTGGCCAGGGCGGGATTGGCCGCGATCAACTTGCCCTTCGCGGACGTGCGGTAGAAGGCGACCGGCATCCGCCTGAAGAAAGCGCTCAGTTCTTCGACGCCGTTCACTTCATGACCTTATCGGCAGCATCGACCTTGTACTTCACACTTCACCTCGGGGTCGGCGATCACCCGGAGTCAGAGACGATCGGCGGCACGAGCCTGCCCCCTTCGACGACCCACCTGCCTCGACCTTGCTCCGGCGCCGGCCCGCACAGGATGGGGCATTCGACAGAGTAGAGGCGGCTAGCGACCAAGGAGCCGATGACCAGGATCCCGTCTGGCTCGTCGAGGACGAATGCTGCGGGGGCTGTCCCGAGACGCATGGCCTCGGCGAGCACCGAAGACGAAGAACTGGAGCCGCGCCCGTGCGGCATCACCACGATCCGGCCCTCCATGCTCTCACCTGCCTGGGGATGGTTGGGCTCGATGATCAGACCGGTCTCGGGGTCGAGCCCTCCCCATAGCGACAATGGCTCATCCAGGACAAGGATCTCTCCGGTGGCGTTGCCGGGAACAAGGACCCGATAGCTCAATTCACCACTCCTCGCCCGGGACCACCTGACCGGTGACTGCGGACTCGACACACGCGGGGAGACCGGCGAAGGCCACCTCGACCCCGAGATTGGCCGGGGCGTAGAACGCCCATTTCCCGGAGTTGGTCATCACGACACCATCGACCGGTTCCATGATCGGGGTGATGTAGGTACAGGTGTCGGTGACCACCGTGGCACCGAAGGCGTCGATCACCTCGAGGCTGCCGCGCACTCCCGGCTCTCCCAGGACATGACGCGCGGTGTTCACATAGAAGGGGACCTTGCTCTTGCGCCCCGCCACCAGGTCGGCCAGGTCCTTCATCTCTCCGGCCGAGAAATGGGGGGTGCCGACGCTGACCGCTCCCAGGGGGCCGCTCCCCCGTCCGAGTGCCGATCGTGCCGTTCGCAGCTCCTCCACTCCGATGCTGACCCTTCGCACCCGCTCCCCACCGGTCGCCTCGTCGACACTTGTGGCTTCCGGCGTCACTCCAACCGCATGAAACATCGCCACCGCTCCAGATGATGCGGCTGCCGCCCCGATCGCCTTGAGACGGTCCTCGGTGGCCCGGGCGTCTAGCCCGACCAGCACCCCTACCTCGGTTCCGGCCAGTTGGCCCAACACATGGCCGAGGGCGGGATAGAGCAGATCGTCGTCGAGGAGGTGATCGGGCACATGGAGATCGAACCGGACCGTTGCCATCCTCCCCTGGTCCGTGTGCAACCCGGTCGCCGGTGCCCGCCCGGTGACTGCACAGCAGATGTCGAGGAAGTCGCCGTAGCGGGCGGTACGGGCGCCCAGGACGGAGTTGGCAAATACGATCGCGTTCGACTCGCCCCAGGCGATTTGCTCTCCGAACGAGGGACGGTGGGGCAGTTGGTACGGGGCGCAGGTCCAACTAGGCGTGCACCCCATTGCCACGTAGGCGTCCATCAGCTGCCTGGCTGATCGTGCCGTGTCCCCCTCCCCTCGATAGAGGTCGGGATGGAGCAGATC
>JBFYOJ010000298.1:0-15514 GCA_041303885.1 Acidimicrobiia bacterium | reverse complement strand
GAGCCGAAGGCCACCAACGTGGACCCTGCCGCCACGGACGCCGCAGATCCCCCGGACGAGCCGCCGGGCACCCGGCTCAAGTCCCACGGGTTGTAGGTGGGACCGTATGCCGAGTTCTCCGTCGAGGAGCCCATCGCGAACTCGTCGAGGTTGGTCTTGCCGAGGATGACCGCGCCACCTTCGCGGAGCCGGACGACCACCGACGCGTCGTAGGGAGGGACGTAACCGGAGAGGATCTGAGAGGCCGCTGTGGTTTCCACGCCCCGCGTGCACATGTTGTCCTTGACCGCCACCGGCAGGCCGTGGAGGGGGCCGCGATCGATCCCGTCGGCCAGATCGGCATCGGCCTGGGCGGCCGCCTGCCTCGCTCCCTCGGAGTCGATGGTGAGAAAGGCGTGCAGCTGGGCCTCGGTGCGGGCCGCCGTCTCCAGGGCGGCCTCGACCAGGGCTGCGGCTGTGGTTTCCCCGGATCGCAGTCTCCGCCCCGTCTCGGCGACACTCGAGTCGATCACTCGATCTCCAATGCAGGTGGCGCCACGAAGTAGCCGTCCACGGCATCCGGAGCCGCCGCCAGGACCTCCTCGCGATCCAGAGAAGGGCTCAGCTCGTCCTCACGGAATGAATTGGAGAGACCGAGCGGATGTGCGGTCTCGGTGCCGGGCTCGACCTGCAGCGATTGCACCCGGGCCGCATGGTCGAGGATCACCCCCAACTGGGCACGGTAGGCCTCCAGCTCCTCCTCGGAGAGCCCGAGACGCGCCAGACGCGCCACATGAGCGATGTCGATGTCGATTGGCATGGCGGCGAAAGTGTAGGAAGCCCGAGTCGCCTACCACCCGGGTTGGCCGAGCACCGAGAGCAGGGAGTCATATGCCCAATGCAAATCGGCGATTCGAACCGATTCCCCAGGTTTGTGGGCCAGGGAGGGCTCGCCCGGCCCGAAGTTGACCGCGGGGATCCCGGCCGCGGACAACTGGGCCACGTCGGTCCAGCCCTGCTTGCCCTGAACCCCTGCACCGCTCTCCTCGATCAGCGCCTGAAAGAGAGGATGGCCGATGTCGACCGTTCCGGCCGGGGCGACATCGGCGATGTCGACCCGGTCAGCCGACTTGCACACCTGGTGCAGACGCTCGACCGCCTGGTCGGGGGCGCGATCGGGAGAGAACCGGTAGTTGAGGTTCAACACGAATTGGGCGGGTATCACGTTCTTGGCCACACCCCCGTGGGCCGTCGTTATCGACATGACCTCCTTGAATTCGAGCCCGTTGATCAGGTGGAGCTCCGGCTCGAGCCCCCGCATCAGAGTCAGGAACTCGCCCGCCTTGGTGATGGCATTGTCCCCCAACCAGGGCCGTGCCGAGTGGGCGGGCTCCCCTTCGAACACGACATAGGCGTTGACCACGCCCTGGCAGCCCGCCTCGATCGCCCGATCGGTTGGCTCCATTACCACACCGGCAGACGCCTCGATCAGCCACGGCGCGGCACCCAGGACCTGCCCCAGCTGGTTGCCGTCGAGCGGTCCTTCCTCACCGGCGTAGAAGACGCAGGCAATTCGGTTAGGTCCCAGGACCTCGATCAGATGGACCATCACCGCCAGCCCACCCTTCATGTCGGTTGCCCCGAGCCCACGGACCCGGTCCCCCTCTACCCGCACTCCGGTGTCCCCCTGCAGCGGGACGGTGTCCAGGTGCCCGACGAGCAGTATCGCTCCCGGATGGGGCGCGCCGACGACGAGCGAGTCGGCAACCACCTGGTGAGGCATCGCAGCGAGCCGGCCGGCGATGGCATCTCTCAACACGGCCTCTTCGCCGGTGACCGAAGGGATGTCGATCATCCAGCAGACGGTGTCGACGAGCTCGGTCAAAGCTGCACGTCCAGCTCGCGCAAGAAGTCGTTCAGCGACGTCTTCTCGTCTGTGGCGGCGGTGCGCCTGCCGATGATCAGTGCACAGGTCAGGTCGTAGCTGCCGCTGGGAAACTTCTTCGGCCGCGTGCCCGGCACCACCACCGACCCGGCGGGGACACGACCCCGATACTCGACCGGTTCGGGGCCGGTCACGTCGATGATCGGGGTGGATCTGGTCAACACGGTGTTCGCCCCGAGGACGGCCTTCTCCTCCACGATGGTGCCCTCGACCACGATCGACCGGCTCCCGATGAAGGCCCCGTCCTCCACGATCACCGGCCGGGCCCCGGGGGGCTCCAGCACCCCGCCAATCCCCACCCCGCCCGAGAGATGGACATCACGGCCGATCTGGGCACAGGAGCCGACAGTGGCCCAGGTGTCGACCATCGTCCCCGAGCCGACATACGCACCGATGTTGACATAGCCGGGCATCACGATCACGCCCGGCTCACAGTGCGCCCCGTACCGGACCGTGCCCGGGGGGACCACCCTGACACCCTGCTCGGCGAGCCCTCTCTTGAGCGGGATCTTGTCGTGGTACTCATAGGGACCGATCTCGAAAGTCTCCAACTGGCGCAACCTGAAGTAGAGAAGGATCGCCTCCTTCGCCCACTCGTTGACCACCCAGTCGCCATCGATCTTCTCGGCCACCCGGATCTCGCCACGATCCAGTCCCGAGATGGCACGTTCCACCGCCTCGCGAGCTCGTTCCGGCTCGATATCGCCCCTGTACGCCGCCCGGATCGTGTCTTGCTCGGACAACTCGAATCCCCTTTCGGGATGCACTACGCGGCAGGGTAATTGCATCCGGCCACGGCTACGGTGCCGTTCACCGATGCCCTACCGTCTCATCTACCTCGGGCTTGGCCTGGTCGCCGTCGCCGCGATCGCCTTTGCATTTGCCTTCAGCAAGAGCGGCGACGAGCTGCTTCTCCCCGATCAGATCGAAGCGATCTCCCCCCAACCCGGGGATCTGGTCCCGCCACAGGCGGGTGTCGAGGTGGACCTCCCGGTCGGATACTCCGCCGATATCTACATCGACGGCTGGATGGTTCTCGACGCGATCTTCGTCGAAGGCACCGGTGTCTACCGGTGGGCTCCGTCCGCCGCCAACCCGACCATCACCGAGTGGTCGCCGGGTGAGCACACCGTTCGGGTGGTATGGGACACGGTGAGCGGTCTGCCCGACCCGGGTGAGTTCGAGTGGTCGTTCCGGGTGGGGTGAGACACGGGAAGCGCCCTCGATAGATAGGCGCGTCGAACGAGAGCGAGATATGGACAGGACGACGATCGATCCCGACGTTTTCATCGAGTCTCTGCCTGCGTCGGTGCGCGCCGACATCGCGAGCCTGGACGAGATCATCCGCGAGGTCATGTCCGGCCACCCCCGTGTGATGTGGGAAGGCAAGTTCTGGGGCGGCACCGAGCAGCGGATCATCGGTTATGGCGACTACAGGTACGCGCGGCCCTCGGGGACGGTGGAGTGGTTCATGGTCGGACTGGCCGCCCAGAAGAGCTACCTCAGCCTCTACATCAACGCCATCCACAACGGCGATTACGCGGTCAAGACGCACGCCTCGCGGATCGGGAAGGCCAAGATCGGCAGTGCCAGCATCAGCTTCAAATCGCTCGACGACATCGACCTGGATGTGCTCTCCGAGCTCCTCGAGCTCGCCCGCGACCAGATGGGCGCCGCCGGGAGCGATTGATACTGTGCCTGAGTCCCGAGCATCCTCTTGATGGATGCCTCGGGCGCAAGCCGGCTCAGTCGAACGGAGGCGAAATCATGGACCCGGTTCTGGTCGGTGGAGTCCTGGACACCGCAGCCAAGGTCGTGGCAGGCGGTGCCATCTCGGCCAACGGCCACGGCAACGTCAGCCTGCGTATCCCCGGAGCGGACGAGATGCATTTCACCTCGGCCTCATCTCTCAACGCCGTCCGGCCCGAGGGGATAGTCCGGGTCGGTCTGGACGGGACGTTGTTGGAGGGGAGCCTGCAGCCGATCCAGGCTGCGGTCGTGGCGATGCACACCGCTCTCTACCAGGATCACCCCGAAGTCGGATGCGTGATCCACACGCACTCGCCGTACGCCACCGCCTTCGCCGTGGCGAATCGGGAGATCGGGTGTTGGATAGAAGCCCTGGCCATGTTCGGCTTGGCCGATGGGGTGCCGCTGGCCGCCTATGGGCCGCGCGGCTCGGACCAGGCCGTGGCCAACATCCGCGCTGCCGTGAGACCTGGTGTGCCTGCGGTTCTGCTGGCCAATCATGGCGTGCTGGTGTTCCACCGCACTTCAGACCTCGCCGTGCTCGTCGGCGGAGTCGTCGAGGAAGCGGCGCAAGCCTCGATAAACGCTCTGGCGATTGGCGGGCCGATCGAGATCCCAGAGGACATGCGTGCCGCGGCCCTACAGCGGGCGATGGCCTTCGACTCAGCCGGGACGTTGACCGTCTGACCCGTGGTCCCCTCGGCGTCGGAGGTGAGCGCCGATGCCCAAAACCTGTCATTCGGCCCTGGCGAGACCTGCCCATGGTCGCGAGCATGCATTCAGAGCCACGCGGAGGCGAAGCATGCGAAAGTTCGGGCGAGTTCTCGTGATGGTGACGGCGGGAATCATCGGCGGCTATTTCGGTTACTGGATCGGGCATCTGGCCGGTTGGACCACCGGCGCCGAGTGGCCGTGGCAGATCGGCGGCGGAACCGGCGCCATCCTGTTGTCGATCGGGATGGCTGTGGTCGGGGTGCTGACCGCCGCGATGATCCTGGCACTGCCATCGGTCTACACGGCCCGCCGTCTGCAGCGGTCTGGATTACTCGCGGACGGCACGATCATCGACATCTGGGATCTGGGCTTGACCTCGCGGGTCGGTGGTTACCGGCGTCAGATCGAGTTCACGGTGGAGTTGCGGGACGGTGACAAGGCCCACAGGGCCAAAGGTGTCCAGTGGTTATCCCAAGCCGAGATCGACACATTGGTCCCCGGGGACCATGTGACGGTGCGCTACGAAAGTGAACATCCCAACCGAGTCGTTCTCCAACTGGGGGAAGTGGAGCGGGAACCGATTCCGGTGACCTAGGTGTTGTCACCCCAGCACCGATAACCCCTCCTGTAGGAGCCGGTTGAATGTCTCGCCGTCGATGATCGGGACCCTGAGTTCCTCTGCCTTCTTTGTCTTCGACGCCCCCGGCGATTCGCCGATTATCAGGGCCGTGGTCTTCGATGAGACCGAGTTGGTGGCCTTCCCCCCTCGTTGCTCGATCGCTGCCTGGGCCTCCTCGCGGCTGAGCCCATCCAGTGTGCCGGAAACCACGAAGGTGGCCCCGGCGAGCATGTTTCCCGTGACACCCTCTTCGACATCCTCGGTCAGTCTGACCCCTGCGTGACCCAGCTTGGCAACCAGGTCGCGATTGACCGGGTCGGTCGCCCACTCGGCAACCCCATGGGCAATGATCGGGCCGATCCCCTCGACAGCTGAGATCTCCTCTTCCGTGGCCTCCATCAGAGTCGGGAGACCCTTGAAGTGCCTGACCAGGGTCCGGGCGATCGTGGATCCGACGTGCCGGATCCCGAGGGCCGTGAGCAAACGGGCCACGGGCCGGTCCTTGGCAGCCTCGATGGCCGACGCCAGGTTGTCGACCGAGATCTCGCCCCAACCCTCGCGTCCGAGCAGGACGCGGGTGTCGAAGGTGAAGATGTCCGCAGGGTCGGTGATCAGCTTCTCACCGAGGAGGAGGTCGATTGTCTTGTAACCCATGTGCTCGATATCCATGCCGCCACGTGAGGCGAAGTGGAACAGCCACTCACGGAGGCGGGAGGGGCACTCGAAGCCGCCGCTGCAGCGGGCGACAGCCTCACCCTCCACCCGCACGATCGGGTTGCCACAGAACGGGCATAGCGTGGGCATCGACCAGACCTTCTCGTTGCCGGTGCGGGCCGCCACCACCGGCCCTACCACCTCCGGGATCACATCTCCCGCCCGCCGGACGATGACCTGGTCCCCGATCCGGACATCTTTGAGAGCGACCTGGTCGGCGTTGTGAAGCGTCGCCATCCCCACCGTGGCGCCTCCGACGAACACCGGCTCGAGCACGGCGAATGGTGTGGCCGCCCCGGTGCGGCCGATGTTGATCGCGATGTCTTTGAGCAGGGTGACCTGTTCCTCCGGAGGGAACTTGTAGGCAATCGCCCATCTCGGCGCCCGAGCGGTGAAGCCAAGGGCTGCCTGATCGGCGAGTGAATTGACCTTGATCACAACGCCGTCGGTCTGATACCCCGTCTCGTGACGATCCCTCTCCGCCTTCGCCACGTAGCCGAGTACCTCCTCGATGGTCCCCATGCTCTGACTCGCCGGGTTGGTCCTGAACCCGACGTCCCTGAGGTACTGCATGGTGTCGGTGTGGTTCTCGAACTCGGGCCCGCCTTCGATCAGCCCCAGCTGGTACACCCAGATGGAGAGGTTCCGGGAGGCGGTCACGGCCGGATCCTTCTGGCGCACCGAGCCGGCCGCGGCATTGCGAGGGTTGGCGAAGATGCGCTCGCCTGCCTCGGCCTGGCGGCGGTTCAGCTCCTCGAATGCCCTCTCCGGCATGTACACCTCGCCGCGGACCTCCAGAGTGGCCGGGGGGTCGTCGCCGAGAAGCCGCAGCGGAACCGACTTGATCGTCCGCAGATTCGCAGTGATGTCCTCACCGGTGATGCCGTCACCTCTGGTCGCACCGGTGGAGAGCACACCGTTCCGATAGGTCAGCACCACGGCCAGACCGTCGATCTTGAGCTCGGCGGCATAGCCGTTGGGTGCCCTGCCCAGCTGACGCTCCATCCTCTGCTCCCAGGCGAGAAGGACCTCGGCCGAGTCGGCGTTGTCGAGGGAGAACATGGGGCGGAGGTGGCGAACCGGCTGGAACAGCTCGCTCACCGGGGCGCCGACTCGCTGCGTCGGGCTGTCGGGCGTGATCAGCTCGGGATGCGTCTCCTCCAGATGCTTCAACTCGGCAAGCAAGGCATCGAACTGCGCGTCGGAGATGATCGGCTCGTCCAGGACGTGATAGCGATAGAGGTGCTCGTTGACCTGTGCTCGAAGCTCCTCGATACGGGTTGCGTCGTCCGGCATCTCGCCCGAATTTACCGGCCGGGTGTCACGCGAATGTCCGGGCGATGAGGGCACCCCCGAGCACGCGGTCCGCGTCGTAGAGAGCCATGGTCTGACCGGGTGCCACCGCCTCCTGTGGCTCGGAGAACAACAGCCTCTCGTCGTGAAGGGCAGCCGGCACCGGGTCTCCGTGGGCCCGGTACTGGGCCATGACCTTGCCGGAGACCGGTGCCCCGGCGGTCCAGGTGATCTCCGCCAGGTGCACTCCGTGGACGGCCAATTGGTGACGTCTTCCCAGGACCACCGTGGATGTGGCAGGCTCGATCCGGATGACGAACCTTGGCTCCCCGACCGCCACGCCGAGCCCGCGGCGCTGCCCCACGGTGAACCCGACGATGCCCTCGTGCCGCCCCATCTCTTCGCCCTCTGCATCCACCAACGGGCCTGGGGTCAACGCCTCCGGGGCCACATCGCGGAGAAACCCCCGGTAATCCCGGTGACCGACGAAGCAGATGTCCATCGACTCTGGCTTTGCGGCAGTGCGAAGTCCCAGCGCCGCGGCCTTGGCCCGCACCGCTGCCTTGGTCAAATCACCCACCGGGAACCGGGTGCGGGCCAGCTCGGATTGGGTGAGCATCGAAAGGACGTAAGACTGGTCCTTGGCCCCATCGGCGCCCCTGTGGAGGCTCCAGGACCCTCCGTCGAAACGGACTCGGGCGTGATGACCCGTCACCAGGACATCGGAATCGAACTCGTCGAGACGGCCGAGCAGCCGGTCGAACTTGACCATTCGGTTGCATTCGATGCAGGGGTTCGGAGTTCGGCCCGAGACGTACCCCTCCACGAACCGGTCGACCACTCCGTCACGGAACTCATCGGTGTAGTCGAGCACGTAGTAGGGGATGTCGAGCTGGGCGGCGACACGTCGAGCATCCTCGGCATCGGAGACGGTGCAGCATCCGGCGGTCGGGGCCTCCCCGTTTGGGCCGGACCAAAGCTTCAGGGTCACGCCGACCACCTCATGACCCGCTTCACGCATCAAGGCGGCCGCCACCGAGGAGTCGACTCCGCCGGACATCGCCACCAGCGCCCTCATCGCAGCTCCTCCACCAGCCCGATCAGGATGTCCGACGCCTCCAAAGCCTCATCTGCGCTGCTGTTCCAACCGAAGCTGAATCGGACGCTCTCCCGCGCTTGATCGGGGGTCAGGCCCATCGCCTCGAGGACATGGGAAACCTCGGAGGCGCCCGACTGACAGGCAGAGCCGGCCGAGGCGGCAACACCTGCCCGATCGAGCCGGAGTAGAAGGGTCTCGTTGCGCACGCCAGGGAACCGCACGTTCAGATGCTGCGGCGATCGGGCTCGATCGGGGGTGTTCACCACCACATCCGCGAAGGCGGCGACGATCCGTTTCTCGAACTCATTCCGGATCTCACCGATCTCGGCGCGGAAACGGGCTCGATCGGCGGCGGCCGTCTCCATGGCGGCGGCCAGCCCGACCGCCCCGGCCACGTCGTGAGTGCCGGATCGGCGCCCGAGCTCCTGGCCCCCGCCGTGGAGGACCGGTTCGAGCGGCGTCCCCTCGCGTACGTAGAGAAGACCTGCTCCCTTGGACCCGCCGAACTTGTGACCCGTGATCGTCAGCAGATCGACTCCCAGGGCGTCAACGTCGATCGGCTCGGTGGAGAACGCCTGGACCGCGTCGGTGTGCACGAGAACTTCGGGTTCGTGCCGCTTCACCGCCTCGACAATCGTCGGCAGATCCTGAATGACCCCGGTCTCGTTGTTGATGGTCATGATCGAGACCAGTGCCGTGTTGGCATCGACTGCATTCAGGAGCGACTCCGGGTCGACAGCCCCTTGATGGTCCACGCCGACGATCGCCGTAGGCAATCCGAACCGGCGCAGAAAGTCGACGGTCTCGAGCACCGCCTCATGCTCGGTCGCGACAGTCACCACACCACGCCGTGGGCTTTGACTGAAGACGGCGCCCTTCAGAGCGAGATTGTCCGACTCGGTCCCACCCGAGGTGAGCACGATATCCCCCTGCTTGGCCCCGATGGTCCCCGCGATGCGCTCCCGGGCTTCCTCGAGGGCATTCTTGGCGCGGCGGGACACCTCGTGGATGCCCGACGAGTTCCCGAAGACGTCGTCGGCATAGGGGCGCATCGCGTCCCAGACGCCGGGTCGCATCGGAGTTGTGGCAGCATGGTCCAGGTAGATCAATCTGCCCCTATTGTCGCAGGATCCCCGGGTTCCAAGGAGATCGTGGAGCTTTGAAGCCGATCGAGCTCGTCGCCCGCTTCGCCGCACCGTCGGAGCGCGTGTGGGCCGAACTGGCCGATCTACGCTCCCACTCGGAGTGGATGAGCGATGCAGGCGCGATCGAGTTCGTGGGATCTCAGACTCAGGGATCCGGGACTGTGATGAGAGTCCCAACTCGGATCGGACCGCTTCGGACCACCGACCTGATGACTGTGGTCGAGTGGGACGAGGGCCGGATGATCGCAGTCGAGCATGTTGGAGCGGTGTCTGGAGTCGGCCGTTTCGAGATCGCCCCCATCGGGGACGGCACCGAAATGCGTTGGAGTGAGACGCTTCGGTTCCCCTGGTGGCTGGGAGGGGGAATCGGAGCATTCGTTGCGAGGCCGATATTGCGAGCTATCTGGCGTCGCAACCTCGACCGGCTTCGAAGGCGGATCGAGCTCAACGCCCCTTGAAATCGGCCTGGCGTTTGGCGATGAAGGCAGAGACGCCTTCCCGTGCGTCGTCGCTCTTGAAGGAGTCGTTGAACGCTTCCTTCTCGATCAGGAGCCCCTCGGTGACCGGGAGCCCGAAGCCGGAGTTGAGAGCCCTCTTGGCGGCGGCGATGGCCCGGGTCGGCTTGGTCGCCCACTCCCCTGCCGCGGCGAGAGCGGCCTCCAGCATCCCTTCGGTCGGAAACACCTCGTCCGCCAGCCCAATGGCCAGCGCCTCCTCGGCTGTCAGCTGACGCCCGCTCAGGACCATCTCCTTCGCCTTCTGGTACCCGACGATGCGCGGCAATCGCTGGGTTCCACCGGCGCCGGGGATGATGCCGAGCAGGATTTCCGGCTGCCCGACCCTGGCGTCGTCGGCCAGGAAGCGAAAGTCGGCGCCCATCGCCAGTTCCAGGCCCCCACCCAGGGCATAACCGTGGACGGCGGCGATGGTCGGCTTCTCCAGCGACTCGAGGGAGGCGATCGCCTCCTGCAGGGTCCACGCCGTCCGTTCCTCGATCCCCGCGTCGAAGGCCGCCTGGAAGCCCTTGATGTCGGCGCCGGCGGCGAAGTGGGGCCGGCCGGTGACCACCACGGCCCTGATCTCGGGGGCGGCGCATTGCTCGAAAGCCTGCCCCAACTCGACGGCCACGTCCTCGGCGAGGGCATTCACCGGGGGCCGATCGATCCGGACCAGGGCCACGGGGCCGTCGACGGTGAGTTGCACGTGCTCCATGAGCCGAGGCTAGACGGCGCCGAGGTCAGGCCGGGTCGGCCGATCTCCTTCCGTATGAGGTGAGACCCAAGCAAAACGGGAGATGGGTGGCTCGCCACCGGCGGCCGTCCCGAGGATCGAATAGCCACAACTCTCGAGAACGGCCGCGACGTCGACCGGCTCGATTCGTCGGGATCGGCTGCCGTAGGAGCCGACGATCATCCTGCCACCCGGCGTTACCCATGACGCAAGACGGCGGAACCATTCGCATCTCAGATGTTCGGGAGCCAGGTCCACCAGGCTGAACACATAATCCCATCTCCGGTCGGGCTCCCAAGACCAGGCGTCGGCGGCAGCGAAGTTGGCGCGGAACTCCTGCAACCGAAGCCGTGCCAGTTCCAGGAGCTCGGGCCCGATGTCCACACCATGCGGCACGATTGCCCGGCCTGCCCCGGCAGCCCACGAAACCAAATCTTCGAGCAGGAGACCGTTGGCGCATCCGACGTCGAGGAAGTCGCCGTCGCGATCGATCGCATCGACAATCGGTGACCGCTCCGCCACCCATCGATCCCGGCCTGCGGAGAAGCCAGACCGGGCCATCGGGTCGTCGCTAGTCAGGTAGACGCCTTGCAGGGCCTCCATCTCCTCGATGAAGCCGCGATCGGGCTGGTTGTCGGCGTTGATCATGTCCGGGGGTTCGAAGCCGGAATCCTCACCACAGTCTCGACATTGAGATCTACGACGTCACGCCGGGAAGATCACGCATCCTGGGGTGCTTTCTCGCCTCCACTGCCCGAATCTTCATCCGGGCATCGACCACCACCACACCGCCACCGGGCTCCAGCACCTTGACCGGGTTGAGATCCATCTCCTGGAGCTCGGGCACCGCGCTGATCAGACCGGACACCTTGAGCAGGGCATCCTCCAGTGCCGAGACATCGCCCTTGGGCTGATTGCGGTAGCCGTCGAGCAGTCTGGAGCCCTTGATCTCCTTGATCATCTCGGAGGCATCGACATCGGTGAGGGGGTGGATGCGAAAGGCGACGTCCTGGAGCAATTCGACATAGATCCCACCCAGTCCGAACACCACCAGCGGGCCGAAGTTCGGATCCTGGGTCATCCCGAGCAGCACCTCGTGCCCCCCTTCCACATACTCCTGAACCAGCACACCCTGCGGGTCTTTCACGGCATGCGTCACCTTCTTGTAAGCCTCCTTGACCCGGCTGTCCCCCTCGACATCGAGAGCGACACCGCCGACATCGGACTTGTGCAGGGCGGATTCCGAGATCACCTTCAGCACCACCGGCCCTCCGAACTCGGCGGCGGCTGTCGCCGCCTGCTTGCCCGATTTCACCACCGATGCCCGGGGCACCCGCAGCCCCACTGCCTGTAGGAGGGCACTCACCATGTCGGGGTCGAGCCACCCGCCCTCGGTTGGCACCGACTTCAACGCCCGGTCCACCAGCTCCCGGATCGCATCCTCGACTTCCGGGTCGAGCGTGGCCTCGGTACCGGGGTCACGCTTGCGCCACTCGCCGTGCCCGACGGCGCGGGTCAGTGCCAGCGCGGCCGACTCGGGAAACAGATAGGTGGGTATCGCGCGCGAGCCTTCCCCGCCGGCGAGATACTTGGCGGCATCCCCTCCGGTCTGCATGAAGACGGAGAGCAGAGTGACGTCGCCTTCGTAGGCGCGCTGTGCCCGATGAATGGCATCGGCGACGTTCTGCGCCCCTCCGGGGAAGACCGGGACGTAGATCACCATCACCGCGTCCACCTCCCCCGATTCGAGCAACACCGAGGTGACATGCTCGAACTCGTTGGGGCCCCCCGATGCAATGAGGTCGATCGGGTTCCTGGTCGAGGCTTCAGCGGGGAGAACCACCCCTATCTTCTCCCGCAAGCCCGGGGACAACTCGGGGAGGACCAGGCCGTTTGCCTCCAAGGCATCGGCCGCCAGGATGCCCGGCCCGCCAGCGTTGGTGATGACACCGACCCGATTGCCGGCGGGAATGGGCTGGTTGGCGAGGAGACTGGCGGCGTCGAACAGCTCCTCGATGGTGTCGACCCGGATCACACCGGCCTGGCGGAACAGGGCCTGAACCGCGACTTCGGAGGAGGCAAGGGCGCCGGTGTGGGAGGAAGCGGCACGGCTCCCCGACTCCGAGCGGCCCGACTTCACCGCGATGATCGGCTTGCGCCTCCCGATCCGCCGGGCCAAACGGGAGAACTTCTGCGGGTTACCGAACGACTCGACATACAGGGTGATTACGTCGGTGTGCGGATCGTCCTCCCAGGCAAGGATCAGGTCGTTGCCGCTCACATCGGTCTTGTTGCCCACCGAGACGAACTGCGAGATACCGATGCTGGCGCGGTTGGCGTAGTCGAGGATCGCGATTCCCAATGCCCCCGATTGACTTGACATCGCCACGTTCCCGGCAGGTGGGTAGACGGGGGCAAATGTCCCGTTCAGCCGAACCGAGGAGGAGGTGTTGAGGAGTCCCATGCAATTGGGCCCGACCATCCGCATCCCCGAGTCACGGACGATCTCGAGCAACTCGGCCTCGAGCTTGGCACCTTCTTCACCGGTCTCGGAGAATCCCGCCGAGATGACGACGATGCCGCGTACCCCCTTGGCAGCGCACTGTCTCGCCACGTCGAGCACATAGGGCTGGGGGACGACGATGTAGGCGAGGTCGATCTCGTCGGGGACCTCCCCGATGGTCGGGTAGGCCCGGACCGAGCCGATCACCTTTGCCTTTGGGTTGACCGGGTAGAGCGGGCCGGTGAACCCCTCGAACAGAATGTTGTGGAAGAGCCGGCCACCTATCGAGGTCGGGTCGGTGGAGGCACCGATCACCGCGACCGAGCGCGGGAAGAACAGGGGCAGGATCGAGGCAGCGACCGCCCGCTTCTCCCTCTCCCACTCCGCCTCGAGAAGGCCCTCGCTCTCGGCAACGGGGAAGTCGACGGTGAAGACCCCCTCCTCGATGGTCCGGCTCATCTCGTAACCGGAGTTCCGGAAGAGACGCATCATCTGTCGGTTCTCGGGCAGCACATAGGCCCGAAAGCGCTCGATGCCGTGCGAGCGAGCGTGAGTGGTGAGCAACTGCAACAGGAGCGTCCCGATGCCTCGGCCCTGATGCTCATCGGCAACCGCGAACGCCACCTCGGCTGTGCCTCTGTCCTCGGCCTCACGGTCGTAGCTGGCGAGCCCGATCATCCTCCCCTCGAGGACGGCGATCATGGCCATCCGATCCGAATAGTCGACGTGGGTGAAGAAGTCGACCTCCTTGGGTTCCAGGGTCTCCTTGATCCGGAAGAAGCGGAAGTAGCGGGATTCGGTGCCGAGTGTCTCGAAGAACTGCGTGAGCAGCGGCCCGTCGTCGTGTTTGATCGGACGGACTCGCGCCCCGCCGCCGTCGCTCAGGGCAACGTCCAACTCGAACTCGGATGGGTAGTCGGCCATGGAGGCAACGCTAACGCGTCGCAGCCGGTGGACAGCGGTCGAACATATGTTCTATGCTGGCGGGGACGAGAGGAGTCAGTATGGGACAGCGTGCCGATCTGGAGCCGGGGACCGAGGCGTATCTGACCGGGACCGGATCAGCAGGTCTCCCTGTGCTCCTGCTCCACGCTTGGTGGGGTTTGAACCAGGACATCACCCAGCTGGCAGACCGGCTGGCGGGCGACGGCTTTGTGGTTGTGGCTCCCGACCTGTTCGACGGCGTCGTGCTGAAGACCATCGAGGAGGCCGAAGCCCACCAGGAGGAGATGGAAGAGCCTTCTGACCGGGTGATCGCCATCGCCAACCTGGCGCTGGACAGGCTGCTCCAGGAGCCAAACCCGACAGCCGGCCGGGTGGGGGTGATCGGGATCAGCTTTGGCGCCGCCTACGGGCAATGGTTGCTCCCCAAACAGCGGCCGGAGATCGGGGCGGTGGTCTCCATCTATGGAGCTCTCGGCTTCGAACAGCCGACCGGCCCCGACGGGGAGCCACTGAAGTACCAGGGCCATTTCGCCGACGCCGACCCTTATGAGGCGGAGGACCCTGCGGGGGTTGCGTCGTTCCATCATGAGCTCAAAGCAACCGATCCGGACGGCGCCGCCTGGCTCTATGAGGGCACGAGCCATTGGTTCTTCGAGCCGGGTCGTCCCGAGTACGACCCCGTCGCAGCCGATCTGGCCTACCAACGCTCGTTGGAGTTTCTCAGGACGACACTCACGACCATCTGATCGCGTGGGTGGCCTTCCCAGGGCGGGGAACCCTCGGGGAGTAGACTCGCCGTACGGGGGTCGATCTATGGGAAAGGTGAGCCACGAGGACCTAGATCTTCCTTCGCGCATCGTGGGGCCCGGGCCCGGTTCCTCTCCCCTCCCCCACCCACCGGCCCGGGTCCCACGACCTCTCCTCTGGTAATCGTCGAATCGGAACCCGCGGTTACGCGGCAAATATGCCGATGCCCAGGGAGGGTGCCCGGGGTGGGATTCGAACCCACACGAGCCGTCACGGCTCAAGGGGGTTTAAGCCCCTCGCGTCTGCATTCCGCCACCCGGGCCAGGATGTGCCCGGTCAGGGTATAGCCAGCAGCTCCATGGCCGCGCCATCGAGCGAGTCGTGCTCGGAGACGACCACTTCCGCGACATCGAGCACATCCATGACACCTTCGGCCACGAGCGCACCGGCCAGGATCACCAGTGCTCGTCTCGGGTCGAGCGAGGGAATCGCTGCCGTCTCCTCGAGCGTCTTCCCGGCCAGCATCTCGATCACCTTCGCCAATGCCTCATGGTCTATTTGGTAGCCATGGACCATGTCACTGGAGTACTCGGGGAGATCCTGGGCGATGGCGGCGATGCTGGTCCAAGTGCCGGCCACCCCGATGAGCGTCCCCACCTGGACCTCGATCCCGGCGAACAGGTCGGCCACCAGTCGGCGCGCGGCGTCCATCTCCACGATCGGCGCCGGTCGGGACGGGATCGCACGCTCGGTGAGACGCACCGAGCCGATGTCGATCGAGACACCACGGGCCTGGGTGACGAACTCGGTGCTCCCCCCGCCGATATCCGAG
>JBFYOJ010000297.1:0-18841 GCA_041303885.1 Acidimicrobiia bacterium | reverse complement strand
CACGGAGCCAACGTCGCGATCCTCGGCATACCGGCCGACCCGTTCCCGATCGACTGGAGCATCGTGATCTACAACATGCTCAATCTGAAGGGGATCTACGGGCGGGAGATGTTCGAGACCTGGTACAAGATGAACGTGCTCATCGAGTCGGGATTGGATATCTCGCCCGTGATCACCCATCGCTTCGAGGTCGACCAGTTCGAGGAGGCGTTCGAGGCGACAGCCTCCCACGACTCGGGCAAGGTTCTGATCAAGTGGGCCGAGCCGGGCTGAGCAAGCGCTCTTGCGATACTCAGATCTTGGCGTCGATCCAGTCGACGATCTGTTGTACCACTTCGGGGCCCTCCGGCTCGTTGAGTATCTCGTGACGCAGGTTGGGCAGCAGACGTCGCTCCACGCACGGGATCTCCCCGAGAACTGCGGTCGACTGCGGCGGCACGATGGTGTCGGCGGCGCCGTGGAGAACGAGGGTGGGCATGTCGAGCTCGGTGCAGGTTCGGGTCAGATCATCCATCGATTCGAATAGAAGGGCGCCGAGACGTGTCGTCGACTTGGCGTAGACCAGGGGGTCGCTGAAGTACTTCTCCCCCACCTCTGGATCGCGGGAGAGCTGCTCGCCTTTCAGCGTGTTGGCGACAGGGAGCTTCGGTGCAATCTTCGACACCATGCCGGCAATGGCCCGTTGCCAGGTTGCACCACCGCCGAGGGCGGGGGCGGTGAGGACGAGCAGGTCGGGTCTGGGGCGGCCGGCGAGGACATAGCCCAGGGCGAGATTGCCGCCCATGGAATGCCCCATGAGGATCAACGGCCCTCCCTGTTGACGTGCCCACTCGACGTGACGTTGCACCTGGTCGTGGTAGCGGGACCAGTCATCGATGTCACCGCGGGCACCGCCGGAGCCTCCGAATCCGATCAGATCGAAGGAACGGACGAAGAACCCGGCGTCGGCGAGCAGCGAACCGGTGCGCTCGTAACGCCCGCAATGCTCGGCTATGCCGTGCACCAGCACGACGTGGGCCCTGGGCGCCGACTCGGGCTCCCACTCCCGGACGAGCTCCATTCCGATGTCACCGACCGGGACCGGACGCGAGACACTGGCCATCAGGTTGCTCCTGGCTTCATCGGATGAATCCTACGAACTGCTCAGTCGAAGGCGAAGCGGGTCATGTCTGTCGGGAATACCGACCAGGCGATCGCCTTCTCCGGGGTGAAGACCCTCATCCCGCCCGCGATCTCGCCCGACCAGGCGTCCGCCTCAGGGGCATACCCGGCGGCCCGGTACTTGCGGGCGTACTCGACGGACAGGCGCTGCCCCAGCTCCCCCACGATCGCCTCCGATCGGAGCGATCTGCCCTCGACAATGGTCACAGTCGTCCCGCTCTCGAGGTGGAGGGCGCACGCCGGATTTTCCTCCAGGTTGAGCGCGTGGCGCGTGTCGGGAGACCCGTCGTACCAGAACCGATCATCCAGCCAGACCCCCCATCTCGGGACGACATGTGGCCGCCCGTCCGGCCTGGTGCTGGCCATCCAGTATTCGGTCGCCTCCACCAAGCGCTCCTCGACCTCCGCCCACTCCAGATAGGGGCCCTTCACATCGATTCCATATCCATCCGGCACCTGGGGACGCCCGGCGGTGCGCCCCGTCATCGTTTGTGGAAGGGGGGTTTGGCGATCAGACCCGGGACCCACCGGGTGCGGATCTCGATTTCGATGCTGGTCTCGGCGGTGCCGGGCGGCGGCGAGACGTAGGCAAGGCCGATCCCTGTGTCGAGCACCGGGCTCAGGTTGCCTGAGGTCACCTCTCCATGGCCACGCTCGGTCCGTACCGGGTACCCGTGGCGCGGTATCCCCTTCTCCTCGAGTATGAAACCCACCAGGCGCCGGCCCACTTCACCGTCCAAGGCCGCCCTGCCAACGAACTCGCGATCGAGGTCCACGGCGAAGTCGAGACCAGCCTCCAATGGCGTGGTGGTCTCGTCGATGTCCGACCCCCAGAGGGGCAACCCAGCCTCCAGACGGAGGGTGTCCCGGGCCGCCAGCCCGCACGGCACGACTCCGAGCTCGACCAATCGCTCCGCCAACACCTGCCCGGTCACCGGGTCGGTGCAGATCTCCCCTCCGGGCTCACCCGTGTACCCCGTCCCCGCCATGCGGATCTGCCCGCCTTCCCACTTTTGATGGGCGGTGCGAAACCGCCTTGGTGCCTCGCCGAACAGGTTCTCGAGAATGGAAGGGCCCTCAGGGCCCTGCACCGCGACCAGGACCGTCTCCGTCTGGAGATCTCTCACCTCGCAGTTCGGCTCGGTGCGGAAGGCCGTCATCACCCGATCGTGGTTGGCCGCGTTCGGGAACACCCAGTATCGCTCCGGCCCCCACCACCAGACGACGATGTCGTCGACGATTCCCCCTCCGTCGTTCAACATCAGGGTGTACTGAGTCTGGCCGGGGGCGATCCGGGTGATGTCGTTGGAGAGGAGGCGAAGAAGCGCAGTCTCCGCGCCGGCGCCGGTGAGATCGAATCGCCCAAGATGAGAGACGTCGAACCATCCCGCCGAGGCCCGGACTGCCCGATGCTCGGCCAGGACAGACCCGTACTGGACAGGCATCTCCCAGCCGCCGAAGTCGACGAAGCGCGCTCCCAGCCTCCCATGGAGGTCATGGAGGGGAGACCGGTTCATCCGGTGAGACGCTCGCCGCGCTCCTCTAGTCGGACGATGTCGGGGCGACCCGGGATCCGCGTCGGCGCGCTCACTTCTTCGAGGCTCTCCGGCTCTTCGAGACCGTATTTCACCACGAGGTTCAGGTAGTCGCGCTGATAGAACACCTTGCAGTTGACCTCGGGGTAGAGCTCCTTCAGGTGTCTCACCTTCCGGTTCTTCTTGGTGACGAGCTTCTGGCTCATGGTGGTGATCTCGATGAAGAGGTCGTCATCGGGAAGGTAGAAGTCCGGGGTGAAGTACTGAGTTGGGTTTCCGTCTTTGTCCCAGGAGATGGGGAACGACCGCGGCTCGTACTCCCAGGGCACACCGTAGAAATCGAGGAGAAGGGCGAACTGGCGCTCACTGTTGTGCGCGAAATCGGTCTCGTGGGCCGATGGGTGTTCGGTGATCAGGGAGCTCCTGCTTCGACGACCCCGGCAAGCTCTTGGGCAGGGAACAGCTGGTGGATGGCGCCCTCGACCTCATCCTGGACGGGGCCGATGGCGATGCCGAACACGCCCTGGCCGCGTCTGAACACATCCACGACTTCCTGTTCGGAATGCGCTGCGTAGATGGTCTGCCCGTCGCTCAGCAGGGTGACGTCGGCGAGCGGTCGCTCGGAGTCCATCTGCTCGCGGAGGATGTCGACAGCAGACCGGATCTTCTTGAGACTCATCCCTGCGTCGAGGAGCCTCTTGATCACCTTCAGCTGGACCACGTCCGAGAAGGAGTACAGCCTCTGTGAGCCTGATCCGTTCGCCTGCTGCACCGAGGGGCGGATCAGATTGGTGCGCGCCCAATAGTCGAGTTGCCGGTAGGTGATTCCAACCAGCTTGCAGACCTGTGGGGCGCGATAGCCACCCGGTTCCCGCTCTTGGGTCATGAACATCCTCCAGGGTTACAAGCGTGTAACTCCGCCGTTGTCAGCAAGCTAACCGTGTCGGGTGGCCCATGTCAACGAAAGTTGTGGATAACTCAGTGCGTGGGGGTCAACAACCGGGCCGCGCTGTTCACCTGTTCCTTGGTTCCGACCATCACCAGCCGATCACCGGCTCGCAGTCTCAGGTCGGGCCCCGGGTTCACCACCATGTTCAGCTTCTGCTCCTCGACGGCCAGGATCATGGCCCCGGTGGCCTGACGCAGCCCGGAATCGCCGATGGTCTTGCCGTCGACGACGCAACCGGGGAGCACGTCGAGCTCCTCCACATGGAACTCGACCGGCCGACCATTGACCACGACATCGAAGATCTGGGACAGCTCCGGGTGCACGGCGAGGGCGGCGAGCCGCTCACCACCAACCGCCTGGGGCGCGACCACACCATCGGCGCCCGCGAGACGCAGTTTGCGCTCGGACTCCGGCTCGGTTGCCCGGCAGATGACCTTCAATTCGGGGCGGAGCGCCTTGACGGACAGGGCTATGACCAGGTTGTCCGAGTCGGTGTCGACACAGGCGATGAGGGCTCCTGCCCTCTCCACGCCGGCTGCCACCAGCGTGTCGTTGTGGGTGGCGTCTCCGGTCAGCACCATGGCTCCGCTCCGCTCCGCCCGTTCGACCTGTTCGGGGTCCTGCTCGATGACGACGACGTCGAAGCCGCTGTCGAGAAGGTTGGCGTAAGTCGCCCGGCCGACGCGCCCGAATCCGCACAGGACGATGTGCCCGTTCATTTGATCGATCTGCTTGCGCACACGCACTCCGCGGCGGACCTCACCGAGGTCGATCAGATATTCGATCGCCGCCCCCGCAGTGTAGAAACTCACCCCGAATCCGACTGCGATGAGTATCAGTGCCCATGCCCGGGCCGCGTCGGTCATCTGAAAGATCTCTCCGAACCCGACGGTCGTGATCGTCGTGACCACCATGTAGAGAGAGTCGAACACCGAGGCGTCGGCGATGATGACGAAGCCTGCGGTGCCGGCGATGACGACGATCGCGAGAAAGGTGAGCCCCAGTTGTACCCGGCGGAGGGGGGTCACTCGCCGGCCGTCTCGTCTCCCAGGAAGTCCTCGATGGTGGCTTCCTCGAGGAACTCGCGAAAGCGGGCCACCTCGGCCTCCTCTGTCTCCTCTTCCTCCTCGAAGACGACTCCGGCGTCATCGAGTACGGCAGGAAGAGCGAAGACCGGGGTGCCGGTGCGGACGGCAAGGGCGATGGCGTCGGAGGGCCGTGACGACACGTGCACCTCACGGCCCGAGATGTCGAGGGACAGGTCGGCATAGAAGACCGACTCCCGCATCTCGGTGATCACGACCCTGACCGCGAGGGCCCCGAGCGCATCGATCACGGAACGCATCAGATCATGGGTGAGGGGACGGGGTGGGGTCACTCCTTCCAGGGCGGTCGCGATCGCGGTGGCCTCCGAGCCTCCGATCCAGATGGGGAGATACCGGCTCCCCTCCGACTCGCGCAGGAGGACGATCGGCTGGTTCGATGGAAGCTCGACCCGGACGCCCACCACATCCATGGCGATGAGAGCTTCTTTGCCCGGCATGACGAGGAGATTACTACCGGGCTGGACTCACCCGACAGGTCGGCCGGCCATCTGAAGCGACCGGGCAAGGGTCTTGGGATCGTTGACGAACGACTCCATGTCGAGCACCGCCCAGATCGATCGCAGATTCCGGTAGAGACCCTGCCAGTCCATTCCGTAGCCGACCAGGTACTCATCGCCGACCTCGAACCCGCGGTACTCGATGGGGACATCGGTGACCCGACGGGCGATCTTGTCGACCAGGGAGGCGGTGGCGACCGTGCGCGCTCCCCGGTCCATCACCATTCGCCTCAGGACGGAGAGGGTGAGACCGGTGTCGGTGATGTCCTCGACGATCACGACCTCCCGGTCGAGGAGTGGAGTGGAGACATCCATGGCGATGCCGATCCGACCGCTCTCCCCGAACCGATTCAGTCCGAGGAAGTCGACCTCGCAGCGGAGGTCGACCGAACGGACCAGGTCGGCCGCGAATGGCACCGAGCCGGTCATCACCACCACGAAGAGTGGCTGGCGCCCGTCGTAGTCCTCGGTTATCGCCCTGCCCAGTTCGGTGACGCGGGATCGGATGTCGGTCTCGGTGACGACCTCGACAGAGTGATCGAAACCGGTCATCCGGTCGAGAGGGCCTGGTCGAGCCAGTACCCCATCGCGTCGAGGACCGAGCTCGGTCCGGACTCCGCGCTCCTCGTCACTTCGATGATCGGCGGTGGCGCGGGTTCGGGAGCCTCGACCAGGGGTGTCGGACTCTCCAGCATCAACCCCTGTCCTGCCAGATGGACGAAAGTCTCCATGTTGCCGAGAGTCAGCAGAGGGGCCGGCTCGCGCCGCCCCATCTGGGCGACATACGGAGCCCCGGTGGCTGCGTTGCCGTAGAAACCGAGGTCGTGGAATCCGTAGTCGAAGAGCTCCTCCACATCAGCGAAGTGAGCTCGGTCACCGTCGGAGCCGAGCACCACGGCATAGAGACGCCGCCCATCGCGCTCGGCGGCGGCAACGAATGTGAGCAGGGCCTGGCTGGTGAACCCGGTCTTGACCCCGAGGGTGCCCGGGTACCAGGAAAGAAGCAGGTTGGTCGAGCTGCCCGTCCTGATCGAGCCATCGGGGGCAGGAGGGAAGACCAGTGTCTTGGCCCGGACCACCTCGGCGAAGTCAGGGTTGGCCATCGCCACCTCCGACAGCTCGAGCAGGTCCCTGGCAGACGAGTAGTGCCCGGGGGCGTCGAGACCATGCGGGTTGGCGAAATGGGTGTGGGTGAGCCCCAGGTCGACGGCGCGCTCGTTCATCAGCTCGACGAAGGCGTCGACCGAGCCCGAGATGTGCTCTGCGATCGCGGTGGCGGCGTCGTTGGCGGAATGGATCATCAGAGCCTTGAACAGGGCGTCCATCTCCAGGGTCTCCCCCGCCACCAACTCGATCTCCTTCTCCCCCGTGTTCGCGGCGCGCTCGGAGATGGTGACCTGCTCCGCCGGATAGGAGTTCTCCACGGTCAGCAGACCGGTCATGATCTTGGTCACCGAGGCGATCGATCTCTCCTGATCGGCGTTCTGCGCGGCGATGACTACATCGGTCGACTCGTCGTAGAGGATCCACGAGGCAGCGGTGACCTGCGGCGGGTCCGGGGCGGGGAACGCCTCGAGAATTGGAGCGGGGTAGGTGAATGGGGCGGCGGAGGCCGGAGAGGCGAAAAGGCCGAATACCAGCGCAAGCGGCCCTGCGGCCCGGAGCAGACGTTTCATGAGATGATCTGTTGTTTGAGCTCTTCTTCGAGCATTGCCCTATGCATCGCCTGGACCGATCCCCCGCTCAACTCGAGGAGGTCTTTCGCCCTCGCCCTCGCGTCTGCGTTGTTGGCCCGCATCAACGGGGCTGTCAGCTGTCTCAGTAAGTCCGCCTCACGGTCTACCGACAAGCGGACGGTCCGGAGATGCCTTGGCTCCAGGCCCTGGTCCATGAGGCGTTTAGCCTCAGTGGCGACGATACCGGCTTCTGGGGCGAACACTTCGCCTTCGCCAAGTGCGCGCATCACCCCTGCTTCCAGCAGTTCGTCGAGTTGTCGCGAGGAGAGCCCGGATCTGCGCAGGAGGTCCTCACGGCTCAGTGGCTCGCCTTTGGAGTCGAGATGGGAGTCGAGATGGGAGGCGGGTTGGGAGGTCTTGGTGGCGAGATCCTCGCCCCGCTCCCAGAGGGTCAGCTTCGACTTGATCACCTTGAGCGGCAGGAAATGGTCCCGTTGTTGCTGCAGGATGAACCGGAGTCGGGCGAGGTCGGCCTGGTCGAACTGCCGGTAGCCGCTGTCAGACCGTCCTGGGTCGATGAGCCCCTGGGACTCGAGAAACCGTATCTTCGACACCGAGACGTCCGGGAAGTCGTCGCGAAGGAGGTTGATGACCTCCCCGATGCTGAGCGACTGGCTATCTGTCATCGCCATGGGCGACGACGAAGTGGAACCTCCCCACGAGCACCTCGTCCCCGGCCTGCAGCCTGACCTTGTCGACCCGGGCATCGTTGACATAGGTGCCGTTGGTGGAGCCGCTGTCCTCGACCGTGAGCCCCTCGTCGGTGACTGCGAATCGGCAGTGCTGGCGGGAGACGGTGACGTCGTTGAGGAAGATGTCACTCTCGGGATGACGGCCCACTGTGGTGTTCCCCTTGGGGAGGATGTAGGTCATCCCGGTGCGCGGGCCCCGCTGCACGACCAGCCCGTAGCCCCACAGGCCCTCGAGATTCGAAGCTTCATCGGGGGAGATCGGGTGGTCGACCAGATCCTGGATGCGCACGTAGACCACGGTCGGGTCACTTTCGACCTCAACCTGAGGTTCGACGTTGTCCGGTTCGGGGCCTCTCTCGTCCGTCATCCAGACGGATGATAGGTAATACCGGCGTGTGAGCCGGCCACGACGCCTACTCGGTGAGCTCCCGGTAGGCGGCCGGATCGAGCAGCCCGTCCATCGGCATTTCTCCGTCCAGGGTCATCTCGACCAGCCATGCCTCCTCGTATGGGCTCCGGTTGACCAGTTCCGGGCTGTCCGACACCGCTTGGTTGACCGCGGTCACCTCACCGGCGAAGGGTGCGTATACCTCCCCCACCGATTTGGTGCTTTCGACCTCCACCAGGATGTCGTCTTTGACCACCCGGGTGCCGATCGCGGGCAACTCCACGAACACGACATCACCTAGTTGATCCTGGGCGTAATCGGTGATCCCGATCCGGACCAGTGAGTCACCGAGCTTCCGGACCCACTCGTGCTCCTCTGTGTAGAGAAGATCGTCCGGTATCTGCATCAAACCTCCTCGTGGTCAGGCGAGGACTTTAACGCCGCGAGCTTGGCGCGACTGTCGCTCAGGTACTCGAATGCGACGTACCAGTAGAGGACGAGGCCGATCATGCCTCCCACCCAGGCTGCCGGCCGCATCAGCCATTCCAGGAACCCCGCCTCGGCCAGATAGAAGGCAGGGATCGCCCCGTAGAGAGCGAAGGTCGCCGCCTTCCCCAGCCATCTCACCTCGATGGTCCCTGCTCCCTTGAGCGCCAGGTAGATGGCCATGAACCCGACGAGGATCTCGCGGGCGATCAACCCCCAGCCGAACAAGGGCGGGAGGACCCCGGCGATCAGGCCGCCTATGACTGCCGAGGCGATCAGCAGACGATCCGCGATCGGATCGAGGACTTTGCCCAGTTTGCTCACCTGGTTCAGACGGCGGGCCAGGTAACCGTCGATCCAATCGGTCCAGCCGATGAGGAAGACGAGCCATGCCGCGAGCGCCACGTTGTCCTCGACCAGCAAGGCCCACCAGAAGAAGGGGATCCCCAGCAGCCGGATGAACGAGACGAGATTGGGGATGGTCAGGATGCGGTCGCTGACCGGCTCTTCACTCACGCGGCGCAGGCTAACGCCGGCTCAGTCGGCCGGGCTCAGGTCCCCGATCCCGCCGAGACGCCCCTGAATGCCGCCCAGGACGCCATGACTGCCGAATTCGACCCGGTCGGACCGATATGCCTCGATGATCTCTGGGTGATACAGGACGAGATAGGGAAGGTCTGCCGCCAGCACCTTCTCCATGCTCCAAAGGGCGCCCCTCGCCACCTCGGCGTCGGTTGCCCGCTCGTATCGGCTGAGAGCGGAGTCGAATTCCGCACTGGAATACCCGGTTGAGTTGGCCGCACCGTTGGAGGCGAAGAGCCACCGGTAGTAGTCCGGCAACGCCGGGTTCCCGAGTGTCCATCCGAGAACGTACATGTCGTACTGTCTCACCCCTGACTCATCGACGGTGAAGGCGTGGTCGACGACGGTGTCGAAGTCGGTGACGACCGGTCTGGCATCGAAGCCGAGGATTTCCAGGGTGGACTCGATGCGGCGGGTGTAGTCGGACCGGGCCGGGTCGTACTCGTCGCCCGGAGTGAGGATGGTCACCGGTGATGGGGGCCTGCCGGCGATGGTGAGACCGGACCCGGCCTGTAGAGCGCCGTCGGCAACCGTGGGTGGCGTCGACCAGGCGTAACCGGCCTCCTGCAACGCGGCCACTGCACGTGTCAGCCGTTCCGCCAGATCGTCGCTGTAGGTCCTGGCTATCGCCGATGCCTGCACCCGGTCGTACCAGGTCCTGTTCGCGGCGGAGAGCATGGTGTAGGCGACGGATGCGTCTGGGACCAGCGACTCGGTGGCCGCCTCCCGGTCGAGCAGGAGGGCCAGAGCCTGGCGAAAGCGCCGTTCCGACATCGGCTCCCGGCTCAGGTTGAACCCCAGGTATCGGACCGAATTGGCCGGGCTCTTCTCGATGGTCACCCCGGACACCTCTTCGAGCGACCGCGCAGCTTCAGCCGACAAGCCATTCGGGCTGATCACGCTGTCGATCTCGCCCTGACGGAGTGCGGAAACGGCGGCAGCCTCATCCGGGAAGACGAGATAGGCGACGCTGTCCGGTGTCAACCCTGGATAGCCGGGGTTGGCCACGGAGTCGATACGAGTGTCGCTGGTGGTGCCCAATTGAAGCGGTCCCCCCGAGACATCGTCGACATCGAGCGCATAGAGCTCATCGGCGGTCGTGATGCCCCTGGTGAGCGGCTCCCAGATGTGGGCGGGCATGATCGGGGCGAGACCCAACCCATAGGGCCACAGCTGCAGGCTGGGTCGGCTGCTGAGCTCGATCCTGAGCCGGTTGGGAGACTCGGCGACGATCGACTCGATGCCGGCGGGATACGACTCGCCCCAGCCTCCCGATAGACCGAGCCTCCGCGCGGTCTCGAAGGTGTAGGCCACATCTGCGGCGGTCACCGGTTCGCCATCCGACCAGGCGAGGTCGTCAGAGATCGCCACCCGCACCCTCCAACCGCTGCCATCCCATGTGGGGTCCGCAGGCTCGCCGTCGCCGAGATCCGGGACAAGAGCGTTGGTCACGGGATCGAGCCCGTACAGGGCGGGCTTGGTTGGGCCGAGCACGTAGGCGTTCCAGACCGTGGGCTGGTCACCGATGTACTCCCAGAAGTTGGTCGTGGACACGCCGGCGAGGAGACCCACTCGATAGGCGAAAGGCTCGAGGGCCTCGGTCGTCTCCGTCACCGGGAGGGAAGGCCCGATCGGCTGACTTTCGATGTCCACCGGTGCGCGTACTTCCATGGCGGAGGGATCGCCCGATCCGGCTTGGAGGATGGCGGCCACGCCGACGCCAAGCAGCACGGCTGTGGCCCCGATCGCCCTGAACGTCCTGTTGCGCAAGAGAAGTGACCTCCCGACATCAAGATCGGCAAGTGGGAACGTGGCGTTGAGTGGAGAAATGGGTCTCAAGTTCCACGGCCGGAAATGCCGAATACCTGATCAGCACTCCTTTATGGAGTGGGGGAGACAAGAGGGGAGGTTGGATCATGCCCTGCGAGGAAGCACCTCAGCACCTGATCGTGACGATTCAGGACGGGCTGGTTGGCGAAGACATGCGTCTGGGAGCGGCCGTCATCGTCGAGGTGGCGCATCACCGACGAAACGCAGACGACTGGCCGACGGTGATGGTCGGCGCCCTGGTGATGGCCCCGGACATGCCGGGTGGTGTCCCTGCCGTATGGGCCACCGACGAGACCGGAGAGCGCATTCTGGCCGCCGATCACGCCGCCCGGGAGTACTCGCACTGGGACGCGGAGACTCGATACGGGTACCCCGAAGCCGAGGAGGCACGACGTTGTCTCCCCGACACCGAGTAGGCAAACGGGCGGACTGGGCCATTCCTGATGGTCGGAGCACGAGGCTACGATTCGCTGCATCCACAACTCGGGCTGTGGCGCAGCTTGGTTAGCGCGCTTGACTGGGGGTCAAGAGGTCGGGAGTTCAAATCTCCCCAGCCCGACGAATAGATCGCCGGTGAGTGTCAGCGCGAGTCGCTCCGGTCGATGAAGAAGAAGGCGAAGAACGCAAAGAAGAACGCGAAGGTGAAGTAGACGGGCTCTTCGAATCCCAGGAGCGCGAGGAAACCCAGGAATCCGAGAAACCCGAGGGACCGTCGACCGGTCATACGAGTTCGACTCTACCCGGGAGGAAGACTCCCGCTCACGGGTTGACGGCGAATGTCCCGCCGATGAGCACATCGCCGACCTCGGAGCCGCAGAACACCATGTATTCATCTGGCTCTGCAATCACGCTGGTCCCCCCTGCCAAGCCGATGATCGTGGGCTGGTCGATGCCGAGCTCTTCCAGGCTGGGCTGCTCTCCCGCCTCGATCCAAGCCGTGATCTGCTCACTGGTGCGGGCGCCGGTCAGATGTGCGACGCCGGCGAACCATCCGGGCTCGCTCGACTCGAAGGTGAACCTCACCCGACCCTGATCCGTGGCGGTTGGGCCGGTGAGGGTGCAATCCGTGCCGTCATAGCTGATCGCCATCTCCGCTACCGGGGGCGGCATCGTCACCACCGGCTGGTTCGGCTCGAGCTGATCGAGTGTGCGGATCAGAAGCTGCTCGAACGCAGCCGCGTCGACGTCCAAGGCAACCGTGACCGGGTCGCCCCCAGCGTTGCGCGCCGTCTGCCCGCTGTCGGGGCTGTCACCGGTCGCCACGGTGATCGGGGTCGTCTCTGTGGTGACAAGACCAGGATCCACAACGACCGCTGCAGCCAAGGGATCCCAGAAGTACGCCTCTCCGGAGTAGACGAGCGGGTTGTTCTCGAGCAATGTCAGCACCAGCGACGCCGGCTCGGTATGACTGTTGATCCTCAGCAGCTCGAGGAAGTCGCCGGTGATCGGAACTTCACTCGTGGCGTCGAGACCGACCATCGTCACCGGCACTCCCGACCCAAACACTTCCGCTGCCGCGGTGGGGTCGACATACACATTCCACTCGGCAACCGGCGGGTCGACACCCTCCTCGAACACGTTGCCCGGGACGTCGACCGCGCCACCCATCACGACCACCGACGACACGTTGCCAGCCAGGTTGGCAGCGGCCCGGAAAGCATCAGCGAGGTTGGTGAGGGGCCCGAGGGTGAGCACCGTCACCCCACCCCGGTCCAGTGCCTCGGTGAGCAACTCGACGGCGGTGCGCTCGCTGGACGGAGCCGCGACTTCCGGCAGATCCAGGCCCCAGGCGTCGTCGGCCGCGTCGCGCCAGTCCGTCGGAAAGGCCTGGTCCCCGACGAGTGGCGACGACCGTCCACAGGCGACCGGGATGTCGTCGTCACCTGTGACTGCAAGCAGACCTCGGATCACGTCCAATCCCTGAGGGCATCTGACCTCACCGGTCCCGGACACCGTGATGGCCACCAGGTCGACCTCTGTCGACGACAGCAGGAAGCTGAGCGCAACCAGGTCGTCGGAAGCCAGGTCCGTGTCCACCACAACCGACCGGGCAGTCTCCGTGGATGGCCCCACTGTCGTTGGCGACCCCTCCCCTCCCTCAGAACCGCATGCCACCGCCAGGAGCCCGACGAGCAGCGATGCCGTGACACGCGTTCGATGGCTCACAATCGATCGTCACCGAACCAGGACCGAGTCTGCCAGAGGAAGACGGCTGCATCCCGGGGGGTCGAATGGCCTTGAGCCGTTCGAGCGCCGGGTCTGTCCTAGGGTCCGGTCGACTCGACGCAGGAGAAGCTATGAAGCTGGTGCGCCCTCTCCAGGCGCTTGTGCTCGCCGTTGGCATGTTGCTGGTGCTGGTCTCGGCGGTTGCGGTGGTCGACGTCCTCGCCAACCTGACCGGAGCACTGACACTCCTCGGACTGATCCTCGCCCTGCTCGTGCTGTTGATGTTTGCCCGGAGGTTGGTGCGCAGCGGGACCGTGCTCGAGCTCGATCTGGACCATGGCGTGGTGGAAGAGCCGATCTCCGGGGCGCTCGGGCGATACACCAACCGGGGAGCATTGGCCGTGCGTGACGTGACCGACGCCCTCGATCGGGCGACGGGTGACCACCGCGTCGTAGGGCTGGTCGCCCGCATCGGCAACGGCCATATCGGTCTGGGCCACGCCCAGGAACTTCGAGACTCCATCGAGCGGTTCCGAGCCGCCGGGAAACGTGCTGTCGCCTTCGCCGAGACCTTCGGTGAAGGGAACCTCGCCACTACCGACTACTACCTGGCCACCGCCTTCGACCAGATCCATCTCCAGCCCACGGGCGACGTGAATGTCGGCGGCATCCTGGCCCGGGTTCCATTCATCCGGGGCCTCCTCGACCGTGCCGGTGTGATCCCCGACCTCGACCATCGCAAGGAGTACAAGGCCGCGGCCTACCGCTTCACCGAGGAGGGATTCACTCCCCCACACGAGGAAGCCACTCGAGCTGTGCTGGAGGACCAGTTCGAGCAGATGGTGGCCGGGATCGCGGCCGACCGGGGCATGCCGCCAGATCGAGTTCGTGACCTGATCGACCAGGCACCGCTCCTCGCCGGCGAAGCCCTGGCGGCGGGGCTGGTGGACGGGCTCTCCTATCGGGACGAGGTCTACCAATCCGCCGTCGAGGGTGGCAGACGTCTCATGTTCACCGAGGCGTATCTGAAGAGGGCCCGCCGGCCCCATCGGCGGGGAGCGAGGATCGCTCTCATCTATGGGACCGGGTCGATCCACCGGGGATCGTCCCGATTCGATCCCCTTTCGCGGAGCCTGTCCTTCGGGGTGGACGACGTCGCAGCAGCATTCCGTGCTGCGATCGACGACACCAAGGTGCAAGCGATCGTCTTCCGGGTCGACTCCCCTGGCGGTTCGGCTGTTGCATCAGAGGTGATCCGCCGGGAGACGGCCAGGGCTCGTGACGCGGGCAAGCCGGTGGTCGTGTCGATGGCCAACGTGGCCGGGTCCGGTGGCTACTGGATCTCGGCGACGGCGGATCGGATTGTCGCTCAGCCGGGCACCGTCACCGGATCGATCGGTGTCGTCGCCGGCAAGCTCGCCATGCGCCAGGCGTGGCAACGGGTCGGCGTGAACTGGGAGGAGGTGCATCTCGGCCAGAACGCCACCTACGCCGTTCCCGACGATCCCTTCACAGATTCCGAGCGGGAACGGCTCCAAACGAGCCTGGATTCGATCTACGAGGAATTCAAGACTGTCGTGGCGGAGGGGAGATCGCTCGATCCTGCGGCCGTGGAGGAGATCGCAAAGGGGCGTATCTGGACCGGAGCCCAGGCTCGGGAATTTGGTCTCGTCGACGACCTGGGCGGCATGGATCGTGCCCTGGAACTGGCCAGGGACCTTGCGGGGATCCCGCCAGAACGAGGTCTCGGGGTGCGGGTCTACCCCCGAAGGAAAGGGACCAGGCTCCTTGGGCGCAGGGAGAGCAGCGAGCCTGTCGAGCAATTGACGACGACCCTGCTCCATCTCGTGGATGAAGTGACCGGGTCCTCGCGGACACCGACGGTCCAGGTGGTGATGCCGGACCTGTGGTCCGGCGTCGGTGGGTCGAACCCGGCGAGCTAGCTTCCCGTCTACAGGAGGATGGTCGTTGACCGAGATTGCAATCCGAACCGAGGGCCTGGTCAAGGACTACGGGCGCACCCGGGGGCTGGACGGGCTCGACCTCGAGGTCCATACCGGTGAGGTCTACGGGCTTCTCGGGCCAAACGGGGCGGGAAAGACCACCACCATCCGGCTCATCCTCGACCTGATCCGCCCGACCGCGGGGTCGCTGAAGGTCTTGGGCCTCGACCCACGCTCCGACGGCCTCGGGTTGCGCAACCGCGTCGGCTACCTCGCCGGCGACTTCCTCGTCGACAGTCGCCAGACCCCTCGTGAGCTGCTGACCTATCTCGCCAATCTCCGTGGTGGTGCCGGCATGGGCAGGGTCGACGAGCTTGCCGAGCGGCTCGAACTGGACCTGACCCGAAGAATCAAGGGCTTGTCACGGGGGAACCGGCAGAAGGTCGGGGTGATCCAGGCATTCATGCACGACCCGGAACTGCTGATCCTCGACGAGCCGACCAGCGGGCTCGACCCGTTCCTCCAACACGAATTCTCCACCATGGTCCGCCAGGCGGTGGCTGAGGGCCGAACCGTGTTCATGTCCTCACATGTGATGAGTGAGGTGCAGAGATCGGCCGATCGCGTGGGCATCGTTCGTGCAGGCCGTCTCGTCACCGTCGAAGATGTCGATGACCTGCGCCAGCGCGCCCGCAGGCGGATCGAAATCGTGTTCGACAACCCGGTCCCTGCCGGTGAGTTCCAAGTCATACCCGGTGTGAGCGAGCTCAGTATCGACGGGACCCTGCTCCGCTGCCGTCTCGATGGGCGGGCCGACCACCTGATCAAAGCCGCCGCCCGGCACGGGGTCGCCATGATCAGCGCCGAGGAGCCCGACCTGGAGGAGCTGTTCTTCGACTACTACGACCGGGCCGAGGATGACGCTGATGCTCCGCAATAGCTTCACCAAGTGGCTCTGGGACTACCGCCGTTCGATGATCACGTGGGTCCTCTCCGTCGCCGGCGTCGGCGCCATGTACGCCGCCTTCTGGCCCACGATGGACAATCCAGCGATGCGCGAGTTGCTGGAGAACTACCCCGATGAGTTGCTCGAGGCGCTCAATTACACCGACATCGCCAGCCCGGCCGGCTACCTCAACGCCACGGTGTACGGGCTGGTGGTTGGGTTGCTGACCGTTGTCTACTCGGTGTCGGCCGGGGCGAGATCGATCGCCGGTGACGAGGAGGCGGGGACCCTCGACCTGGTGCTGGCCCATCCCCTCAGCCGGGTCAAGCTCGGCCTCCAGCGGTTCGCTGCCTTCCTGGTCAGCGCCGCCGCAATCTCCATCGTGCTTCTCGTCTTCCTCCTTCTCCTCTCCGGTCCGGCCCGCCTCGAGGGGATATCGATGAGCTCGTACCTGGCGCAGCATCTTCATCTATTCCTCTTCGCGGCTCTGTTCGGGGCGGTCGGATTCGGGGTGGGCGCCGCAACCGGACGAAGAGGCCTGGCGATCGGTGTCGGCGCCGGGTTCGCCGTGTTCGGCTTCGCTGCCAACGGGATCCTCTCCCAGATCGACGGCCTGGAGTGGGTCGAGGGCTTCTCACCGTTCAACTGGCTCAACGGGGGCTCACCACTCCAGAACGGGATACAGACCGGGGACGTCCTCGTCATGGCGGGTCTGACCGTCGTGCTGGTTTCGCTCGGTCTCTGGGCATTCAGCCGTCGCGACATTGCGGTTTAGGCCCGGTGTGAGTCAGATCTCGAGCGACACCGTGTACGCGGGCCGGGTGGTCAACCTCTCGGTAGATCGGGTCCGCCTCCCCAACGGACATGAGACCGAGCTGGAGATCATCCGGCACCCGGGCGCCGCTGTGGCTCTTCCCATGGAGACCGACGAGCAGGGGATCGATCAGGTGCTGCTGGTGCGGCAATACCGATACGCAGCCGACGACTGGCTGCTCGAGGTGCCCGGTGGCAAGCTCGACGACGGGGAGAGCCCGGAGGACTGCGTCCGGCGTGAGCTGGAGGAGGAGATCGGGTATCGAGCCGGCGCCCTGACCCCGTTGGGATGGATCTGGACCACTCCCGGCTTCACCGACGAGAGGATCTGGTTGTTCCTGGCTCGGGACCTGGCAGAGGCCGAGGGCGGGACCAGACACGAGGCCGACGAGATCCTCCAGGTCGAGCGTCTTCCCTTTGCCGAGGCGGTGTCGCTGGCCGCCCGGGGTCGGATAACCGACTCCAAGACCGTGGTCACGCTGCTTCGCGCCGCGATCCGACTCGGATCCTGATAACAGCCCGATCGACTCCCCGGACCTTCGTCATCGTTGGGAACATTCTTTCTCAGAATGACCACAAGGGTCTTCTTTCTGTCTGGGGCAGCCTGTATTGTCGAACATATGTTCGACACGCAAGTCGCTCCGTGGGACAGCTTCGATTTCGATCTCGCCGACACCATCGAGGGAGAAGAGATAAGGGCACAACTCAGGCGCAAGGAAGCCGAGATATCCAGACTCCGGGCCGACCAGATTGCCCTGCTCCGCCGGGCGGACCGGCTCCAGATGGACACCGCCGATGGCGCCCGCACCATGGCCGATTGGGTGGTCTCCGAACTGGACGTCTCACCGCAGACTGCGGGCCGTCTGACGAGGATCGCCCGTAGTGCCCAAGCTGACATCGAGTCCAGGATGATCTCCGGCGAGTTTGGAGCAGATCGCGCCGTGTTCCTCTGCCAGATCCGGGAGCTGGGAGGGCCGGAGGAGGTCATAACCGGCTCCTCCGAGTACAGCCTCGGCTTCCTCTATGGCCTCATCGACCGGCTGAGACGGGTGGACCCACTCACCGAGCAGATGATGTTCGAGGATCGGTACATGGTCCTCCAGCCCACACTCGATCGATCCTCCGGCCGGTTCTGGGGTCAGACCCACGGAACCGACTGGCAGGCCATTGAGAAGGCCCTGATACGTCGAGAGAGCCAGTTTCCGTCACTACCCGATCAGAGCCAGGGTCAACGCCGGGTCGACGCCCTCGCCGCCATATGCCTCGATTCCATCACCAGCGGGGAGACCGATGAGGTTGGAAGGGCAGTAACGGTGGCCGAGGTCTTCGTCGACGCTGCCCTGGCCGCCTCCACTTACGGCGAGTCCGGAGTCACCCTGTCCTCGGGTCCGCGAGTCGGCCCAAACACGCTCTCCGAGATCCTGTGCATCGGCAAGGTCCAGGTCATCGTCCAGGGCGAAGACGGGCGACCGATTGGCGTGTCCGACCTGGGCGAGGCGATTCCACCTGCGGTTCGCACCTTTGTCCTCTTCAGGGATCAGGGCCGATGTCAGATCGATAGCTGCCCCAGCCGATATCGGCTGCAGCCACACCACATCCGAGAACGGGCCGATGGTGGAGACCATGATCCGGACAACCTGATCAGTCTCTGTTGGTACCACCATCACGTCGCCATCCACATGCTCGGGATGCGACTCGACCTAGAAAGTCCACCTCATCGCCGCCGACTGAAGTCGATCACAAGCAATGGACCGCCGCGCTGACCGTTGACCTCGGTGCCCGTCCCCCGCAGCCTCAGACATGATCACGCCAGCTGTGCTCCGGCTGGTAGCCCAGCACCCTTCGTGCCTTCTCGATGGACAACAAGGTCTCATTCGGCCTGAACCGACGCTTGATCGGCACGTCCGGGAACACCTCGGCGAGCAACTCGTCGTTGGGGCGGGTCATCACCGTGTCCTGGTTGGCGATGATGAACACATCCATCCCGGCCCCCTCGTGCTCCAGGGCTCGC
>JBFYOJ010000296.1:0-8531 GCA_041303885.1 Acidimicrobiia bacterium | reverse complement strand
GGGATCACATCGGTGAAGGCCACCCAGAACGCCAGCGCGAGTGCATATCGGATATCGAGGAGCAGGAACCCTGCGAAGGCCACGACGCCGGCGATCACGCTGATCACGAGGTTGCCCACGATGTAGTTGGCGATCAGGTCCACCGAGGAGTTGAGGACATAGAGGAAGTCTTCACCGTGCTTGGGGCGGAGCAGACGCACGACCCACGACTTCAACTCCGGGAACGAGATGGCGAAATACGGGGTGATCACCAGGACGGTGATCACGTTGAACAAGGTGCCTCCGATTCCGGAGGCGATCGCCACCGGGTCGATGGGGGCTCCGCCGCTTTCGCCACCGCCCTCGAGAATGGCGTTCAGATCGAGGTACTCGGCGATCCGCCCCATGAAACCGGACTCTTGCTCCATCCGGGAGACGAACTCGGGGAGTTGCTCGATCAGCTCTCCCACCTGACCGGCAATGAACGGGAAGAGGACCGCGGCCAGCCCACCCATGACGACGAGCCCGGCCAGCAGCACCACCGCCAGACCCCATCCCCGCTTCAGCCCGCGGCGCTCGAACCAACCGATCGCGGGTTGCAGACCGGTGGCAAGCACAAGGGAGGCGAGGAGGACCAGCAGCACGCTGCGCAACGTCCACAGGATGGAGACGAAGGCCCCTGCCAGGATGAGGAGACCGAGGACCCGCGCCCAATAGGACATCGGCGGCCAACGGTCCTGCCGTTCCGTCTCGGCAGGGCTGGTCAGGTCATCGGGACGAGGCTGCTCATCTGTCAAGCGGACGACAGTACCCAACGTGCCAGACCCCGGGTCGGTGGGTGTAGACATCGCCGGGTGCGGGTATTGGAGAACGATCACTGCGAAGGAGCCCCATGTCAGGAGAGCTGTCTTTCATCGAGTTCGGTGTCGAGGACGCACACAAGGGACGCGTGTTCTACGAGTCGCTGTTCGGTTGGAGGTTCGACGCCGGACCCTCGGATCAAGGCTTCGTGATCACCTTGCCGAATATCGCCGGCGGGATGCACGGCGGAGACCCCGGAGCCACTGCCTATCCGTTCTTCCGGGTCGACGACCTCGACCAAGCCGTGGAACGAGTCAAGGAGCTCGGCGGTTCGGTCGATGAGATCGACATCGAGGGCGACGAGGCGCAACAGGCGCAATTCGGCCGGTTCAAGATGTGCCACGACGATCAGGGCTCGCATTTCGGGCTGCACCAGCCGCCGACCCCGATGTAGCTGCTTGCCCCTTGGACCGCGACGATCGGGCTGACACCAGATCGAGACCGCGGGGACTCACTACACGCCGTTCAGGAGCTCGACTTGTTCGACTGCTTCGGCGGTGTGACATCACCGCTGCTCACATGTTGCGGCGATACTGCCCGCCCACCTGGTAGAGAGCGTGGCTCATCTGGCCGAGCGAGGCGACTTTGGCCGTCTCCATGAGCTGGGCGAAGACGTTGCCGCCGCTCACCGCCACCGATTGCAGTTGCCCGAGGGCGGAGCGTGCGGCTTCCCGATTGCGCTCCTGGACGGCGCGCACATTGGCGATCTGGCGGTCCTTGTCCTCGTCCGTGGAGCGTCGCAACTCCTTGGGGATGACGAACGGCGAGCCCTCCTTGGAGATGAAGGTGTTCACCCCGACCACCGGATAGGCGCCTGACTCCTTCTGCTGCTCGTAGTGGAGAGACTCCTCCTGGATCTTGGTGCGCTGGTACTGGCGCTCCATGGCGCCGAGCACCCCACCACGGCTGTTGATCCGCTCGAACTCGGCGAGAACGGCCTCCTCGACCAGGTCGGTGAGCTCTTCGATGACGAAGCTCCCCTGCAGGGGGTTCTCGTTCCTGGCCAGGCCCAGTTCCCGGTTGATGATCAGCTGGATGGCCAGGGCCCTCCGCACCGACTCCTCGGTGGGTGTGGTGATCGCCTCGTCGTAGGCGTTGGTGTGGAGGCTGTTTGTGTTGTCGTAGATGGCGTAGAGCGCTTGCAGGGTGGTCCTGATGTCGTTGAAGCCGATCTCCTGGGCGTGGAGCGACCGGCCCGACGTCTGGATGTGGTACTTCAGCTTCTGTGATCGGTCATTCCCCCGGTACTTGTGTCTGATCGCCTTGGCCCAGATGCGACGCGCCACCCGGCCGATCACGGCGTATTCGGCGTCTATCCCGTTGGAGAAGAAGAAGGAGAAGTTGGGGGCGAAGTCGTCGATGTCCATCCCCCGGGCCAGGTAGTTCTCGACGAAGGTGAAGCCGTTGGCCAGGGTGAATGCGAGCTGTGTGATTGCATTGGCTCCCGCTTCGGCCATGTGATACCCGCTGATCGAGACCGAGTAGAAGTTTCTCACGTCGTTGTCGACGAACCACTGCTGGATATCACCCATCATCCGCAGGGCGAACTCGGTGGAGAAGATGCAGGTGTTCTGCGCCTGGTCCTCTTTGAGGATGTCGGCCTGGACCGTCCCGCGAACCCTCGAGATGGTCTCGGCTCTGATCCGTTCGTACACATCGGTGGGAAGGACCTGGTCGCCGGTCACCCCGAGCAGACGCAGACCGAGCCCTTCGTTCCCGGGAGGGAGGCCGCCGAAGTAGGACGGTCGGGGCCGATCCCCGTAGATGCCATCGATCTTCCCTTCGACCTCCTCCCATGAGCTCGTCTCGGTGATGTAGGACTCGCACGCCTGATCGATGGCGGCATTCAGGAAGAACGCCAGGATCATCGGAGCCGGCCCGTTGATCGTCATCGACACCGAGGTGGCCGGATCGGAAAGGTCGAAGCCCGAGTAGAGCTTCTTGGCATCGTCAAGCGTAGCGATCGACACGCCTGAGTTGCCCACCTTTCCGTAGATGTCGGGCCGCTCATGCGGGTCCTCGCCGTAGAGCGTGACCGAGTCGAAGGCTGTGGAGAGACGGATGGCGGGCTGGCCTTCTGCGAGATAGTGAAAACGTCGGTTGGTCTGCTCGGGAGGCCCCTCGCCGGCGAACATCCGGGCCGGGTCCTCCTCCGCCCGTTTGAAAGGAAAAACCCCTGCCGTGTAGGGGAACTCACCTGGGACGTTCTCCTGGAGCAGCCAGGCGAGACGGTCGCCCCATGAGCGGTAGCGAGGGAGGGCGACTCTCGGGATCCGAGTGTGGCTCAGAGTCTCCTGGTGGAGCGGGACCCTGATCTCCTTCCCGCGGACGTGGTAGATGAACTCCTCCCCCGAGTACTCGGCGAGCATCCCGTCCCAGTGCCCGAGGGCGCGACGGTTCTCCGGATCGAGACGTTGACCGGCATCACCGATCGCCTGCTCCACGTCGAGGCCGGCCTGTCCAGCCCCCTCCAACCGGTAGAGGGAGTCCGCTATCGCCGCCTGCTCGTCTGCCCAGACGTCGTAACGACGGATCTCCTCGACGATCTCCGCCAAGTATCGGGTCCGCTCCGGCGGCACGACGTGTTGCTTGGCGGCGTCGTTGGTGGGGAGATCGAGAGTCGACTCGAGCCGGAGGCCGCGCTCGCCAAGGGCCCTGAGAAAGGCTCGATAGAACCGGTTGGTCCCGGGATCGTTGAACTCCGAGGCAATTGTGAGATGTATGGGCAGGGCATCGTCGGTGGCAGTGAAGTCGAGGGTGTTCCGCTTGTACTGCTTGCGAACGTCACGCAGGGCGTCGAGAGCGCCCTCCTTGTCCGCCTTGTTGATCGCCACCAGATCTGCGAAATCGAGCATGTCGATCTTCTCCAACTGGGTGGCCGCCCCATACTCGGGAGTCATCACGTATGCGGAGAGATCGGAGAGGTCGACGATCTCGGTGTCGGACTGGCCGATCCCGGACGTCTCCAGGATGATGAGATCGAACCCTGCTGCCTTCACGACGTTCAATGCCTGGAGCACATGCGGCGACAAGGCGAGATTGGATTGACGGGTTGCCAGGGAGCGCATGTAGGCCCGGGGATGTGGCAGGGAGTTCATACGGATCCGGTCCCCGAGCAGCGCTCCCCCCGATCGGCGCTTGGAGGGATCGACAGAGATCACTGCCACCGTGAGATCGTCGAAGTCGAGCAGGAATCGGCGCAGCAGCTCATCGACCAGGCTCGACTTGCCCGAGCCACCGGTCCCGGTGATCCCGACTATCTGAGCCGATGATCGGCCTGCCCGCTCCTCGATCCTCTCGAAGACGTCCTGGTACTTGTCTGGATAGTTCTCCGCAGCCGAGATCAACCCCGCCACCACCTTCGTGTTGCCGGTGGCTAGCTGGTCCAGGTCGAAGTCGTCGCCGAGCTCCCCTGTGGCGAAGTCGGAGCGGGCGATCATGTCGCTGACCATCCCCTGAAGGCCCAACTCGCGGCCGTCGTCGGGCGAGTAGATCCGGGTGATCCCGTACTCCACCAGCTCCTCTCCCTCCGCGGGGAGAATCGTCCCACCGCCGCCACCAAACAGCCTCACATGGCCTGCTTCCCGCTCCACGAGAAGATCCCGGAGATAGCGGTAGAACTCCATGTGGCCGCCCTGATAGGAGGTCACCGCGATGGCGTGGGCATCCTCCTCGATTGCGGTCTCCACTATGTCGAGACCGGTCCGGTTGTGACCGAGATGGATGACCTCGGCACCGGACGCCTGCAGGATCCGCCGGAAGATGTTGATCGATGCGTCGTGCCCGTCGAACAGGGTGGTGGCGGTGACGAATCTGACCTTGTTGCTCGGTGTCGGTGTCGTGGACGGGTCCGTCATCATCCTTTCCGAAGGACTAGCTCAAACTGTAACCCCGGTTTGGACGGTGTCACCCCTTGTTGACTATCACCTGGAACGACTACATTGGATGTCGGGATGGCTTATTACCCAGGGCGTTTGCAGGGCCCCAAACTGGAGCCCACTGTGGTGACTGTCGAGATCGACGACGGCCGGCTTCGTATCGTCGCTGGCCGGCGGCACATGGGCTCGTGGCCGCTGACGACCATGGAGATCCATCGGACGTCCATCTACCGCTTCTCCTTCGAGATCGAAGGGGACAATTTCGAGTTCTTCCCCGAAGACCCCTCGGCATTCTCGGATGCGGCAGGAGCGGTGGTCGACCTCACCGAGCGGGCCGGCCGCTACGGGCTCAAGGCCCGGATCCAGGACGCCTCGAGCGCCTGATCCCTGGCAAGATTGCACCGATGGTCCCTCGTCTGCTGAAACGCGGGCTCACAGCAGGCGCCGTGGTGCTCGGTGCGGAGGCCGCCTACGCCGTTCTAAGGCCTGCTCCCCGTCAGGTCGAGTACGACCCCTCCGGAGTCTTTGGCGATTCCGCCCTCCCCGAGATTCGAGTCGCGGTGCTCGGCGACTCCTCTGTTCACGCTCCCGGAGTGTCCGGGCCCGAGGAGATCTGGGTGTCGAGGGTCTGCGCCCGTCTCGGCGAGACACGCCACGTCATCCTGCGATCGTTCGCGGTGAGTGGGTCCAAGGCCGTCGACCTGATCGAGAACCAGTTGGATCCGACTCTCCAATTCGACCCGGATCTGGTGTTCGTCGCGGTCGGCGCCAACGACATCCTGAGAGGGGTCCGTCTACGTGAATTCGAGGCACAGCTCGAAGAGCTCGTCGCCGCGCTGGCCGGCACCGGCTCACTCGTGGTCATGAGCGGGGTCGGAGACCTGGGGACCATTCCCCGCCTCTACCCGCCGCTGCGCAACCTCATGACCAGGCGCTCGGCCAGTTTCGATCAGGTACACCACGTCGTCGCCGCCCGGCATGGCGCCCACGTCATTGAACAGCGCTCTGACGATCCCGATACCTGGTACGCCGACCGGGGACTCTGGTCGGCCGACCTCTTCCATGTGAGCGCCGCCGGTCACCAGCGATGGGCCGATGTGACCTGGAGGGCGTTGGAGCCACTACTCGAAGTACGGCATGGATCGAGCTGAGGCGCTGGGGCGGCTCGCTGCGGCCAGGGTGGGCAGGTTCGCTTCGATCACTCCTGCAGGTGAACCACACATCGTGCCCGTCACCTTCGCCCTGATCGACGACTACGCAGTGCATATGATCGACGACAAGCCGAAGACGACGTCTCGTCTGAAGCGGCTGCGGAATGTCGAGGCCAACCCTCGGGCCTCCCTCCTCGTCGATCGATACGAGGAGGATTGGCCGACTCTATGGTGGGTTCGGGTGGACGGAGAGGTCGAGGTGGTCAGCGACGGAGACCGGTGGGACAATGCGCGTCGAGCGCTCTCCGACAAATACCCGCAATACCGTGAGTCACCGCCGATTGGGCCCGCGATCTTCCTCTCACTCGGCAATGTCACCCACTGGGAAGGCACCTGACCACACCGGTCTCCGTGGCGAGCCAGCCCACCCGGACGTCAAACGGCTCGGTGGGGACGAATTCGACCATGTGGGCCTCGGGGGCAATGCCGATGCTCACCGTGTTGCGGCGAGCCTCCGACAGAGTGCGGTCGTAGTGCCCGGCGCCGTTGCCCAGCCTCCTCCCCTGGCGGTCGAAGGCGAGGCCGGGGACCAGGAGGACGTCGATCTCCTGGATTGGGACGACCGGCCCTGAGCCGGCCGGCTGCTCCATTCCGAACGGGTGGGTCTCCCTCGGTGTGGCCGCATCCCGAAAGGTCAGCGAATGGTCGGGCTCGACCCTCGGAAGGACCCATCGCCAGCCCGGAAGCCGCTCCATCAACGGCCTGAGGTCGACCTCGCCCTCCATGGGCAGGAACGCCGAGATCGTCCCGGGCAGTCGCGGCGCCAGCCAGACGAAGAGCCCGTCCACGATCTGTCGACTCACCTCGGGCGGCAACGGTCCCATCGACCGGATCGCGCTCCGAAGTGATGCCTTGTCCACAACAGACAAGGCTAAGGGCTGTCACTAACGTCGCGGCGATGCGATGGCTCATCGATATCCCGAGGACAGCCATCACTGTCGTGACCGGCGTGGTCGCCACGATCGTCGCAGTAGGCCTCATACTCGTGATAGCCCTGATCAACGACACATCGCCCGCGATCGACCGGATCATCCGCGGATGGAGTCGGGCCTGGCTGATCAGCTCGGGAACGAGGCTGGAGGTCGAGGGCCAGGAGAACGTCGACCCCGACCAGTCGTATGTGGTCGTCGCCAACCACCTCTCTACCTTCGACATAATGGCCTGTCTCCTCGCCGTGCCGCTCCCAATCCGTTTCCTCGCCAAGAAGGAGCTCTTTCGCATCCCGGTGCTGGCCCAGGGGATGCGCGCCGTCGGTATCATCGAGGTCGATCGGGAAGCCCGCGGCGCGGTTCATGCCGAGGTGAACCGTCAGTCGAAAGAGCTGGTCACCAAGGGTCGAAGCCTGATCATCTATGCCGAAGGGACCCGCCCGCGAAATGGTGTGATGAAGCCGTTCAAGAAAGGTGCCTTCACGATGGCGATCGCAGGGCAGCTGCCCATCCTACCCCTGTCGATCCACGGCTCCTACGAGGCGTGGAAGCCGGGCACGCCCATCGTTCGCGGCGGCCACATCAAGGTCATCCTGGACAAACCCATCGAGACAGAGGGGTTGAACCACTCGAACACCGGTGAGCTCCGGGACCAGGTTCGCGAGGTGATCGCGGATCGGGTCAACGCGATGGGGGGCGTGGTCAGTCCTCAGTAGAGGAACATCGGCTTGCCCAGGACGTGGCGCACCTTCGGCTGATAGGTGTCCGGATCGTACAACTCGTCCACGTCGACCCGTTTCACCCCCTCCTTGGTGACCCCGATCGGGACATGAGTGTACGTCCCCCCACGAAGCGCCACCATCCGCCCGTGGCTCTTCTCGACGGCGAGATCGGCCGCCATCACCGCGTAGTTGGTGGCCACCATCAAGTCGAGTGAGTCGGGCGCCCCCGACCTCATCAGATACGCCACCTGCTGATAGAGGACTGGCTCACCGGTCCTCTCCCTGAGCAACTCACCGGTCAGCGCACCGATACCACCCAGTTTGCGGTGACCGTATGCGTCCTCCTCCCCGGCCAGGATCATGTCGCCCTCGGCGAGACGAGCACCCTCGGAGATGGTCATCATCGCGTAGTTAGAGGGGTTGGATGCCTGATCCGATAGGAGCAGGCCGGCCAGCTTGTCGATGTCGAACGGCACCTCGGAGATGACGGCCCGGTCGACACCCGAGAGGTAGGCGGTCACCAGAGACGTCTCGCCGCTGTATCTCCCGAAGAGCTCGACGACGGCGATCCTCTCATGCGAGCCGGCAGCAGTGCGGAGACTGTGGATGAACTGGACGCCCCGGCTCACTGCGGTGGAGAACCCGATGCAGTAGTCCGTCCCGTGGACATCGTTGTCCATCGTCTTCGGGATGGCAATCACCGGGACCCCCTCCTCGTGAAGACGGAGGCCATACGAGAGCGTGTCGTCCCCTCCGATGGGGATCAATACGTCGATCTCCCGGCTCTCCAGCACACGGAGGACATGCGGGGTGAGGTCGACGGTGCCTCCATCGGGGGCGCCCACGGTCAGGAACTCGGGGACCTCCTCGGGCCTCATCTTGGCCGGATTGGTCCGCGATGTGTGGAGAAACGTCCCCCCGGTGCGGTCGATGGTGCGGACCACACCTGCA
>JBFYOJ010000295.1:0-8229 GCA_041303885.1 Acidimicrobiia bacterium | reverse complement strand
TCGAGCTGGCGCCCGGGGTGAAGGTCAACCGTGTCTCGAGCCTGGCCCACGACATCGCCTATGCCCTGGCCACACCGGACGTTCGAATCCTGGTCCCCATCCCGGGCAAGTCCGCCATCGGTGTGGAGGTGCCCAACACGAAGCGCCGTCTCGTCTCCCTCGGCGACATCCTGTCCAGCGCGGAGGCCGCCGTCGAGAACCACCCACTCACCGTGGGTCTGGGGATGGACATCACCGGCGAGCCCAAGCTGCTCAACCTGGCCGAGCTGCCGCATGTGCTCATCGCGGGGGCAACAGGGGCTGGCAAGTCCTCGTGCATCAACTCGATCGTGACGTCGCTGCTCATGCGGACCCATCCCGACGACGTGCGTCTGATCATGGTCGACCCGAAACGAGTGGAGCTCGGGCAGTACAACGGGGTGCCCCATCTGCTCACCAGGGTGATCACCAACCCGAAGAAGGCCAATGACGCGCTGAAATGGGCTGTGGCCGATATGGACCGGCGCTACGACCTTCTCGCCGACGCCAAGGTCCGCGACATCGAGGGTTACCGGGAGAAACGGGATGCGGGGAATCTCGATCCGGAGGGCTTCGACCGCTTCCCCTACATCGTGATCCTGATCGACGAGCTCAACGACCTGATGATGGTGTCGGGGCGCGAGGTGGAGGAGTCGATCGTGCGCATCGCCCAGATGGCCCGGGCAGTCGGGATCCACCTGGTCATCGCCACGCAGCGGCCTTCGGTCGACGTGATCACCGGTGTCATCAAGGCCAATGTCCCGAGCCGGCTCGCCTTCTCCGTGGCATCGCAGACCGACAGTCGGGTCATCATCGATGGCTCCGGGGCCGAGAAGCTGATCGGGATGGGCGACATGCTGGTGGTGACCGCCAAGGAGCCCCGCCCGCATCGAATCCAGGGCGCCTGGGTTCGGGAGAGCGAAGTCCACGCGGTGGTCGAATGGGTGCGTCAGCAGCAGGAGGCCAAGTACGAGGACCAGGAGGTCCTGGTGGCTACTGCTGCCGCCGCCGCTGCCCAGGCCGAGGAGGTGGACGACGAAGAGGAGATCCTGGTCCGTCAGGCGATGGAGCTCATCGTCCGCAGCGAGCTCGGCTCCACGTCCATGTTGCAGCGAAAGCTCCGGATCGGGTTCGCCCGCGCCGGGCGGGTAATGGACATCCTCGAGAGTCGCGGAGTAGTCGGGCCCTCCCAGGGGAGCAAGGCCCGCGACGTGCTGATGACCCTGGATGAGATGGAAGAGGTCCTCGCCTCGGAGCGTGCCCGGGTCTGATTCGATGCCGGCCGACCGGTCACCGACCCCTCCGGCCCTTCTGGCCACCCCTCCGAGGTGGACATATCTGGCTGACCGATAAGCTCACCGACGCATGTTCAGCCTGATAGGACCGGACGGGACTGTCCGCGACAGACTGCCGATCACCCTCGAGGAGATGAGGGGTCTCTACGCCGACATGGTCGAGGCTCGTACTTACGACCACAAGTGCATGGCTATGCAGCGTCAGGGCCGTCTCGCCACTTACGCCCCCTTCGAGGGCCAGGAGGCGGCCCAGATCGGAGCCGCAGCCGCTCTCAGACCGGACGACTGGGTGGCAGGGACCTATCGGGACGCCGCATTGATGTGGAGGGCCGGCTATCCGTGGCGTCTCCTCATCGCGGGGCGCACCGGGGACGAGCGCGGTGGCCAGCCTCCCGAAGGGGTCAATGTCCTTCCCCCTTCGATCACCGTGGGCGGGCACATGATCCATGCGGTCGGGCTCGCGTGGGCGGAGTCGCTGAAGGGGACCGATCGCGTGGCTCTGACCTCGTTCGGTGACGGGGCGACGTCGGAAGGGGACTTCCACGAGGCGATGAACTTCGCAGCCGTGTTCAACACGCCCACCGTCTTCCTGTGCCAGAACAACGGGTGCGCCATCTCCCTGCCTCGCGCCGAGCAGACGCTATCGGAGTCGATCGCGTCGAAGGCTGATGGTTACGGGATGGCCGGCGCCCAGGTGGACGGGAACGACGTGGCCGCCGTGCTCTGCGTGGTCCGCGACGCTCTGGAGACGGCACGCAGTGGCGGTGGGCCCACCTTGATCGAGGCCGTCACCTATCGAGTCGGTCCCCACACCACATCCGATGACCCGACCCGATACCGCGATGAGGATGAGACGGCAGGGTGGCGGGAGAGAGACCCATTGGAGCGGGTCCGGCTCCTTCTGGATCGCGCAGGTGGCTGGACCCAGGAATGGCAGACCGAGCTCGAGGAAGTCGCCTCGCGGAGGATCGAAGAGGCGGTCGCCGAGGCCGAAGCCCTGCCCCAGCCCACCGTCGAGGAGATGATCCGCCGCATGTACGAGGAGCCGACCGGGCCCCTCAGAGCCCAACTCGACGAGGTCGGGCAGTGAGCGAGGTCACACTCGCCCAGGCTCTCAACGGGGCCTTGGACACCGCGCTCGAGGCAGACGAGCGCGTGGTCCTGCTCGGTGAGGACATCGGGCGCACCGGGGGCGTCTTTCGGATCACCGACGGTTTGCAGGAGAAGCACGGTGAGCACCGGGTGTTCGACACCCCGGTGGCCGAGTCGGGGATAGTCGGGGCGGCCTTCGGGATGGCCATCGCCGGGCTGCGACCGGTGGCCGAGATCCAATTCCTCGGCTTCTCCTATCCGGCCTACGACCAGATCATCAACCACGTCGCCCGGATCCGAAACCGATCCAACCACAGGTTCACCGCCCCTCTGGTGATCCGGGTCCCGTTCGGAGGCGGGATCGGCGCAGCCGAGCACCACTCGGAGTCCACCGAGGCGATCTACGCCCACATCCCGGGTCTCAAGGTGGTTGTGCCGTCGACTCCCTCCGATGCACGGGGCCTTCTCCTCGCAGCCATAGAGGACCCCGACCCGGTGCTGTTCCTCGAGCCGATCCGCCTCTATCGGGCGGTCAAGGAGGAGGTGGCGGAGCTCTACTACACGACGGACATCGGTCCGGTCAGGGTGGAGCGCGAAGGCGGTGACATCACCCTCATCTCCTGGGGGGCGATGATCAAGGAGACCCGAGCGGCCGCATCACTACTCGAGGAAGCGGGAACGTCGGTCGAGGTCCTCGATCTCCGCACCCTCTCGCCACTGGACCACGACGGGATCGTCGCGTCGGCGAAGAAGACAGGTCGGGTGGTGGTGGTGCACGAGGCACCCCGCACCGGCGGGCTCGGCGCCGAGATAGCTGCCGTCATCCAGGAGCAAGCGCTGTATTCGTTGTTGGCCCCGGTGCGGAGGGTCACCGGGTTGGACACCGTCTTCCCCTTGAAGCGATCCGAGGCCCACTACCTTCCGAGTGTGGATCGGATTGTCAAAGCCGCGGAAGAGACTCTGGAGGGCTAGTGGCACACGAATTCAGGCTCCCGGACATCGGGGAGGGTCTCACCGAAGCCGAGATCCTGCGCTGGCTTGTCGCCGAAGGCGATCGGGTGGAGGCCGACCAGCCGGTGGTCGAGGTCGAGACGGACAAGGCCGTGGTGGAAATCCCCTCGCCCTACGCCGGGACGGTCCTCCACCACGGCGGGGCTGAAGGCGAGACCATCGCGGTCGGCTCGGTGCTGGTGGTGATCGGCGACGAATCTGAGACAGCAACGCGGACCGCTCCACCGCCGGCCGGGTCTGTCACCCCTGAGCCATCGGCACCACCGGTGGCCTCGGCGGCCCCCATCGTGGGGACCTTGAGCGAGGAGGCCGAAGTCCTCTCAGCTCGCGCCGACGAGAACGACGCGGCAGGCCAAGACACCATCAGGGCGCTCCCCATAGTTCGAAAGCTGGCCCGTGACCTGGGCATCGATCTCACCACGGTCCGGGGCTCCGGCCCGGACGGCCGCATCACCCGGGAGGATGTGATGACCGCTGCCCGGCCGGCCGGGCAGCCGACGTCCCCGCCGCCGCCTGCGGCCGCCGCCGTCGAGGTCCCCGCCCCGTCAGGGTCGGTGACGCTTCCCGTCCCCCCGCCCGTGGCGGGCGTCGGCCAGGACGAGAGACGGCCGATGACCCGGCTGCGTCGCACGATCGCGACCAACATGGCGAAGAGCTGGGCCGAGATCCCACACGTCACCACCTTCGATGACGTCGTTGCCACCCGGCTCCTCGAGATCCGCTCGGCACTGGGTGCCCGGTATGAGACCAAGATCCCGGTGGAGGCACTTGTGATCAAGGCGGTCATCCCCGCCCTGCAGGCTTTTCCGGAGTTCAACGCGACTCTCGACGGGGACGACCTCGTCCTCCACGGCTCGTATCACGTGGGCATCGCGGTGGATGCACCGGAAGGCCTGATGGTTGCGGTGATCCGGGATGCCGATGCCAGGGGAGTGCTCGATCTGGCAGCCGAGGTACGTCGTCTTGGCGAAGGGGCGAAGGCCCGAAGCCTGGGACCGGATGAGCTGACCGGCCAGACCTTCACCGTGTCCAACATCGGGGCCGTGGGCGGTGGGCATGGGACCCCGATAGTCCCCTACGGGACGACCGGCATCCTCTCGGTGGGGAGGGCGCAGGAGAAGGTGGTGGTGATCGACGGCGAACTCGAGATCGCACCGGTGATGCCCCTCTCACTGTCCTACGACCATCGGGTGATCGACGGGGCCCACGGTCGGAGGTTCATGGCGCTGGTAATGGAGAACCTGGAGGAGCCGGCGCTGTTCCTCGCCGGCTGACCATGCCACACGTCCACATCACCCCCTTCGACGAGGCGAGCGGGATCACCAGGGGTGAGTACGACGCCGCCATGCGGCGTGCGGGGAGGATCTGGAACATAGTCTCGATCCAGAGTCAGCTTCCCGAGGTCATGCGGGACTCGATGCGTCTCTATGGCTCGATCATGTTCGGGCCATCGCCGCTGAGCCGGGCGCAGCGGGAGATGATCGCCGTGGTCACTTCCGGCGCCAACGACTGCCACTACTGAATCACCGCGCACTTGCACGACCTCCGGGACGAGGTCGACGATCAAGAGATGGTGGACCGATTCGCCGAGGACTGGCGTGCGGCCGGTCTCGACGAAGCCACATCGGCTCTGCTCTCCTTCGCCGAGAAGCTGACCGACGAGTGTGCGGCGGTCGGCAGGAAAGACGTCGACGAGCTCCGGGCCCACGGCTTCGACGACAGGGGAATCTCGAGCTGCGTTCAGGTGGTCGCCTATTTCAACTACATAAACCGGATCGCCGAAGGCCTGGGCGTCGGGCTGGAGGATTGGATCGAGGACAACGGCCGGGAGAAGCCGGTTTAGATTCGAGCCATGACAGAAGACCAGGACAAGGGAGCAGAGGCGAAGAGCCCCTCGACACCGGAGGTCGAGGAGAAGAGCGCCTCCAGGCAGTACACCGGCAAATTCGGCCGGCGCAAGGTGTCCTACACCGCGACCGCCGCCACTCAGGTCATCGAGCAAGGTGAGGACAAGAAGGCCGTCTTCTTTCATGTCTCGTACACCGAGGACGATGCCGATCCGGCCAGCCGGCCGATCGTCTTTGCCTTCAACGGTGGGCCGGGCTCTTCGACCGTCTGGCTCCACCTCGGGCTGTTCGGCCCGCGTCGGGTCGAGCTCGACGACGAGGGGTTCAGAGTGACGACGCCGGGCAGGCTCATCGACAACGAGCACTCCATTCTCGACGTGGCCGATGTGGTCCTGGTCGATGCCGTCGGCACCGGGTTCTCCACCGCCACGCCGAAGGACAAGGAGAAAGACTTCCACCACTTCTCCAAGGACATCGGTGCCTTCAGCGATTTCATCGTCTCCTACCTCAACCGCCATGGCCGGTGGGCCTCGCCCAAATACCTGGCCGGGGAGAGCTACGGCACGACCAGGGGAGCTGCAATCGCCCGGGATCTGTTCGCCGACAAGGGCGCCGAGCTCAACGGCCTGATTCTGATCTCGTGTGTGCTCAACTTCCAGACCATCGGCCAGGAGAAGGAAACGCGGGTGTTCCGGCCGGGCAACGACCTTCCCTACATGGTCCATCTCCCCACCTACGCCGCCACCGCCTGGTACCACGGTCGACTTTCCCGCAAGCACCAGTCGCGCAAGTTGCGCGAGTTCCTCGACGAGGTGGAGGAGTTCGCTATCGGGCCGTACTGGTCGGCCCTGGCCCGTGGCGATGACCTGGACGACAAAGAGCGGGGCAAGGTGGCCGCCAAGCTGGCCGAGTACACCGGGCTCTCCCTCGAGTACGTCGAGAGATACGACCTACGGGTCCACATCCACCGCTTCTGCAAGGAGCTGATTCGGGACCAGCGGAAGACCGTGGGCAGACTCGATACCCGCTTCACCGGGATCGACCGGATCGCCGATGGTGACAGCCTCGAGAACGACCCGTCAGGGGACCAGATGAGCGGCCCGTTCACAGCCACTCTGAACCACTATCTTCGGGAGGAGCTTGGGTTCGAGAACGACGCCTTCTACGAGACACTGAGCATGGAGGTCAACGAGGCGTGGGACTACGAGGAGTTCAAGGGTCACTACGTGGACACCTCGGAGAACCTGCGCGATGTGATGTCACGCTCGCAACGCCTCCAGGTGTTCGTGGCCAACGGCTACTTCGACCTGGCGACACCTCACTTCGCCACGGAGTACACATTCAACCACCTCGGTCTGGACGAGTCGCTCCGCAAGAACATCCGCATGGAGTACTACGGGGCCGGGCACATGATGTATGTCCAGAAGGAGTCACTGGCCCGGCTGGCCGATCATCTGAGAGGATTCGTCAAAGACACCCGATCATGAGATGCGGCCCCGGCACCTCGATCGATCAGCCTCCGGAGTGTGCTTCGACCACCTCGAGGACCTCGGGCATGTCCAGCTCGGGGTAGGGATCCGGTCTGAGCAGCCCCAGGATCCGGTCCTGGGAGCGCGCCGACACAATGACCTTGTTCGACCACTTGTGGGCCAGTTCCGCAGCGGGAACCCGACAGCAGGCCGGATCCGGGCAGGTGGAGGTCTCACGATTGGCGGTTTCCCGGCCACGGAACCATCTGGCGTCAGCGAAGGGAACTCCCAGGGTGACCGCATGGGCCGGGTCGCGCCCGGCCTCGATGTGGGTCGTGCAGAAGTAGGTCCCGTCAGGGGTGTCGGTGAACTGGTGGTGGGTCCCGTACCGTTCGGGTGACTGGAAAGTGACTCTCGCTCCCCAACGACGGCAAAGGCGCTGGGCTTCCATTCCACCCTGTTCGTCGCGGGGGATCGGGGCGTCGTCGTTGCAATAGCCCTTGATCACCGTCCCTTCCCGGTTGCTCACGATCAGGTGGGTTCTGATCCCGAGGTGACGCGTGGCCAGGTTGGCGGTCCGCCAGGCTGCCATCTCGTAGGAGACGTAGAACAGCTCCTTGACGTCCTCCACGTCGATGTCGTGGTTGTCCTTGGCCGATCGCAGCCGGGCCACTACGGCGTCCTCTGGCACCAGCACCGCGGTGGCGAAATAGGCGGTCTCCACCCTCTGGCGGAGGAATGTGTCGAGATCCGGGTCGTTCTCGTGCCCGAGTAGGAAGCCCGCCAGGGTCTGCAGGACCGCCTTGCGCGCCTGGCGGGTCCTCAGCTCGTCGCGCTGGGCTATGTACACCCGGCGATGGTCGAGATCGATCAGGGAGCGGGCGAACGCGGGCATGTCGTCGATCGGTTGTATCTCGAAGCCGGCCCGTGCCGCCAGATCGAGCAGGTTGCGTGACGAAAAGGGGCCCTCACCGGAGTAACCACTCGAGCCGAGCGCCTGCCGCGCTTCCTCCTCCACTGCTTCCAGATAGCCTTCCTGTTCGCCGACCCAGGCGCTGACCGCCCCGTTGGCGCGCCGGACCTCCGCCGAGCCGGCCGATCCCAGGTTGGAGCGTTCCCGCAGTGCGTCATGGAGCCCGACCAGATGGGCAAGCGTCTCGTTGTCGAGACGGGCGCTCGGTCTGATCGAAGGGAGGTCCAGGGAGTGGAACAGGGCCGTCTCCTGCGCCCTCATCAATGCGATCTCGAGTCCATCACGCCGGCTGGGCGGGTTGGGGTCGAGCAGGTCGGCCACGTCGACGTCGAGGGCGGCGGCGAGGTCGAGAACCAGATTGACCCGTGGCTCCTTCTTCCCGTTTTCGAGAAGCGACAGATACGGCGCCGGCTTGCCCACCGCGGCTCCCAACCCATCGAGCGTGAGGCCACGCTCCTTGCGGTGGTGACGCAGCCGTCGTCCCAGGACCAGAGGGTCCAGTTGCTGAGATTCGGTCATTCTGC
>JBFYOJ010000294.1:0-9550 GCA_041303885.1 Acidimicrobiia bacterium | reverse complement strand
AGGTGACGCCCCAATACTCTGCGGAGCCGGCCATGCGCTCGATGTGATGCTGGAGAAGCGGGATACCCTCGCCGGGGACGTACCGCATCGTCTCGAGCAGATCCGGCGAGTCCTGATGCTGGGTCACGACAATGGCCTTCCACAGACACTCCTCGTACTCGGACCCGGCCAAGGAGTCATAGGTGATCCCGCCCCCGACGTGGTAGGTGAACCTGCCCTCTTCGACGACACCGGTCCGGATGGCGACGGCGAACTCCGCCGACACCGCCCCCGGCGCGATGTAACCGATGGCGCCGCAGTACACACCCCTCTGCCCGGGCTCGAGATCGGCGATGATCCCCATCGTCGAGACCTTGGGGGCACCGGTGACCGACCCGCAGGGGAAAACCGCAGAGAACAGGTCGGCCAGCCCTACCCCCTCTTCGAGCTCCGCCTCGATCGTCGAGGTGAGCTGCCATACGGTGGGGTGGCGCTCCGGTTGGAACAGCTGCGGGACGCCCACCGTCCCGACCCTTGCCACACGGCCAAGGTCATTCCGAAGCATGTCGACGATCATCAGGTTCCCGGCGCGCTCCTTCTCCGAGCGGACCAGGCTCTCTCTCATCTCACGGTCCTCGAATGTCGATCTACCCCGTGGCGCAGTCCCCTTCATCGGCATCGTCGCCACATGCCGGCCTTCGACGCGCAGGAAGAGTTCCGGCGAGACGGACACGACCTGAGTGTCCCCCAAGTCGATCATGGCGCCGAAGCTCTGCGGCTGGGCCCGGAGCATGGCTGCGAACAGAGCCCCTGGGGACCCGACGAGGGTGGCTCTCATCGGGAAGGTCAGGTTGACCTGATAGGTGTCCCCCCTCACGATCGACCTGCGAATCGACTCGACGAGCCCTGAATGCTCAAGGGCGGTCAGCCCGGGCTCCCAATCTCCGAGTGACGCCGTCCCGGTGCCCGGATCAGCTGTCTCACTGCTGTCGTAGACCCCGAACCAGATCAGGGGAAGTGCCGGCCCGATGTCGGCGGGGACCCTGAGGCGAGGGTCGAAGCCGGGTGCAGCCTGATAGGAGACGAAGCCGACCACCCAGCTGCCGGCCCGCGCCGCGTCCTCCGCAGCAGCGATCGCCGGCAGGACCCCGCTGGTCTCGGTCGCAGAGATGACACGTCCCGGCCGGGCAAACTCCCGAGGACCGATCAACCATCGGGCGCCGGCGAGAGTCACTGACTGGCTCACCCGGCGACGTTACCGGTAGGGTCGCCGACTCATGCCCGAGATGCCCTATTTCCCTCCTGACCGGCAGGAACTGGCCGCGATGCTGGAGACTATTGGTGCGACTCGTCTCCCCGGTCTGTTGAACCTGGAGCTGATCGCAATGGGCGAAGGCTGGTCGCGGATGCGCTGTGCCCTCGAAGAGAAGCACCTCGCATCCAACGGCTACCTGCACGCGGCCTCGGTGATCGCTCTGGCCGACACCACCGCGGGATATGGATGCGTCGCCAACCTGCCCGAGGGTGCGGTCGGCTTCACCACCATCGAGTTGAAATCCAACCACCTCGGCACCCTCCTCGACGGAGCGCTCCTGGCTGAGGGGACCCTGGTACATGGTGGCCGCACCACACAGGTCTGGGATGTGATCGTCACGGCCGAGGACACGGGGAGGAAGATCGCACTGTTCCGTTGCACCCAGATGATCCTCTATCCCAAGCAGAGCTGAAACAGGAGCAAGCCATGAACGACAGGTACGAATTCATCCTCGGGTTGCGCGCGATCAGGGACTATCAGGACAAGCCGCTCTCCGAAGATCATCTGAGCGGAATACTCGAAGCCGCTCGGTGGACGGGTAGCTCGAAGAACCGCCAGGACTGGTCGTTCGTGGTGGTCACCGGGGACCGGCTCCTTGGCCTGGCCGAGCATGGGGATTTCACAGACCCGGTCCGCTCCTCCGCAGCCACCGTCGTCCTGGTCAAGGAAGAGGGCGGCAACATGTTCGACATCGGGCGGGCCGCGCAGAACATCATGCTGGCCGCGAAGGCCCTTGGCGTCGCGTCCTGCCCGATCACGTTGCACCGGCATGCAGACGCAAGGCACTTTGTCGGTGCACCCAACGGCACCGAGACGCGATACGCCGTCGCCCTCGGCTACCCGGGCGCGGGCGCCGCACCACGGCGCTTCGGTGGAAGGAAGCCTGCCGCGGCCCTGGTCAAGTACGACCATTACTAGAAACCGGTAACTCCGCCGAACCGGTCCCACCGGGGAACTAGCGTCGAGACTTCATGAGTGAGCCCCTCGTTCAGGCGCGTGGCCTGACCAAGAAATTCGGTGATTTTCTGGCAGTCGACGCCGTCGACTTCGACATCGCCAAGGGTGAGGCCTTCGGCTTTCTCGGGCCCAACGGCGCCGGCAAGACCTCGACGATGAAGATGATCACCACAGTGAGCCCGATCACGGACGGCAAGCTCACGGTGTTCGGGCTCGACCCGGCAACCGAAGGGCGGTCCATCCGCCAGCGATTGGGCGTGGTTCCCCAGGAGGACAACCTCGACCTCGAGCTCACCGTCGCCGAGAATCTCTATGTCTATGGGCGCTACCACGACATGAGCCGCGCCCAGATCCGTGCCAGGACCGAGGAGCTGCTCGAGTTCGCCCAGCTCTCGGATCGGGCCAAATCCCAGGTCGAACCGCTGTCGGGAGGGATGAAACGACGTCTCACCATCGCCCGGGCCCTGATAAACGATCCCGACCTGGTGATCCTCGACGAGCCAACCACCGGGCTCGATCCCCAAGCACGGCATCTGCTCTGGGACCGTCTCTACCGGCTCAAGCAGCAGGGTGCCACCTTGATAATCACCACCCATTACATGGACGAAGCCGAGCAGCTCTGCGACCGGCTGGTTGTCATGGATGGCGGCAAGATCGTCGCCGAGGGCTCACCGCGCAACCTCATCGCCCAATACGCCCCGCGCGAGGTGGTCGAGCTCCGCTTTGCCGACGGGGAGGTCGACGCGGTCGCTCCGAGACTCGAAGGAGTGGGCAACAACACAGAGATTCTCGCCGACCGGGTGATCCTCTACACCGACGACGCCGAGGCATCCCAGCATGAGCTGACGGCGCGTGGCATCCATCCCGATCAGGTCCTGGTGAGGCGGTCCACGCTGGAGGACGTCTTCCTCAAGCTCACCGGAAGACGGCTGATCGACTGATGTCAACCCTGACCAGGCCCTTCCGCGTCGTCGAGAGCGAGCTGATCGGCTATCGCCGTACCTGGCGCGGAACGGTCATATCCAGCTTCGTCAACCCTGTCCTCTTCCTGTCGGCGATGGGCTTGAGCCTGGGGACACTGGTCGACTCGGGTGACAACGATCTCGCCATCTCCTACCTCGCATTCGTCGCCACGGGCCTGATGGCCGCCACGGCGATGCAGAGCGGAGCCAGTGATGGGGCGTTTCCGGTGATGGCAGGCATCAAGTGGAGGAAAGAGTTCCACGCCACCATCACCACTCCAATCAGCCCGACCGACATCGTGATTGGCCGTTTCTACTGGGCCGCGATCCGGCTGACGTTCATTCTCCTCGTCTTCGCCGTGATCGCGGTGCTGTTCGGTGCGTTGGAGATGCGGGACGCGCTGCTCGCCGTGCCCCCGGGTGTCCTCACCGGGCTCGCCTTCCAGACAGTGGTCACCGCGTTCACGGTGACCCGGGAGGACGAGACCAGCCTCTCCACCATGTTCCGGTTTGGGATCATCCCCCTCTTCCTCTTCTCTGGGACGTTCTTCCCGATCAGCCAGTTGCCCGACTACCTGCAAGGATTTGCCTACGTAACTCCACTCTTCCACGGTGTCGAGCTCGTCCGCAAAGTCGCCCTGCCCGGAGTCGACGAGTCGGTGGTCACCAACCTCCCGATCTCGGTTCACATCGCCTATCTCGCCGTCATGACCGTGCTCGGCCTGGTCCTCGCCTCGCGATTCCTGGAGAGGAGGCTCAAGCCGTGAGCGTCTCCGCCCCCACCAGACTCACTCCTCCCGGCCGGATGACCCCGTTTCGCGCCCAGCGCATCTGGGAGCGGAACTACCTCGTCTATCGGAGACTGTGGAAGATCATCTTCACCGGCTTCTTCGAGCCGGTGTTCTATCTGTTCTCGATCGGGATAGGGATCGGGGCACTGGTCGGCGACGTCACCGGGCCTGGTGGGATCCCGGTCGACTACACCGCCTTCGTCGCCCCGGCGCTGATGGCGGCTTCGGCGATGAACGGTGCGGTGCTGGAGACCACGTTCAACATCTTCTTCAAGCTCAAGTTCGGCAACGTCTACGAGGGGATTCTCACCACGCCGATGAACCCGCGCGACATCGCCATCGGCGAGATCGGATGGGCCCTGCTCCGTGGCGCCCTCTACTCGATCACCTTCCTGATCGTCATGGTGGTCATGGGTCTGACCACCAATTGGTGGGCGTTGCTCACCATCCCCGGTGCGGTGCTGATCGGATTCGCCTTCGGCTCGGTTGGTCTCGCCGCCTGTACCTACATGCGCTCGTGGCAGGACTTCGATCTGGTCTCCCTGGTCACAATGCCTCTGTTCTTGTTCTCGGGCACCTTCTATCCACTGGAGGTCTATCCGCCGGTCATCCAGCAGATCGCCCGGGTCTCCCCGCTATATCACGGCACCGAGATGTTGCGGGCCTTCTCACTGGGTGTCTTCGACTGGAGTCTGGCCGGCCACATCTCCTTCCTTCTGATAATGGGGTTGATCGGGGCGAGGATCGCCTCCCGCAGGCTGGACGGTCTGCTCCGCAAGTGAGCGACAGCATTGGGGGAGGAGCGGGACTTCTCCCGCAGGGCGGACTAATCCCAGCCAAACCCGACGTGGAAGATAAAGGCGAGCAGCAGCATCACCAGGAAGAATCCGCCAACCAGGGCACCGATGGCGGCCGGGACCAAACCGCCCTCCTCCCCGTGACGTCGGGCTGCAAGCCCAAACCAGACCGCCACCGCCGAGGCGACCATCGTGAGTGGACCGAGGATCTGGGAGACGATTTCAGCCGCGGACGTGCTGGCAATGAACGTGGCGACCAACAGCGCCATCATCACGGCCACCGACGCCCAGGCCCAGAGAAGCTCGATGCTCCCTCGGAAGGACGGCGGGGTTCGGACACCGGTTCTTGAGGTCATGTCGACTCCTTTCATCATCATTCTCCGCCCAGGGGGCCCCTTCAGGTAGGGGAGATGGTCACAGCCTGCGAGCTGACCTCCCGGCGTAGTCTCCGCCCGAGATGATCGACCTCGCCTTCCCGCTCCATGCGCCCCGCGGCCCGACCCTGAACACCAACGGCTGGCTCCAGGAAGCCGCTCTCCGCTGTCTGCTCAACAACCTCGATCCGGACGTGGCCGAGGACCCCGAGCGCCTCATCGTCTATGGCGGCCGGGGCAAGGCCGCCCGAAATCTGGAAAGCCTGCACGCAATCGTCCGCACCCTGGAGCGGCTGGCCAATGACGAGACGCTCCTGGTCCAGTCGGGCAAACCGGTCGGTGTCTTCCGCACTCACGAGATGGCGCCTCGTGTCCTCATCGCCAACAGCCTGCTCGTTCCCCGCTGGGCCACCCTGGAGCACTTCTGGAAGCTGGAGGCCGAGGGTCTGATGATGTACGGTCAGATGACCGCCGGCTCCTGGATCTACATCGGCACCCAGGGGATCCTCCAGGGCACCTATCAGACCTTTGCCGCCATCGCCGAGCAGCGATTCGGTGGCACCCTGGCCGGCACCCTCACCCTGACCGCGGGTCTGGGTGGCATGGGTGGGGCCCAACCACTTGCGATCACCATGAACGGCGGGGTAGCGCTCTGTGTGGAGGTCGATCCCCATCGCATCGAGCGACGACTGGAGACCGGTTACCTCGACGAGAGCCACGACGACGTCGAAGCGGCCGTGGCCAGGGCAATGGAGGCAAAGGCCAATCAGGAGGCGGTTTCGATCGGTCTTCTCGGCAACGCTGCAGAGGTGTTCCCGCTTTTGTTGGAGATGAGCCTCGACGTCGACATCGTCACCGATCAGACCTCGGCGCACGATCCTCTCTACGGGTATATCCCCGCCGGTTACAGCCTCGAGGAGGCGCTGAGTCTTCGCGAAGACGACCCCGACACCTACATCAAGGCGGCGAGGGAGTCGATTGCCACCCATTGTGAGGCGATGGTCGGATTCCAACATGCCGGCGCCGAGACCTTCGACTACGGCAACAACCTGCGCGGTGAGGCGATGACCGCCGGATATCGCGACGCCTTCGCCTACCCGGGATTCGTCCCCGCCTATATCCGCCCTCTCTTCTGCGAGGGAAACGGGCCTTTCCGATGGGTCGCCTTGAGCGGCGACCCATCCGACATCGTCGCGACCGACCGCGCCATCCTCGATCTGTTCCCTGACAACGAGTCCCTCCGCCGTTGGCTGGGCATGGCCGAGAAGAAGGTTCATTTCCAGGGCCTCCCGGCCCGGATCTGCTGGCTCTCCTACGGCGAGAGGCATCTCGCCGGCCTCAGATTCAACGAGATGGTCGCATCGGGGGAGATCTCGGCTCCGATCGTGATCGGCCGCGACCATCTCGACTCCGGGTCGGTGGCATCCCCCTATCGGGAAACCGAGGCGATGGCAGACGGATCGGATGCCGTGGCCGACTGGCCGATCCTCAATGCGATGCTCAACGTCTCATCGGGAGCCGCCTGGGTGGCGGTTCACCACGGTGGCGGCGTTGGCATCGGGAACTCGATACATGCAGGCGCGCAGGTCGTCGCCGACGGGACCGAGCAGGGGGCTTTCCGGGTCGAACGGGTCCTCACCAATGACCCGGGGACCGGAGTGATGCGTCATGCCGATGCCGGGTACGAGATCGCACAGAGAGTGGCACGGGAACGCGGGGTCGACATACAGATGCTGTGAACGACCCCGCACATTGGCGCACAGCCGGGGCCCCGGGAGTCCCGGGGCCCCGGCGTCAGCTGGCATGCCTGTCAGAGGATCAGAATCAGACCGAAAGTGACGGCTCCGGCTAGGGCGAGGACGGACAGGACCGTCATCACCGTCACTCGGGTCGTCCAGACCCGATCATCTCTCAGCATGCCCTGGGCGAAGAGCCCGAATGCGACCGCCAGCAACAGACCGGCGCCGATGAACAAGCCGAGGTACCAGGCCTCGTCGAGCCCACCCAGGAACCAGTCCGCCGGCACGTAGTACATCCATGCTCCGACACCGGCTGCCAGCAGGCCGACGATCCCCATCACCCACGCGGTGGTGTAGGACCGATGCGGCATCCGAGTGATCTCCGTCGTCGGGCGCTCGGTAAGCGTCGTCACGGAAATCACCTCCTTTCGGAACGTCCTCACTGGAGGCCGTCCGATACAAGTGTCGACCCCGGGCACCTGGCTGGATAGGGCCTTCTGGCCCGTTTCGCACAGCGTATGGCTTCGGCATGTCTGGGAACGACGAGGGCACCGATACGCTGTGCGGAGATGGCAGTGAATGACCCGCATTGGCCTCGGGCCGACGTCTGGCTGGCTCAGGACAATCCCGACCCCGACATCCTCGTGGTGGGTGTCCCGTCTTCGAAGGCTTCCCTCTCCCCGTCTCGCGCCGATCTCGCCCCACTCGGCGTGCGGGACAGGCTGAGCCGGTTCTCCACCTTCCACGGTGAGTGGGGGATCGACTTCGGAGGGATGTCGGTTCGTGATGAGGGAAACTGGCCCGTCTCGGAGCTCGACATGAACGAGATGCCCGGCGTGGTGGAGGGCATGGCCCTGTCGTTGCCCCAGGTCGAGCTCATCATCTATCTCGGTGGCGACAATGCGATCAGCCGGCCACTGGTCCGGGCGGTGTCACCGGATCGGGCCCGGGTCGGCCTGATCACATTCGACGCGCACCACGACGTGCGGACTCTTGCCATGGGGCCGACCAACGGGACCCCGGTGAGGGGTTTGATCGACGAGGACGGACTTCCCGGGGAGAACGTCGTCCAGATCGGGATCCACTCCTTCTCCAATTCTGCCGAGTACCGCTCCTACTGCGACGAGAATGGGATCGAGATCGTCACCGTCGCCGATGTGGAGCGCAGGGGAATGGACGAAGTCGTCGATGACGCTCTGGCCGGTCTCACCGGTCGGTGCGATGTCATCTATGTGGATGTGGACGTCGACGTCCTCGACCGGCACCAGGTTCCTGGTTGCCCCGGGGCCCGGCCGGGTGGGCTCGACATCCGCGCCCTGGCGGAGGGGGTCCGGCGCTGTGCCGGCGACCGATTGGTTCGCGCAATGGACTTCGTCGAGGTCGATCCGGAAGCAGACCCGGATGGCCTCACTCTCGATGCGATGGCCCATCTCGTCCTGGCCGCGGTCGCCGGATACAGCGAACGCGCCTAGCCGCCGCTGACCACCTGGTCGGCATCCCGACCGAGGCGATCCCCTTCACGGTGATCGAGGAAGCCATGAGGCAGGCGGACGGTGCGGGGACCGTGAGAATGGCCGCGCACCATCTGGTCGGCCTCTGACGGGAAAGGTATGTCCCGTGGCCACGGGGCGAGGATCTCGCGAAGTCGATCGACGGACTCAACCCGGGCCAGGGAGTCGCGCATGAGCCGCCCCGCCGGGAAGCCCTTCAGATACCAGGTGGGATGCTTGCGAAACAGGCTCATCCCGACCCGATCTCCGAAGTGGCCGACCAGGAGCCCGGCGTGGCGAATCATGATGTCGGCAATCTCGCCAGAGTCGGGCGGGTCCTGAACAGGACGGCCAGCCATCGCATCGGCGAGGTCGCGGAAGAGCCATGGACGACCCAGGCAGCCCCTTCCCACCACGACACCGTCACAGCCGGTGGTCTTCAACATCGTGACGGCATCACCTGTGGTCCAGATGTCACCGTTTCCCAGCACAGGGATGGACACCCTCTCTTTGAGCCGCCCGATCGCCTCCCAATCGGCCTGCCCGGAGTAGAGCTGCCGGGCGGTGCGAGCATGAAGGGCGACAGCGGCGGCCCCTTCTTCCTCGGCGATGAGACCTGATTCCAGGTAGGTCAGGTGCTCGTCATCGATCCCTTTGCGGAACTTGACCGTCACCGGAATCCTGCCGGCGCTCCCCACCGCCGCCCTGACGATGGATCGAAACAGGTCGCGCTTCCATGGGAGAGCGGCTCCTCCGCCATGTCGGGTCACCTTTCCCATCGGACAACCGAAGTTCATGTCGATGTGATCCACCATCCCCACCTCGGCCAGGTAGGCGACGGCGTCGCCGAGCGAGGCTGGATCGGTGCCATACAACTGGACCGATCGGGGTGTCTCGTCATCTGCGAAGACGACCAGCTGCCGGGTCTTCTCGTCTCCCTCCACGAGGCCGCGGGCACCGATCATCTCCGACACATAGAGGCCGGCTCCGTACTCCCGACAGAGACGACGGAAGGGGGCATTGGTGATCCCGGCCATGGGTGCGAGCACGATGGGCGGCTCGACGTTCAGGTGGCCAAGGGTGAGCATCGTCCCGGCTCAGCCGAACTCGGTCGAGACGATGTTCTGGAGCCGGACCTGGCCTCGG
>JBFYOJ010000293.1:0-4731 GCA_041303885.1 Acidimicrobiia bacterium | reverse complement strand
AGATGCACTCTCTTGAGTGTGTCGGCCGCCGTCTTCATCACCTTCTTGCCGGTGGCGGTCGACCCGGTCACCGAGATCATGCGGAGATCGGGATGCTCGACCAGTGCCTGCCCGGTGTCGTTGCCCCCCGTGACAACGTTCAGGACGCCTGGGGGCAGGCCTGCTTCCGAGGCGAGCTCCCCGAGCATGAGCGCTGTCCTCGGCGTGCCGGGCGCCGGTTTGAGCACCGTGGTGCACCCGGCGGCGAGGGCAGGGCCGATCTTCCAGATCGCCATGGCCAGCGGGTAGTTCCACGGTGCGATCTGGCCCACCGGGCCCACCGGCTCTCGGCGCAGCATCGAGGTGTATCCGCTCATGAAGTCGCCGGCCGCGGTACCGGCGATATTGCGTGCGGCGGCTGCGAAGAATCGCAGATTGTCCACCGCCATGGGCAGGTCCGCGCCCAGCGAGACCCCGGCGTACGGCTTGCCGGTGTCCTCCGACTCGACCCGGGCCAGGTCTTCAGACTTCGACTCGATGAGGTCGGCCAGGGTGTTCAGGGCCTTCGATCGTTCCCCTGGGGTCTGACCCGACCAGCGGCGGTCTAATAAAGCGGCCCGGGTCGACTCCACTGCTCGATTCACATCCTCGGGTGACGCTTCGGTTACTTCGTCGACGACCTCGCCGATCGCCGGGTTCTCCACCTTCAGCGTCCCGCCACCCTTGCTCGGCGTCCATTTGCCGTCGATCCAGAGATCCCAGGTCATCCCTCTTTCCTTTCTCAGCTCTCCTCGGCCCGCTGCGCGTACCTCTGGGCGAGGATGATCGGTATGAATGTGATCAGCACGACGAAGACTGCCACGACATTGGTCACGGGGCGATTCCTCGGCCTGACCAATGACGAGAAGATCCAGATCGGAAGGGTCTGCTGGTTGCCGGCGGTGAAGGTGGTCACGATGATCTCGTCGAAGGAGAGGGCAAAGGCGAGCATCCCGCCGACCACCATCGCCGGGGCCAGCTGCGGGAGCATCACGTGTCGAAATGTCTGCCACCCGCGCGCCCCGAGGTCCATCGATGCCTCGAGGATGTTGGGTGATGTCCGCCGCATTCGGGCAACGACGTTGTTGAACGCAACCGCCACGCAGAAGGTGGCGTGACCCACCACCAACGTCCAGTAGGAGAAGGCGAAGTCGCCGAGGTTGATCGCGGAACGGAGGGCGATACCGGTGATGATCCCGGGCAGGGCGATGGGGAGGATGATGAAAAGGCTGAGTGCGTTGCGGCCGAAGAATTTGGTCCTCCACACTGCGGCCGCGGCCAGCGTGCCCACTACGAGGGCAATCGCCGTCGAGAGGACGGCGACCCGGAGTGACAGGCCCAGCGCGGCCCGGATGTCCGAGTTCTGCCAGGCCACGCCGAACCACTCGGTGGTGAAGCCGGGCGGTGGAAACGTGAAGCTCGCTTCCTCGGTGGTGAATGCGTAGAGGAAGACGAAGAGGATCGGGATGTGGAGGAATCCGATGACCAGCCAGGTCGCGATCTTCAGCCCGATGCCGGCCTGCTTTCTCATAGCGCCTCGAACGCCCCGAAGCGTCGGGCGACGGTGAGGTAGATCGCCATCACCGCGATCGGTATGAACGACATCGCTGCCGCCAGCGGGAGGTTCCCCGCCACACCCTGGTACGAGTAGATGGCGAGGCCGATGAAGGGGCTCGAGTCGCCGATGATGGTCGGGATGATGAAGTCGCCCAGGGTCAGTGAGAAGGTGAAGATCGAGCCGGCGACCACGCCCGGGATGGCCATTGGCCAGGTGACCTTGCGGAAGGTGAAGGCAGACTGGGCCCCGAGGTCGGCCGAGGCCTCGAGAAGCGAACGCGGCACCCGCTCCAACGATGCATGGATTGGCAAGATCATGTAGGGCAGCCAGATATAGACGAAGACCACGAACTGCCCGAAAAGCGAGATCGATAGTGAGGGTCCGCCGACCACGGGAGCGTTGAGGAAGGCCTCCAGCACGCCTTGCATCCCCAACCGCCCCACGAACCAGTTGATGATGCCCTCGGCGGCGAGGATCAGTTTCCACGAGTAGACCCGTACCAGATACGACGACCAGAGCGGGAGGAGCACCGCCAGCACCAGGAGCGCCTTGACCCTGGGTGTCGCATACCGGGCCATGTAGTAGGCGAGAGGGAAGGCAATGATCACCGAGGCGATGGTGACGGCGGCGGCCATCGCGATGGTTCGGACGATGACCGCGTTGTTGGCGCTGGTGAACAGCGTGTTCCAGGTGTCGAGGGAGATGACCCGTTCCAGCACCCCCGAGAACGGGTTGAGGCGGAAGAAGCTCTGCACCAACAGCGACATCAGGCTTCCCCCGTAAACCCCGACCAGCCAGATCACCGGCAGGGCGAGTAGCAAGGTGAGGCGGAGCCAGGGTCTCTTGTGGAGGTAGGTGGCGGCCCGGTGCAGGGCCGGCGGGCGCGAGGCGGAGTCAGTCATCTGGTCGAAACCGGTCTTGTGGGGAGCGGCCGAAGCCGCTCCCCACGAGTTCGGATCAGCGTCCGCCGATCACGGCCAGATAATCGGTCACCCAGCGGTAGTAGGGGACACATGATCCCGTTGCCGCGGTGCCGTTGCAGTCGTCGGTCGGCGTCTTCCAGAACAGGATCTCATCGAACTGCTCGCTGCCGTTGTTGGCGCAACCATCCGGCCCGAGCAACTCGTTGCCCTCACATGCGGCCGGGACCGACGGGACGGTGCCGAACCACGCCGACACATCACCCTGTACCTTCGGATCGAGGGAGTGCTCCATCCACATGTAGGCACAGTTGGGATGAGGTGCGTTCGAGTTCATCATCGTGGTGTCCGCCCACCCTGTTGCACCCTCGACCGGGACGACCTTGTCGATCGGCTCACCGGCGAACTGCAGCACATTGGTCATGAACGGCCACGTCGACGAGGCGGCCACACCCTCGTTGGTGAAGTCGTCGATCTGGATGAAGGCATCGTGCCAGTAACGGCCCACCAGCTCGCGCTGGCCGCGCAATAGGTTGAGAGCCGCCTGGTACTGGTCTTCGTTGAGCTGATACGGGTCTTCGATCCCCAGGTCCGGCTGCGTCGCGCTCAGGTAGAGGGCGGCATCGGCGATGTAGATCGGGCCGTCATAGGCCTGCACCCGTCCTGCATTCGACTGACCGTCGGGGAGCGTCGTCTCCTCGAACACCACACTCCACGAGTCTGGAGGGCTGTCCCCGAACACCTCGGTGTTGAATCCGAGCACATTGAATCCGGATACGTAGGGAGTCCCGTAGTGCTTGCCTTCGATCGTGTGCCACTCGGCATCTTGCAGTCTCTCATCGATCGTGTCCCAGCTCGGGATCAGATCGATGTTGATCTCCTGAACCGAGCCGCCGGCGATCAGCCGGAGGCTGGCATCGCCAGACGCGGTGACCAGGTCGTATTCGGTCGAGCCGGTCATCAGGGCGACCATCTCGTCCGAGGTGCCGGCGGTCTTCACTTCCACCATGCACCCGGTTTCCGCCTCGAACTCGGTGACCCAGTCGAAGGCGGGATCGGTCTCCCCGCGTTCTATGTACCCGGCCCAGGCCACGATGACGACACTGCCTTCACCTTCACCGACCTCGGTGGGCAGCTCCGAGCCGTCATCGTCACTTGTGCCGCTACCGCAGGCCGTCAGGAAGACGGCGAGTGCGGTCAGCAAGAGCACTGCACGAGATTTCATGCTGTTGTTTCCTCCTCCAGGGGTTTCAACTACGTCCCGGCCGTTGCCGGGGCCTTGTCATCCGCATCGACCGCCGGGGGACTCTCCTCCAGCGGGCGGCACGAATCCTTGGTCCAGGTGAGGCGGACACGCTTGCCGATCTGGGCGGCCGCGTCCTGGTGCCCCACCTTCTCGTTCTGCTCGGCGAGCTCGAGGACCTCGCCACCGTCCAGCTTCACCTTGAACCGGGTGTACATCCCCAAGTACACCGCCTCGGCGATCGCACCATCGACTCCGACCCGGTCGGTCCCTCCCTCATCGGAGCGGGAGATCTTCTCCGGCCGCACCGTGAACGGTGCCGGTGATCCGGTGAGCTGGGCCGCCAGGCCGCCCGAGATCACATTGGACGTCCCGACGAATCCGGCGACGAAGGCGTTCCGGGGGTTCTCGTAGATGTCAGACGGAGTCCCCACCTGCTCGACCTGTCCATGACTGAACACCGCGAGGCGGTCGCTCATGGTGAGGGCCTCCTCCTGGTCGTGGGTCACGTAGATGAAAGTGATCCCGACCTCGCGCTGCAGAGTCTTGAGCTCGAACTGCATCGCCTGGCGGAGCTTGAGGTCCAGGGCGCCCAGAGGCTCGTCGAGAAGAAGGACCGACGGGCGGTTTATCAGGGCGCGGGCCAGCGCGACCCTCTGACGCTGCCCGCCGGAGAGCTGGCTCGGCTTGCGATCGGTGAACCCTTCCAGGTGGACCATGGCCAGGGCATCGCGGACCCGTTGCTCCCTGTCGGCCGAGGGCACCTTCTTCACCATCAGGCCGTAGGCAACGTTCTCGGAGACGGTCATGTGAGGAAACAAGGCGTAGTCCTGGAACACGGTGTTCACGTCCCGGTCGTAGGGCGGGAGCCCGGAGACGTCGGTCCCGTGAAGCAGGACCTCGCCCGAGGAAGGGGTTTCGAATCCGGCGATCATGCGAAGACAGGTGGTCTTGCCCGAGCCCGACGGGCCGAGCATCGAGAAGAACTCGCC
>JBFYOJ010000292.1:0-7055 GCA_041303885.1 Acidimicrobiia bacterium | reverse complement strand
GGCTGAGTTGAGGATTATCGGGCCGCGGATAGCGCGTTCCCGATTCCCTGAGTCGGTCTCGAAAGTACGGGCGTTGACGATGATCTGGGAGAACTGGATTGTGGAGAGATCGGTCGGGTCGACCGCGACCTGGCCCGCCACCTCGGCCGACGCCGCGGGCGCGCTCGTGGTCGATGCTGCAGCGGTGGACCCGGTTGTCCCGGGAGGGGGGTGCTGCTGGTCGTGGAGTCGGCGGCAATCGTCGGAGTGGTGAGGTCTGTGGACGGCTCACCGGATCCGCCGGCGAAGAACAGGTAGGCCAGGGCGCCCGGCTCCGACAAGGATCACCGCTCCGAGGATCCAGCCGATCGTCGATCGCTTCATTCTGCGCGCAACCTTTCGACGTTGATCGTCACGCCAGCCGCACCGACAGGTGGTCGACCAGCCGGTCCATCGATACCCGATCCTGGACCATGGTGTCCCGGTCACGGACAGTCACAGCGTGGTCATCCAGGGAGTCGAAGTCCACCGTCACCGCATAGGGAGTCCCGATCTCGTCCTGCCGCCTGTAGCGGCGCCCGATCGACTGGGTCAGGTCGAGCTCCACCATCCATCGTGTGCGCAACTCCGCCGCGATTCTCTGCGCCGGCTCGATCAGCTCTTCTTTCTTGGATAGAGGAAGCACGGCGACCTTGTAGGGAGCGAGCCGGTGATGGAGTCGCAGGACCGTCCTCGTCTCGTCGTTGACCGTCTCTTCGTGATAGGCATCTATGAGGAAAGCGAACGTGGTCCGGGTGGCACCGGCGGCAGGCTCGATCACGTATGGGAAGAACCGCTCGTCCTCATCCGGGTCGTAGTAGCGGAGATCCTCGCCGGAGTGCTCGGAGTGCTGTTTCAGATCGAAGTCGGTGCGGTTGGCGATCCCCTCCAGCTCATCCCAATCCCAGGGGAACCGGTATTCGATGTCGACGGTCCCGGCCGAGTAGTGGCTCAGCTCGTCGGCAGAGTGCGGGCGTATCCGAAGATTGGCCTCCGTCATCCCGAGGCCGAGATACCAGCCGAATCGCTGTTCCTGCCAGTACTGGAACCACTCCTCGGCCTCTTCCGGCCTGACGAAGTACTCCATCTCCATCTGCTCGAACTCACGGGTTCGGAACACGAACTGACCCGGGGTGATCTCGTTGCGGAACGACTTGCCCACCTGGGCGATGCCGAACGGGAGCTTGAGCCGGTTGGTGCGGCGGATGTTCTCGAAATTGGTGAAGATCCCCTGGGCGGTCTCCGGTCTCAGGTAGATCAGGTTGTCGTCGGTGTCGACCGGTCCCATGTGGGTCCGGAACATCAGGTTGAACTGCCGGGGCTCGGTGAAGGTCCCGGTCTTGCCGCAGGTAGGGCAGGTGTCCGGGTCCGCCAGTTTGTCGAGACGATGCCTGGCGTTGCAGTTGCGGCACTCGACCAAGGGGTCGTGAAACACCTCCTCATGGCCCGACGCCTGCCACACCTCACGCGCCTGGAGAATGGCCGAGTCGATCCCGACCACGTCTTCCCGGGTCTGCACCATCGCCCGCCACCATTCCTCCTTGACGTTGCGCAACAGCTCGACTCCCAGGGGGCCGTAGTCGTAGGCGGACCGGATCCCGCCGTAGATCTCGGATGCCTGGAAGACGAAGCCCCGCTTCTTGGCGAGGTTGGAGATGGTGTCGAGGGTCGGTTCGCTCATTTTCGAAGGGGGAACGGTGGCCTGGTGTGGCCGGTTAGTCAACCTGAGGGCTGTCTTCGGCGCCGCCGAAACGGCGCTCGCGGCCCTGGTAGTCGACCACGGCATCGAGGAGGCCATGGCGGTCGAAGTCGGGCCAGAGGATCCCGGGAAAGTAGAACTCGGCGTAGGCGGACTGCCAGAGGAGGAAGTTGGACAACCGGTGCTCTCCGGAGGATCGGATGATCAAATCTGCGTCGGGCATGTCCGGTATGTAGAGCGAGCGGGCGATCGCCATCTCGTCGATGTCGCCCACCGAGATCTCGCCGGCTGTCACCTCGGAGGCCAGTCTCCTCGCCGCATCCACGATCTCCCGCCGGCTCCCATAGTTGAAGGCAAACACGAGGTTCAACCGCGTGTTGGGGGCGGTGAGGTCCGCCGCCTCGGCCATGTGCTTGCGATTGCGGTCCGGGATGCGGGGATCGTCCATGTCGCCGGCGAAGAGCATCCGCACCCCTTGGGCATCCAGATCGTCACGACGACGTGTGAGCAGGTCCTCGTTGAACCACATGAGGAACTCCACTTCCTCTGCGGATCTGGACCAGTTCTCGGTCGAGAAGGTGAACGCAGTGAGCCATTCGATCCCGATCTCGAGAGCCCCTTCGACCGTGTCGAACAGGGCTGCCTCCCCGGCGGCGTGACCGGCCGTCCGCGGCAGGCCCCGGGCGTTTGCCCAGCGTCCGTTGCCGTCGAGGATGAGACCGACGTGCCGGGGGATTCGATCCGGGTCGAGCCGCGACAAGTCGAGGGTCATTCCATCACCGCGAGGGAGGAGAGCTTCCGGTCGAGGTGATACTCCACGAAGCGGCGGGCAATCCCCATCGCCTCGCCGGCGAGTGCCTGATCGGTCTCCGGCATCTGGCCGAACTCGGCGTCGGCCAAGGCGGCCAGATATCCCGTCACCCCGTCCCGCAGTCGCACCGCTCCTTCGGTCCGGCATCCGTCGCAGAGCGCTCCTCCCCCGCTGAAGGAGAAGCGGTGCAGATCGTCCACTCGCCCGCACGAGGCACACACGACCAGCGAGGGGGCTACACCAACCACATCTGCCAGCTTGAGCAGGTAGCTGGTGATGAGGTCGGCACCGATCTGCCCGTACTCGAGGGCGCGCAGACCCCTGTGGAGGAGGAGGAACAGACGCATCGATGACTCGTCTTCCTGAGCCACGGCATCGGCTGCCTCGACCATGGTGCCCGCCGCCACCACTGCGTCGAGGCTCTCCCGAAGCCGGGGGAAAGGCTCGATCACGGCGACCTGGGTGATGGTGTCGAGGTTCCGCCCTTCGTAGAGGATCAGGTCGACGTGGGTGAAGGGCTCGAGACGCCCGCCGAACCGGCTCTTCGTCTTGCGGATCCCCTTGGCGACGGTGCGGATCTTGCCGTGATTCGGGCTGAGCAGCACCACCACCCGGTCCGCCTCCCCGAAGGGATAGGAGCGAAGGACGATCCCCTGATCGTGACGGAGGGCCATAGGCCACTCAGCGTAAGCGCTGAGTGGCCGTTCTACGGTCTACCTTGTTACGTTGTGTGGGGATGCCGCTTGTCGCCGACACCGAAATCGAGGCCTTCCTCGAGACACACCCGGATTGGGCCAGGGAAGGCAGCCAGCTGACCAGGACCTTCGCCTTCGATGACTTCAACGAGGCATTCGGATTCGTCACCCGTGTCGCCCTTTCCGCCGAGAAGGCCAACCATCACCCCGACATCCAGATCCGCTGGAACAAGGTGAGCCTCAGTCTCTCCACCCACTCAGAGGGCGGCCTCACCGGCAAGGACCTGGAGTTCGCCGACAGGTGCGAAGGACTGGTCTAGGGGCGCTCGAAACCGAGGCGGTCGAGCAGTTGAGGTTTCCGCTGCCAGCCCGGCTCGACCGTCACGTGGAGCCGCAGGTTGACCCGATTGCCGAGAAGTGCCTCCAGGTCGTGGCGTGCCTCGCTTCCCGCCACCTGGAGCAGTGAACCGCCCTTCCCGATGACGATCCCTTTCTGGCTATTCCGCTCCACGATGATGTCGGCAGCGATGTCGACGAGACCGTCCTCACGCTGCTCGATGTCCTCCACGACCACCACCAGTGAATGGGGGAGCTCCTCGCGGAGGCGATCGAGGAACTTCTCCCGTATCACCTCGGCGATCACCAGGCTCTCCGGCTGGTCGGTGGTCATCCCCGCCGGGTAGTACGACGGCCCCTCGGGGAGCCGGGACACGATCTCTTCGATCAGCTCGGCGACACCGGAGCCATCCCTGGCCGACAGCGGCACGTAAGAGGCGAAGTCCCATTCGCCGGCCTTGACCAGTTGCTCGACTGTCTCCCCCCTTCCTGCCGTGTCGACCTTGTTCACGACCAGGATCACCTCTGCCTTCGCCTCCGCCAACCTGTCCGCGATGAGCCGGTCGCCGGGACCGATCGGCATCGTGGCGTCGACCATGAACACGACGACATCGGCTTCGCTCAGCGTCCCGTAGACGAGGGAGTTCAACCGGGTCCCGAGCTCGTTGCGCGGCTTGTGCAGCCCGGGAGTGTCGATGAGGACGATCTGGTACTCGGGCGCCTCCGGGCCTGGCCCGTTGACCACGCCCCTGATCGCGTTCCGGGTGGTCTGCGGACGGGAAGAGGTGATGGTGACCTTGGATCCGACCATTCGGTTGACAAGGGTGGACTTGCCCACGTTGGGGCGACCGACGACAGGAACGAAGCCCGACCTCATTCCGATTCTTCGGAAGCCGAGACAGACACCAGGACATCACCCACCCGCCTGCCCTGCATGCGGACGACTGTCAACGTGAGCGGCCCGTAGGCGAACTGCTCTCCCTCGTCAGGGACCCGCTCGGCGAGACCCATCACCAGGCCACCCACGGTGTCCCAGTCCTCGTCGGGGAGGTCGACCCCGGCCAGCTCGGCCAGATCATCCACCGCAAGTCTTGCGTCGACGTCCCATCCGCCGTCGGGACGGGGTGAGATGAAGATCTCTTCCTCGTCGGTCTCGTCGGCGATCTCCCCGACCAGCTCCTCGATGAGATCCTCGATCGTGACCAGCCCGGCAACCTCTCCGTATTCGTCCACCACGATCATCTGATGGAGGCGGCTCGCCTGCATCTCACTGAGAAGCGCGGAAACCTGTTTGGTCTCCGGCACGAACTCGACGGGTCGCATCACCTCGGCCATCGAGGATGGTCGAACCCCCTTTCCCAGCATGGGGAGGAGGTCTTTGACCATGACCATGCCCACTATGTCCCCGTTGCTCGTGATCGGGATCCGGGAGTATCCCTCATCGGTGGTGACGGCGATCAACTCGTCGACCGAGGCGGAGATGGGGACGGTGACCATGTCGGGCCGGGGTGTCATCACCTCCCGCACGATGGTGTCGCCGAACTCGAGAACCGAGTCGATCATCTCTCGCTCCTGTTCGGCGCCCTCCTCGTCTTCCGCCTCGCCCACGTCCTCCTCTTCGGAGTCGGAGATGAGGTCGGCGGCCCAGCCGCCAAATCGCACCGCCAGCTGGAGCAGACGCGCCGAGAAGTAGGCGATAGCCCGCGGGTTGCGACGCCCGAGCTGTCTGGGGGCCAGGTCCCCAACCAGAAACACGACCAGGAACACCGCCAGCGCGTACCAGATGGCGGTGTCGAGGCCCTGGCCCGCGACGAAGACGGTGGTGGCGGCAACCGCGGCGATGACGAGCAGGGCAGACCCGACCAGCGCCACGGCCGGCGTGATCGCCTCTCTCTCGTCGAGGAGCTCGGCCACGACTCTCGCCCCGCGAATCTCCTCTGAGTCGCGGATGGCATCTGCCCGGGGAACCCGACTGATCGCCGAGCCAGCGGCGCGCAGCCAGGCGGCGAGGGCCAGGGCGACGACGGCCACGACCAACAGCACGACATTCATCGTCGCTTCAACCCCGCCATCGAGAGCAGTTCGGTCTCCCGCCGCTCCATGTGCTCGGCTTCGATGTCATCGACGTGGTCGTAGCCGAGGAGATGGAGGATCCCGTGGGTGACCATCAGTGCCATCTCATCGTCGAAACTCACGTCGTACTCCAATGCCTGCCGGCCGACGTAGGCGGGGGCAACTATCACATCGCCGATCATGAAAGGCGGGCCGTTCGGGTCGTGGTCGGGCACCAGACCAGGCGCCAGCTCCTCGACGGGGAAAGCGAGCACATCCGTGGGGCCCGATCGACTGAGGAACCGCTCGTTGTAAGAGGACATCTCGTCCTCATTGACCAAGAGCACGGTCACTTCCGTCTCACCGGGGTAACCCTCCTCGCGAAGGACCAACTCGGCGATCTCGCGTAGCTGCTCCAGGTTCACCGATTCGCTCTGCTCGTCGGCCAGAAAGACGCTCACTGGCCGGCGCAGGGTTTTCGACTAGAGGGATCGTCCATCAAGATCCGGGGAAGTTCGGGTACGCAATGCGCTGATGGTAATGACCGACGAGCGAGTCGAGGAAGGCCGACCTGATCTGTGTCATCTCTGACAGAGTCAACGGCGACTCGGAGAGCTGGCCGTCATTGAGCTTCTCGTCGATGACACGGTCGACCACCTTTTCGATGGCCTCAGGTGTCGGCTCCTCGGTCTGGAAGTTGGCCCGGCAGGCCGCCTCCAGGGAGTCCGAGAGCATGACGATTGCCGATTCCGCCGTCCGCGGCTTGTGTCCGATGTGCCGGAAGTCGTCCGGATTTACATCCTCCCCGTTCTGTGACCGTGCCTTTTCGTAGAAGTAGCGCATGATCCCGTCGCCGTGATGGCTGACGATCCCGGTGGCCACATCGGAGGGGATCTTGAATTGGCGGGCGAGAACGATCCCGTCGCTGACATGGCGACGGATTATCTCCGCCGACTCCTGCGGGGTCATGAGGTCGTGCGGGTTCTGGATCCCGAACTGGTTCTCGATGTACATGGTGGGGTTCTCGGTCTTCCCAAGGTCGTGGTAGTAGGCCATGGCCCGCGCCAGGAGGGCATTGGCCCCGATCGCCCTCGCCGCGGCGTGTGCCAGGGTCCCCACCATCAGGGAGTGGTTGAACGTCCCGAACGCCTTCTCCTGGAGAAGCTGGAGAGCTTCGTGGTTTCGATCGGTCAGATCCAAAAGGCTGAGACTGGTGGTGATGTCGAAGGCCGACTCGAAGAACTGGAGGGCTGCCAGACCCACCAGTGACGCCACGGCGGAAACACCAAATGCCCACAGCATCGACTCCCCCATGAAGTAGAGGGGGATGTCGATGGACATCCCGATGACCTCGACAGGTGAGGCATCGGCGGGGGCGTGGAAGAACCACGATGTTGCCGCCGCAGTGACTGCCGCGGTCAGTGAGGACAGGACGACGGCATTG
>JBFYOJ010000291.1:0-9548 GCA_041303885.1 Acidimicrobiia bacterium | reverse complement strand
AGACCGGTCCTGATGGATGGGCCCCACGGGCAGTTCCTCGAAGATGGGGTCGGCCAGCGTCGCCGCAGCGGCGGGGGCATGGTTCACGTAGCCGGAGCCTGCGGTGTGAGTCAGCGCCGCCGGTGCCCGGTCGCACTGGCCGAGACAGGGGCTCGAGGCCCAGCTGACATCGAGCCCGGAGCCACCCTCCGGTCCCAAGGCCTCCTCCAGCTCGAGCTTCAATTGGTCGGCGCCACGCTGAAGGCAGACGATGTCGTCGCAGAGATGGATCAGGGTCTGCGCCCGTGGCTCGGTGCTCAACAAGGCATAGAAGGTGGCCACCCCGTACGCCTCGGCCGGAGGGACGGTGAGACGCTCCGAGATGTACCCGAGAGCGCCGCGACTGATCGAGCCGACCGCATCCTGAACCGCGTGAAGGGCAGGCAGGAGCAAGTGCCGCTGGGCCCTGGCGGCATGTCCCCCATAGGCGACGTGACCGTCGATCGAGGCGAACGACCCGCCGTCCCATCCCGATGCGGGTGCGCCGAGGAGCTCATCCACCGCTGCGCGCTCGGCGGCGTTCGGTCGATCGAGGAGGGCCCGGATGTCCATCAGGCTTCGACCGGGGCGTCGATCCGGACTGCGGTCGCCTTGAACTCGGCGGTGCCCGACTTGGGATCCCAGGCATCGATGGTCAACTGGTTGACGTCCGTGTCGTCGGGGAAGTGGACCGCCATGAAAGCCAGACCGGGGCGGAGCGAGCGGTCGAAGCGCACCGGCGCGACGATGCTCCCTCTTCGTGATGTGACGCTCACCGGGTCACCCTCGTCGACCCCGAGACGAGCCCCGTCCTCCGGGGAGAGGTCGATGACCCCGTGGATCCGGCGTGGCGAGGAGTAACGCCCGCTCTGTACCCCGGTGTTGTAGGAATCGAGCCGGCGTCCGGTGGTGAGCCGGATCGGGTACTCATCGGTGAGCGTGTCGACCGGTGGCACCCACTCGACCGTGAAGAACGGCGCTTTCGGCCCGGTCTCCTCCTCCCAGAGCCGGCCGTGGAGATACAGGGTCCCGGGATGGTCTTCACTCGGACATGGCCATTGCAGGCCACCCTCCTCCTCGAGTCGCAGGTAGGACATACCGTGATGGAGCGGCGACAAGGCCCGCACCTCGTCCCACGCCTCCTCGGCAGTCGGAGTCGGCCAGTCGTGGCCCATCGCCCTTGCCACCATGCTCAGCAGCTCGATGTCATCACGTGCCTCCCCGGGCGGCTCGATCGCTTTGCGCACCCGCTGCACCCGCCGCTCGCTGGAGGTGAAGGTGCCCTCTGTTTCACCCCAGCCGGCGGCAGGAAGGACAACGTCGGCTATCTCCGCAGTTGCGGTGAGGAACAGGTCCTGAACGACCATGAAGTCGAGGCCCATCAGCCTGCGTTCCATCTGCTTGGCATCGGCTTCGGATTGCAGGGGGTTCTCGCCGATCACGTAGAGGGCGCGGAGATTTCCCTCGTCCATCGCCTCGTGCATCAAGCTGATGTGCTTTCCGGGAGTCTCCGGGATCGATGCCCCCCACACCCGTTCGAACTTCGCCCGCAGCTCGGTGTTGGCGACGTCCTGGAACCCGGGCAGCTTGTTGGGAAGGGCACCCATGTCCCCGCCGCCCTGGACGTTGTTCTGGCCGCGGACCGGGACCAGGCCCGAGCCATAGCGGCCGACATGCCCGGTGAGGAGGGCCAGGTTGATCAGGGCGAGGACGTTGTCCGTGGCGTTGTGATGCTCGGTGATCCCGAGGGTCCAGCACAGCTGCGCGGTCCTCGCCGTGCCGTACTCATGGGCGAGTTGCCGGATGGCAGCTGCCGGAACGCCGGTGATCGCCTCTCCACGGTCCAGGGTGTATGGATCGACGGAGTCGGCGTAGGCGTCGAAACCCTCGGTGGCGTGCTCGATGAACTCCCGGTGGTGGAGCCCGGAATGGATTATCTCGCGGGCCACAGAGTTGGCCAGGGCGATGTCGGAGCCGACGTCGATCCCGAGCCAGACGTCCGCCCACTGAGAAGAGCTGGTGCGGCGCGGATCGACCGCGAACATCCGCGCACCTTTGTTGATGCCTTTGAGGACGTGATGGAAGAAGATCGGGTGAGCTTCGCGCGCGTTCGAGCCCCACATGATGATGAGGTCCGTCTCCTCCATCTCCTTATAGGAACTGGTGCCGCCACCTGCCCCGAACACTGCCGCCAGACCGGCGACGGACGGAGCGTGTCAAGTGCGGTTGCAGCTATCGATGTTGTTGCTCCCCATGACCACCCGGGAGAACTTCTGTGCCATGTAGTTCATCTCGTTGGTCCCCTTCGAACAGCTGAACAGCCCGAAGGAATCCCCGCGGTGGCCTTCCAGGCCCGTGGCAACCCGCTCGATCGCCTCTGGCATCGAGACGGGGCGCAACACCCCGCCGTCGCGGACCAAGGGCTGGGTGAGCCGTGCGTAGCTTCTCTTCACAATCACCTCCTTTCGAGCTTCGGAGGCGAGGGTACCGAACCTCCCAATCGCGGTAACGCCACTCACGATCTAGCGATCACGCGCCGATAACCTGATCGCCATGATCCGCCGTCTCGCCGTTGTCCTCGCGCTCGCCCTACTCGTCGCGGCGTGCAATCGCGCTTCGGTCGAGACCACGACCACCCTGGCCGGTGGGTCGACCTCCACCGCCGCCGAAGCGACCACCTCCACATCGGTCGGGTCGACGACGACCACGACCACACTTCCCGAGCCGACCTGGGACGAGTTGCCCGGGATCGAGGCGCTGCCTCAGGAGGTGCAGGACCAGCTCCTGGAACTGGTGCGCACCACCGAGGAGGTCAGAGGGCTTCGATTCGTCGAGGCACCGATCATCACGGTGGTCAGCGAACCGGAGCTGGAGGAGAGGGTGCGGGCGCAGATCACCGAGGAGTCCGACGACTTCCCGGCCGACGAGGCGCTGTACCAGCTGCTCGGGCTGCTGGGTGAGGATGTCGACCTCGAGGCACTGTTGACCGATCTCTACGGTGAGCAGGTGGCCGGCTACTACGACGGGGAGACCGGGGAGCTGGTGGTCCCGATGCGGGAGGAAGGATTCAGTGTGGTGCAGCGATCCACGATGATCCACGAGCTGGCCCACTCCCTGACCGATCAGCATCTGCACTTTCACGAGACCTGGACGGCGATGTTCGACGAGGAGCGTCTTGACGAGGCCTCCGCGTACCAGGCGCTGATCGAGGGCGACGCCAGCATGGTCGAGCTCCTCTACCTGCAGACTCTCTCTCAGCGTGAGCTCGGCGAGTTCTTCGCCGAGGCACTCGACATCGACACGACCGCTCTCGACTCCGCTCCCGCCTTCATCCAGGATTCGCTTCTGTTCCCCTATGACTCGGGTCTGGCCTGGGTGCAACAGCTGTACCTCGCGGAAGGGTGGGAGGCCATAAACGCTGCGTACTCGGAGATGCCCGACCTACCCGGATCCACCGAGCAGATCATCACGCCGGACGACTACGAGCGTGATCTTCCTGTTGTCATCGACGAAGACCCGCCCGCGGTGGCCGGATACGAGTTGGAACGAGTGTCGGTCTGGGGTGAGTTCGGTTTCCGGATCATGCTCGACCAGATCCTCGGTGAGAGCGTGGGTGTGGACGCCGCCGACGGCTGGGGAGGCGACTGGTATGCGCAGTGGTTCGACGGCCAGAACGCCGCTCTTCTCATCCTGTTCGAGGGGGACACCGAGCGCGACACCGAAGAGCTGAGATCTGCCCTCCTCGACTACGCCTTGACCGCCGTCGCCGAGGAGGACTGGGTGTGGGTCGAGGTGTTCGACGGTCGCCTTGCCTTCGTCGCTGCCGACCAGCAGGAGGTCGGCGAGTCGCTCCTCGCCTCGCTGGGCGGCTGACGGGCTTTCCCCCGCAGCCTCCATTGCCTAGCTTCGAGCTGTGCGCGTAGTCCACTTGTCGACCAAGGACTGGTCTGTCCACGCCTTCGTGGCCGGCAACTTCGCCGACCGACTCTTCGGGACCTTCCACATGCCTCCGGGCTCGGCACTGGTTCTGCGATCGCGGAGCGTTCACAGTTTCGGGCAGAGGGCCGCGATGGACATCGTCGGGCTCGATGGCGCCATGCGGGTCCTGGCCACTCGCAGATTGGAGCCGAACCGAGTCGCGCTCTTTCCCTCGGCGAGGATGATCGTCGAGCTTCCAGCCGGCTCTCCATTGCCCGCGTTGGACGATCGGGTGGAGATGACAGATGGCTGAGAGAGGAATCCTCCTGGTTTGCGCAACCCCGATCGGCAATCTCGGCGATGTGTCCGACCGGCTGCGGGAGGCGATGAGCACGGCGGACGTCGTATTCGCCGAGGACACGAGGAGGACAGCGATATTGCTCCAACACGTTGGAGCAAGCCCCACGGTGCGGTCACTCTTCGTGGGAAACGAGGCGACACGGTCCGAGGAGCTCATCGCTCTCCTGGATGAAGGCCGCACCGTTGCCCTGGTCACCGACGCAGGGATGCCCGGGGTCTCCGACCCCGGGGCGGAGACCGTCAGACTCGCTCGCGAGCGCGGTCACCTGGTCACCGCCATCCCGGGCCCATCGGCGGTGACCACGGCACTGGCGCTGGCCGGCTTCGGGGCGGACCGCTTCGTGTTCGAGGGATTTCTCCCCAAGAAGGGAAGACAGCGGTCCGAGCGACTGGACGCGATCGTCTCGGAGGACCGGCCGGTCGTGCTGTTCGTCAGCCCCCATCGCCTGCTCGTCGACCTCGAGGCAATCGCTGGGGCGACCGGTCCAGCAAGGGAGGTTGCCATTGCCCGTGAGCTGACCAAGCTCCACGAGGAGGTGTGGGTGGGGGAGATAGGCCACGCGATCCGGGAATGGGCAGGGCGGCTTCCCCGGGGCGAGTTCACCGTGGTGGTGGCGCCTGGAACGACCGACCGTGTCACGACGGAAGAGGCCATCGCCGAGGCCCGTTCCCTGATCGCCGCCGGCTCCGCCCCGTCGGAGGCGGCGCGACGTGTGGCCAAAGCGACTGGTGTCTCCCGACGCTCGATTTACGAGGCGTTGCTATCGGGTCAGGAACGGAGCTGAGCCCGGCACGCGGAGCAGAGCCCCTTGCCCTTGAACTGGGTGACCTTGGAATCCGACCCGCAGAAGGTGCACGTGTCTGTCGTCTTGCGAAGGATGATCGAGCCGTTGTCCACGGATATGAAGAGATGATCCCCCTCACGGATGTTGAACAGACGACGGGTCTCCGCCGGGATGACGATCCGGCCCAGGTCGTCGATCTTTCGTGCGATGCCAGTTTCCATTCAGACCTCAGCTCGATGGTGAGCCTACCCATGGGCCGGCACCCGGTGCCGGGTACCGTCACCCACGATGGGATGGGTAGACACGCACTGTCATCTCCAACTCGACGAGAGGGAGCCGGAAACCCTGCTGACGCGGGCCGTCTCGGTCGACTGGGTGGTTGTCCCCGGGGTCGACGCGGAGAGCTCGAAGTCGGCGATCGAGCTTGCCTCCCGCCATCCGGAGCGGGTCCTTCCCTCCGCCGGCCTGCATCCTCATGATGCCGCCGCATGGCCCGATCAAGCTTCGGACATCTCCCGACTGGCGCCGGAGGTGGCGGCGATCGGGGAGACAGGGCTCGACTTCTATCGCAATCTCGCCCCGAGGGCCGACCAGATCGCGGCATTCAGGTCGCAAATCGAGCTGGCGATCCAATTCGACAAGCCGATCATCGTCCACTGCCGCGATGCCTTCTCCGAGGTGTTCTCGATCGTGGAGGAGACCGGGGCAGGGCCGCGTTCTGTCCTTCACTGCTGGACCGGGGGGCCCCGTTGGACCAGGCGTTTCATGGATCTCGGGGTCATCTTCTCCTTCGCAGGTCCGGTGGCCTTCGAGACCGGTGAGACGGTGAGGCTGGGGGCGGCACAGGTGCCGCCCGAGCGCGCTCTCGTGGAGACCGACACGCCCTACCTGGCCCCGCCGCCACACCGGGGGCAGCCCAACGAGCCCGAGTGGGTGGCCCTCGTCGGCGCCGCTCTGGCAGAGGTGTGGGGTCTGCCGGTCGAACAGGTGGCCGCAATCACCTCGTCGAATGCGTCGAGGGTCTTTCGCCGATGACGGCTCAGTCCCGCACCGAGATCGCCGCACTGCTCGCCCGGCATGACCTCTCCCCGGAGCACCGGCTGGGCCAGCATTTCCTCGCCGACGCCAACATCACCAGGAAGATCGTCGATCTCGCCGAAGTGCGGCCTGGCGACCGGGTCGTCGAGGTCGGAGCGGGCACCGGCACCCTCACCGCGGCCCTGGCCGCTGCAGGTGCGCACGTCATCGCCTACGAGGTCGACGAGGGTCTCCGTCCCCTGCTCGAGGAGGTCACCAGCGGGCTCGACGTGGATCTGAGATTCGTCGATGTGATGAGGGTCGACCTCTCCGCAGACTTGAAGGGTGAGCCTTGGAAGATGGTGGCCAATCTCCCCTACAACGTGGGCACCCCTCTGTTCCTCGACGCATTGCGCACCGCGCCGCAGATTCAGCGGTTCGTGATCATGGTCCAGCGCGAGGTGGCGGAGCGCCTGGTGGCCCGCCCGGGCGGCAGGGACTACGGCCTTCCCTCGGTCGTCGCTGGCATCCACGGCTCGACCCGTCTGGCGTTTCGTGTCCCGGCGCAGGTGTTCTACCCGGCTCCCAACGTCGAGTCGGCCGTGGTCGTTCTCGACCGGGTTCCGGCGCCTGAGTCGTCCGAGCGTGCCATCGAGATCGCGGCAGCCGGATTCCAACAACGCCGGAAGATGTTGCGCCGGTCATTGGCCGGCACGTTCGCCGACCCGGTCTCGGCCCTGGAGCTGGCGGGCATCGCGCCAACGGCGCGGGCCGAGGATCTCTCCCCGGGCGACTACCTCAGACTGGCCTCGTAGTGACCATGTACGAGGCGCCGGCCAAGCTGAATCTGTCCCTTCTGGTGAGCCCTCCCGAGCCGAACGGTTACCACCCACTCCAGTCACTGGTGCAGACCATCGACTGGGTAGACCGCCTCGAGATCGGTGAGGCCGACGAGGACGCCCTCAAGATCGAAGGGGCCGATATCGACCCCGAAGACAACCTCGTGACCAAGGCCCTCGGCGCGATGAGGCAGCAGGGGCGGGTCCCCCCGTTGTCGATCCGTCTCGAGAAGCGGATCCCCGACGAGTCCGGCCTGGGAGGTGGAAGCTCCGACGCGGCGGCGACATTGTTGGCCGCAGCGGAGATCGGACGGTTGCCGGGGGACACGCCCGCGATCGTCGCTCCGTCGGTTGGCGCGGATGTCCCCCTCTTCCTGACCGGGGGCACGATCGTGATGTCCGGTCTTGGCGAAATCGTCGCTCCCCAGCCCGGTCTGACCGGGTTCGCTGTCGCCGTGGCGGTGCCCGAGCTCCGGCTCGGGACTGCCGCGGTCTACCGCCGTTGGGACGAGCTCGAAGGCCCGGTCGGGGAAGGCGTTCCCCCATCGCGACTCCCCCCCGCCTTGAGGGAAGGGATGCCGATTCGGAACGATCTGACCCCGGCCGCAATCGATCTCGAGCCGGCGCTGGCGGACTTCATGGCCGATCTCCGGTCAGGCTGGGGAACCGCCGTGTCCATGACCGGATCCGGCTCTGCCTGTTTCGGGTTCTTCGCCGACCTCGACGAGGCGGATCATGCGGCTCGAACCGTGGCCGGGCTCTGCCGTGGTGCGGTGGGGGCGGCTCTACGCCCTCGGGGTGTTGCCCGGATCGAGGCCTAGGTGGCCAGGCTCCGCACCAGGTCGTCGTCCACGTCGAAGCCGAGGCCAGGCCCGTTCGGGACCGCGTACTCCCCGTTGTGCAGTGTGATGGGAGTCTCGCTCACGTCCTGAACCACACCCTGGTTGGCCGGGCTGCAGCCGTAGTCGATTCGATCCATCGCCGCGGCACAGTGCAGGTTGGCCGCCGCCGAGACACTGGATTCGATCACTTTGCCGGCGAGGTTGATCGAAAGGCCGCCCGCCGAGCAAATGCCGGCGCCCCGCATCACACCTGTGATCCCTCCGTGCTTGATCAGCTTCAGGCTCACCCCGCCCATCGGTGTGCCCAGGAAGCCGATGACCGCGTCGAGACTGCCCGCGCTCTCGTCAGCGCAAATCTTCACCGGGGAGGTTTCCGCCAATCGGAGGAGGGCGCCCCGGTCGGCTCGCGGCACCGGCTGCTCGATGAAGCGGACCTGTTCGCCGTCGAGCCGGCCGAGGAAGTCCCTGGCGCCGGCTTCATCCCAGCCTTCGTTGACGTCGCCGCAGACGACGCCGCCGCTCCCGACCAGCTCGACTGCCTTGGCCATGGTGCCCAGCTCGATCTCCGGGTCGGCCATGCCCAGCTTGACCTTGAACCAGCGGAAGCCCTGCTCGTGCTTCTCGGCCAGCTTCTCGGCGTCGGCAGAGGCATCGCCGCTGCCGACCAAGGTCAACGCCGGCAACCGATCCCGCACCTTCCCGCCGATCAGCTGATGGATCGGCACATCCAGTGCCCTTGCCACGAGATCGTGGCTCGCGATGTCGAGCGCTCCGATCGCGGTGGTCGCCTTCGGCAGGGCGGCATTGAGCCGGCCCCACAGCTCGTTGCGTCTGACCGGATCCGAGCCCGTGACCACGGGGCGCAACGCCTCGAGGTCGGAGACTATGTCTTTTTGATCCTGATGGGTCAACGCAGGGGCCTCGACCCCTTCGCCCCATCCGACCATCCCGTCGTCGGTCATCAGCTTCACCAACACGTTGCCCGTCTTCTCGATCACCCCGTTCGACATCGGGATCGGGGTTCGCAAGGTCATCGTGATCGGATGTATCTCCATTCTCTCGATGAGCATCTCTCCTCCTCTAGACCGCGAACCGGGTGACCGCATCCGGTGTGAGCTCGAGCCCGTGCCCGGGGACGTCCGGGACCTGGATCTTCCCGTCCACCACCTCGAATGGGCGGGTCAGGGCGTCGGGCGGGATCAGCTCGGCGTACTCGACCATGAACCCTCGCGGGCTGGCGCCGACCAGGCTTATCGACAGCTCATGCCAGAGGTGGCTGCTGAGAGCCAGGTTGTAGGAGTCGGCGAGGTGGGCAACTTTCGCGAACTCGGTGATGCCACCACAACGTCCCACGTCGGGTTGCAGGTAGGTGGCCGCACGTCGGTCGCAGATCTCACGGAAACCCCACCGGAAGTAGACGTTCTCACCGGCGGCGACCGGTATCGGCGAGGCTGCCGCCACCTCTGCCAGGTCGTCGGTGCTTTCGGCCAGCACCGGCTCTTCGATCCAGGCGACGCCATGGTCGGCGAGCATGCGCGCCGATTCCAGCGCCTCGGCCACGGTGAACCGCTGGTTGGCGTCGGCGAAGAGGATGAAGGCTTCGCCCATCTCCCGACGAAGCAAGGCAGTCCGCTGTTCATCCCTCGCAGTGCCGATCTTGTACTTGTAGGCGGTGATCCCCCTGGCCGCGAACTCCTGGCACTCGGCCACCAGGTCGGCGTCCTCCAGGCTGTGCCATCCACCGCTGCCGTACACCGGGACGTCCTCTC
>JBFYOJ010000290.1:0-4559 GCA_041303885.1 Acidimicrobiia bacterium | reverse complement strand
CACTCGCCGAAGAAGCTCTCGAGGAGGATCGAACGCGCCATCTCCCATGTAGCGGTGGTGTCGGACGGGCAGTTCGAATAGCGCCAGATGGCAGTCACCGAGGTGGCCAGGATGCGGTCCTCAGCCTCGGGCAGCACCGTGAACTGATCCCTGGGGAAGCCAACGAAGGCCGAGCCGGTGGTCTTGAGCACGACCAGACCCTCGATCCCGGCCCAGATTCCGGTCTCACCGGACCCTTGCGCGACTGTTGCAGTCCTCGTCTCGGACCCGCCACCGATGAACCCGGTCGGCCCCGACCGGGACCAGAGTCGCTCTGAGATAGACACCTCTGCCCTGGTCACGTCGTCGCGGCTGAGGAAGTGCTCGCAGAGCAACCCCGCAAAAGCCTCCCGGTCGTCGGTCAGGCTGTCCTGGGCGAGACAGTAGACAGTGTTGCGCATGGTGTCGGTGGGGAGGACGGATCTGTTGTCGCCCTCGATGTGAGCCGGTTCGACGTCGCCCTCGAGCAGGATTTGGAGGGTGAGGTCTGAGATGGAGTCCTCGTGGTCGGAGCGATGGATCTTGGAGATGCGGACTCCGCTCTTGCCCCATCGGTTCTCGCTGAGCTTGACCATCTCAATTCCCCCGGTAGGTCGTGAACCCGTACGGGCTGAGCAGCAATGGCACGTGATAATGGCCCTGGGAGTCGTCGAGATCGACGATCACGTGGACTTCGGGGAAGAACGGGTTGCCGGCATCACCGGTGGCGAACACCAGGCGATATACACCGGCTCCGAGGGCGACACCCACTGCCGCGATGCGCCCGTCGTGGTCGGTGACTCCCTCTCCAACGTGCTGCCATCCCCCGTCCAGCTCCCGCTCCAGGTTCACCGCCACTCCGGCGAGGGGGCGACCCTCTCCCGTGTCGAGGACGTGCGTGCTCAGACTGATCATGATGTCCCTCCGAGACAGAGCATGCGACGCAGTCTGGTCGCCGTGATGGCGCGTTGCTGGTCGGCCGCGATGGCGACCTCCTCCTCGCGGGTGTTGTCGAGACGACCGAGCGCGATCTCGAGCATCTCCTCGGCGCTCTTCCCCGTGGCGTAGACGATGTATGTGAACCCGAACCGCTCCTCATAGGCGCGGTTCGCCTCGGCCAGGGAAGCCCGCACCGTCTCGTCGGCGGCTGCAGCACCGGACTGCTCTCGATCGGTCACCACGTCGCGGTGCTCCCCGATCCGGGGGTGGCCGGCGAAGGCCTCCAGCCAATCGCCCTCCTCGAGAGACGCAAAGACCCTCCCGGCGCCGGCGAGCAGCATCGACACGTCGGAGAAGGGCCTGCCGACCGTCATCCCGTCCACCCATTTCTTGGAGGCACAGGCGCTCTCGAAGAAGCGCCCTGCCTCGACGTCGAAGAGGCTATTGAGGAACTCGAGACGCCGTTGCCCGGCCACGGCCGGATCGGGCCTGCCCCGGGCCCGTAGTCGGGCCAGACCGCCATCCGGGTGGATGTCGAGCCGGAGGAAGGCAGCAAAGACCGGTTCCGGCACTTCGATCACGTTGACCATGTCCGGTAGAACCTCAACCATCCCCGCCAACCCGGTCCAAGTGGCCCCGTCATCGGAGACGTGGATCGAGACCCATCCGGGGGCGTTTCCCCTGAAGTGGCGCGTGTCCACCTCGACCGATTCGACCTTCCCGGGCAGGCCGAGCCGGAAAGTGGCCCAGCCATGACCGGGCCCACGACGTCTCTTCGTCTCCCATCCGTCCCACATCCCGGCCGGGTCGGACGGGCGCAGCAGATTCGACGGCTTGGAGTAATGCGTGTCCGACGCATCGAGCGCCTCGCCGCCCACGAGTGCCGAAACCAAGTCGACGGGGGAATCGTCCGGGCAGACCTGGTCCTTCGACGGGATCGGCTGACCCTCGACACGGAGTCTGGCCACACCACCGTCTGGGAAGATGTTGAGACGCACATAGGTGACCCGGTGTGGGTCGCCGACCCGGAATCGGGCGGTGGCGTCACCGGCGAGACCGGTCTGCGGTATCAATTCGACCCACTCGGACGAGCCGAGACCATCGTCGTCTTCGGCTCCACATGCCTCCAGGGAGAACGACTCGGCGTAGTTGCCGGTGAAGAAGGAGGTGTCGACCGTGACATCGTCGATCCGGCCAGGGACCCCCAAGGCCAGGATGCACCAATCGTGCCCCGGGTCACGCCGGCGACGGGTCTCCCAGCCGTCCATCCATTTGCCCCGATCGGTGTAGACACCCTCTCTCCACTCAGCATCGGAGGGATTGAGCAAGTTCTCGGCCTCGGCGAAGAACTCGTCGTTGAACGAGACGACCCGCCCGCCGGCGACATTCGAGATCAGATCGGTCATCTTCGACTCAACATCCTTCCCATCCCGGAATGGATCCTGCTCCCGTCGAACACAGTCTCCCCACCCAGGATGGTGGCATGCGCTCGTCCCCTCAACCGCATTCCTTCGTAGGGGGTGATCGGCTGCCTGTGCTCGAGGCGCTCGCCCCGAACTTCGGTGACGCCGTCCGGGTCCCACACCACGAAGTCGGCGTCCATCCCGATCGCGATGGATCCCTTCCGGTCGTCGAGACCGGCGAGGCGAGCCGGCGCCCCGGACAGCCAGCGAGCCAGCTGGGGAAGCGTCGCACCTCGGGCGACAGCACCGGTCCAGGTCGCTTGGAGCCTGAGCTGAAGAGAGCCGATTCCACCCCAGGCACTCCCGAAGTCGCCGCCTGCCAGATCCTTGATCTCCGCCGGCGCCGGGGAGTGGTCGGAGACGACCATGGAGAGTCTGTCTTCGAACAGGCCCTTCCACAGCGCCTCCCGGTGCTCGGAGCTCCTGATCGGTGGGGCGCATTTGAACGGTGTGGACCCGGGCTCGATCTCCTCCGCGCAGAATGTCAGGTAGTGAGGGCAGGTCTCCCCGGACACCGAGGCAGGCCCGGCCGAGAGGACATCCACGGCCTCGGCCGACGAGACGTGGAGCACATGGATCCGGGCGCCGCTGGCGAGGGCAAGGTCGCGGACGACTTCCACCGCCGCAGCCTCGGCGTCGGCGGGTCTGGAAGAGAGGTATGCCCCGTAGTCTCTGCGGTCCCCGACCAGGGTGAGCAGCCGGGCGGGGTCCTCGGCATGGACCAAGCAGGGCACCCCCAGCCGCGCCAGTTCCGGCAGCACCCGAGCCAGCCCTTCCCGGCTCATCGGCGGGAACTCGGGGACGCCCGAATCCACCAGGAAGGACTTGAACCCGCAGACCCCCTCCGCCGTCAGAGGGACGAGTTCGGCTTCGGAGCCGGGGATCAGCCCACCCCAGAATCCGACGTCGACGGTCAGTTTTCCGGCCGTGGCAGCTCTCTTCTCATGCAGGGCGGCCGTGCTGACCGTGGGCGGGATTGAGTTGAGCGGCATGTCCACGATGGTGGTGGTGCCGCCGGCGGCCGCTGCCCGGGTCGCGGTGGTGAAGCCCTCCCATTCGGCCCGACCCGGCTCGTTGACATGCACATGGGAGTCGACCAAGCCGGGCATGACCACCAGGTCACCGAAGTCGACGTCTGCCATACCGCCGTGGATCTCGACGACCTTTCCCGCGTTGATCTTGATCGTTGCCGGCCCCAACTCGTCACCGACCACGACCCGGCTACTGCGGATGCTCGACATCGGCGGCAAAGCTAACCGGGGGTGGGCCGGGAACAACCGCGCTCGGAGCGACCAGCCATGTAGCTTGATTTGGCCTACCGCTGCAAGAAGTAAGGGAGAAGACGCAGATGGTCACTGAGACCCCACCGGATCGCACTCTCAACTACGCCTTCCTGATGGGGGGTGTCACCGCAATCATCTTCGGCATCATCCTGCTCATTCGTCAGGACGAGGCCCTCTCTCTGCTCATGGTCGTCCTCGGCCTGTGGTGGCTGATCCACGGCGTGTTCCTGGTATTCGCGGTCTTCGTCGACCGCACCGACATGTGGTGGAAGCTGGCAATCGGGCTCCTAGGCATCGTTGCGGGTGTCTTGGTGCTGACCAACCCGGGCACCGCGGCGGACGCCTTTCAAGGTGTGATCGGGATCGTCCTCGGTGTCATCGGGGTCCTGGTCGGTGTCAGCGCCCTGATCGGCTCGTTTCGTGGCGGCGGCTTCGGCGCAGCGATCTTCGGCATCGTGAGCATCCTGATCGGGATCCTGATCTTGTTCAACGCCGAGTTCACCACGACCCTGCTCATCACGCTGTTTGGAGTCCTGCTGCTGGTGGACGGCGTCGTGGCGATCTACATGGCGGTGAAATACCGGTAGCGCCCTCTGCCCAATTCCGGTGATGGGGCATAATCATCGTCGAGATGCGGGCGAAGCGGAGCCGGGTCGTCAGGGTGGGGGCGTCGATGATCGTCCCGTTGCTGGCGGTCGCCTGTGCAGGCAACGGGCTGTCCGACTCCGAGACTGCGACGACCATGGTCGGCACGACCACCGAGTCGTCTTCGCCGGGTGGGACCAAAGCAGTGCCCGGGGATTGCCCGGCCCCCGATGATGGTGTGGCCTGGCGAGACGATGGCACGGTGACTCTC
>JBFYOJ010000289.1:0-3369 GCA_041303885.1 Acidimicrobiia bacterium | reverse complement strand
GCGAGTTCGGCAACGGGTCGAGGATGAAGTACGTCGCCAACCTCCTCGTGGCGATCCATGGCCTGGCCGCAGCCGAAGCCCACGCTCTGGGACTCGCCGCGGGTCTCGACCCAGCCGTAGTTCAGAAGGTCATGGAGGACGGGGTCGGCTCTTCCAAGATATTCGAGATCAGGGGACCGATGATGGTCGCTGACGATTACCCACCGGCCGCCCGCCTCGACATCCTGCTCAAAGACGCAACGATCATCAGCGAGTTCGCCAGATCGGTGGGCGCACCGACACCGCTCCTCGACGCGGCCCTGCCGGTCTACGCCGAATCGAGTGCAGCCGGCCTGGGGGATCTCGACGCCGCCGCCCTGTGCCGCTATTTGGAGAACCTGGGCGGGATCGAACGATGATCGGCCGCCCTCTGCGCCGTCTGGAGGACCCCAGGCTCATCACCGGTCAAGGACGCTATGTCGACGACATCGAGGTGGATGGAGTGGCCCACGCCGTCTTCGTCCGAAGCATCGAGGCGCATGCGCTGCTCGGCCCGGTCACGGCCGATCCAGATGCTCTAGGCGCTGCCCGGATGTTCACCGGCCTCGACCTCGGGCTGGAGATCCCGATGCCGAACCAGTACCCGGCTCCGGTGATCACCCAGTCGATCCAGGCCCACCCGCTCGCCCTCGACGAGGTCTGTTACGTCGGCCAGCCGGTGGCCGTCGTGGTCGCAGATTCGGTTGCGGAGGCCATCGATGCCGCCGAGGCGGTGGAGATCGACTACGAGCCGCTGCCGGTGGTGATCGACCATCGGACTGCACTGGATCCGTCCTCGCCACCCGCCCACCATGGCTCGACTACCAATCACATCGCCACCCTGGCCGCCCGGTTCGGCGATGTCGACACCGCCTTCGACACCGCCCATCGTGTTGTGGGGATCGACATCGACCAGCACCGTGGCGCGCTCGCCTCGATGGAGGGCAGAGCGGTGCTGGCGAGATGGGATGACACCGAGGGGCGGCTCACCATCTGGACCTCGACGCAGGCTCCGCACGCGGTGCGAGCACATCTCGCCGCCTACCTCGGCCTCTCTCCAGACGAGCTGAGGGTCATCGCCCCCGACGTCGGGGGAGGATTCGGGCCAAAGGCCGCCATCTACTCGGAGGAATACGTCGTAGCTGCCCTCGCGCTGCGGCTGCGCAGGCCGGTGAAGTGGACCGAGCTCCGCCGGGAGCACTTCGTCTCCTCGATCCAGCAGCGGGGGCAGAGTGGACGGGTCGAGGCTGCGGTGGACGACACCGGCCGTGTCCTGGGGCTGCGGGCACGATTGGTGCACGACTCCGGTGCCTACGTCCCCTACGGGATCGTCGTCCCGATGACCACCCTCCGTCTCATGTCAGGCCCATACGTGATCCCGGCCCTCGACGCCCAGATCGACGTGGTCTTCACCAACGCAACGCCGACCGGCGCCATCCGGGGCGCCGGTCGGCCCAATGCCACCTTCGCTCTCGAGCGCGTGATCGATGCCATCGCCCGCGAGCTCGACATCGACAGGGCCGAAGTGAGGAGACGCAACTTCGTCCGGCCGGACGCCTTCCCCTACCAGGTCGACATCCTCGGCTCGGACGGGCGGAAGGTCACCTATGACGGCGGCGACTATCAGGCCGCGCTGGAAACCGCCATCGAGGCTGCCGACCTCGACAGCTTCGAAAGCCGGAGGGCCGCGTCGAGCCGGGACGGCCGGCTGCGCGGCTTCGGTATCGCCTCCTATGTCGAGGACACCGGGCTCGGCCCGTACGAAGGGGTTCGGATGGAGGTCCTCACCAACGGCGACGTGATGATCGAGACCGGAGCCGGCGCCCAGGGCCAGGGGCACGCCACCGTCTTCGCGCAGATCTGCTCCGAACATCTGGGGGTGAGCCCGGAGCAGGTCAGGGTGCACGGCGGAGACACCGCTCGATACGGACACGGCATCGGCACCGTCGCCAGCCGGACCGGTCAGACCGCCGCGTCGGTAGTCCATCTCGCCGCAGGAGACCTGGCGGCCACGATCAGACAGCTGGCGGCACAGAAGCTGGAGGCCTCGGCGGAGGACATTGTTCTCGTCGACGGGGTCGCGATGGTGGTGGGCCAGCCCGGGTCCGAGATCCCGCTCGGCGAGCTCGCATCAGGGCTCCAACCCAAATTCGGCGGGTCCCTACCGGCCGGACAGCAGAAGCCCGGCCTCTCGGTGGAGCGAGTGCTTCCATTCGATGGATTGGCCTACACCTTCGGCACCCATGTCGCCGAGGTCGAGATCGATCAGGAGACGGGGCATGTCACGGTGGTCAACTACGTGGTGGTCCACGACTGCGGGACCCTGCTCAACCCGATGATCGTCGACGGCCAGATCGACGGCGGGGTGGCCCACGGTCTGGGCAACGCGTTGATGGAACGGGTCCAGTACGACGAGTCGGGCCAGCCGTTGACCACTTCCTTCATGGACTACCGGTTGATGACCGCAGCCGACATGCCGCCACTGGTCAAGATCCACACCGAGACCCCGTCACCAACCAATCCCCTGGGAGCAAAAGGCGCCGGAGAGGGGGGAACCATCCCCGCCGCGGCCGCGGTGGTCTCGGCGATAGAGCACGCCCTCGAGGGCCGTGGCGTGGTCGTGAACCATCATCCCGTGGGCACGGAGTGGGTGTATCGGGCCTTGGCCGGCATCACAGAGTGACTTCGGGCCGGAAGGACGCCGAGCCGTTCAAGGTCCGGTCACTGACCACATCCGTCTACCTGCCCAACTTCCTCTTCTCCATCGGCCAGGGGGCGGCCATCCCCGTCATCGCCCTGCTCGCCCTCGAGCTGGGAGCGTCACCGGCGGTGGCAGGCGCGATCGTCGCCCTGCATGGGATCGGCACTCTGGCTTTCGACGTCCCGTCCGGGGTGCTCGTCGCCAGGTTCGGAGAAAGGCGGGCGATGCTCATGGCCACGGGGGTGCTCGGGTTGATTGCCATCGGTGTCGCGATGAAACCCCCGCTCGCCGTCTACGCAGTGCTCGTCTTCTTCATGGGATGCGCCTGGTCGGTGTGGGCACTGGCGCGGCTCTCCTTTGCCGCCGAGTCCGCCCCTCCCCGGCACCGGGGGCGGGTGATGTCGATGATGGGCGGCACGGTTCGGATCGGCCAGTTCATCGGGCCACTCATCGGTGGTGCCTTGGTCATCCCCCTCGGGCTGGCCGGGCCGTTTCTTCTCCAGGCGTGCCTGGCCGTCGCCGCCGCGGTGACCCTGAGCCTCACGCCCGAGCCGGTGTCGCCAGTCAAGATTGCGGTCGGCCCGATCAAGGTCAGGGAGATCGTTCGCGAGCACAAGAAGACCCTGGCCACCGCCGGCGTGGTGGCAGTC
>JBFYOJ010000288.1:0-4645 GCA_041303885.1 Acidimicrobiia bacterium | reverse complement strand
ATGAACATCGTTTGCGACCTCCCCGCCCTGCAAGGAATCACCGGAGGCCTGCATGAGACCGAAGTCGGCCAGGTGGTCACCATCGCCCAGCTCCGCACCCTGGCCTGCGACTGCTCGATATCCCGCATCGTGCTCGGTCCCGGCTCCGAGGTCATCGATGTGGGCAGACGCACCCGGGTGGTTTCCACCGCCCTGCGTCGGGCGATCGTCGCCCGGGATCGGCACTGCACCTGGCTCGACTGCGATCGGGACGCCACCTGGTGCGACGTGCACCACGACCGCCACTGGGCCGAATTCGGGCCGACCGACCAGGACAACTGCCGGCTCCTGTGCCGTTATCACCACACCCTCACCCATAATCTGGCAGAGACGCCCGGCCAACCACCGGTCAACCTTGGCAAGCACCCTCGGCACTGGAGAGTGCGCCCGCCCACGAGATCCGACCCACCGGTCGCCATCCGACGTGAATAGGCTCACCCAACCCCAATATCCTTCACCAGATGCCGTTTTTCATCCTCGACCATCCCCTGGCTGCCGACCTCCTCGCCATCCTGCGCGACAAGGAGACCGAGCCACCCGAATTTCGCCAGATTGCAGAGCGCCTCGGCTACCTGCTCATTGCCGAGGCAATGTCAGATATGTCGACAGTTGATGTCGAGATCGAGACCCCCCTGGAGACGACCAGCGGCAGACAGCTGCGCCGCCCGGTAGTGGCGGTGGCGGTGCTTCGCGCGGGTCTTGGCTTGCTCGAGTCGGTGCTCACCCTGGTTCCCGATGCCGCAATCGGCTTCGCCGGCGTCCAGAGAAACGAGGAGACGGCGGAGCCGATCGAGTACTACACCAAGTTCCCTGAGCTCTCCTCGGCACGGGTCTTGATCCTCGAGCCGATGCTGGCAACCGGGGGCTCGTTGTCATGGGCAATCGACAAGGTCAAGGAGAACGGCGCGAAAGACATCACCGCGGTATGCGTCGTCGTCGCCCCGGAAGGGTTGCAGCGGGTGCACGACGATCATCCCGACGTGCGAATAGTGGCGGCGGCGCTAGACCGCGAGCTGAACGAGCACTTTTACATAACCCCCGGTCTCGGAGACATGGGAGACCGGCTCTTCGGGACGCTGTGACCGCGTTCGAGGACGCAGTCCTCGATGTCATCAAGTCACTCGATCCGGGAGAGGTCGTCACATACGGCGAAGTGGCCGCCCAGGCCGGATTCCCCGGAGCGGCGCGTGCGGTGGGCACAATCCTTCGCACTTGTGACGTAGACGTCCCCTGGTGGCGGGTGGTCGGGGCCGGCGGCCACATCCGGACACCAGGCCCGGAGAGACAGGCGGACCTGCTCCGGGCGGAAGGGGTGCTGGTCGTCGCGGGGAAGGTTGCCGTCGTCGGGTCTTCCTAGAAACGCAATGTGAGGGGAACCGGGGCGGCCGGTCACGTCGTCCAAATGGCATGAGAGCCAAGGGAGAATCAATGCGCCGCTCGACAATTGCGATCGTTGGGGCCCTGGCGGTCACGATGGCCGCCTGTAGCTCGACACCTCAGGCGATAACCGTCAACAGCTCGGAGGACGCACTGAACGGGATTTCGGTCTCCGGGATCGGCGAGGTCACCGGCACCCCGGACACACTCGAAGTCAACCTCGGCGTCTCGGTTCTCGCCGACACGGTGAGCGAGGCGACGGCCACCGCCGCCGAGCGGGCCGATGCCCTCATATCCGCTCTCACCGCCAACGGCGTGGCCGAGGAGGACATAACCACGACCGACTACTCGATATACCCCGAGTACGACTACTCGGGCAACGAGCAGAGCCTCCTCGGGTACCGGGTGAACAACACGGTTCGGGCCAAGATCCGCGCCATCGATCAGGCCGGCGACACTCTCGACGCGGTCACCGCCGCCGCCGGAGACGACGTGCGTGTCAACAGCCTCCAATTCAGCATCGAAGATGACGCCGAGCTCGTCTCGGCTGCCAGGGAAGCTGCGTGGAACGATGCCCTGGCCAAGGCCACCCAACTGGCCGAGCTGTCGGGCCAGAGCCTCGGGGGCGCCACCTCGATCACCGAGACAGTGACCAACGCGGCTCCGCCGATCTACTACGCAGAGGACGCGGCCGGCGGAGGAGAGGCAGCGACACCGATCGAGCCGGGCACCTCGACGGTGACCATCAGCCTCCAAGTGGAATTCGCGTTCGAAAGCTGACCGGTAGGGTCGCCGGAGTGCCGAGCTCGGAGATGCCATTGGGGATAGCAGTTTCAGGACAGGGCGAAGTCGACCGTGCCCCCGACATGGTCGACATCGACGTCGGTGTGTCGGTGCTCGCCGACACCGTCGAAGAGGCCACGAGGACCGCTGCAGACAGGGCCCGAGCTGTGGTCGCAGCTCTCTCCTCGAGCGGAGTGACCGAGGCCGACATCTCGACGATCGACTTCACGATCCATCCGGAGTACGACTACTCGGGCAATGAACAGCGTCTCACCGGATATCGGGTGAACAACACGGTGCGCGCCAGGTTGCGCGACGTCGATCGGGTGGGGAGCATCGTCGACGCCGTGTCGGCCTCCGGCGGTGACCACGCCAGGGTCAGCGGGGTGAGATTCGGCATAGCCGATGACACACCAATGAAGACAGCTGCCCGCGAGACCGCTTGGAACGATGCCGTCGCCAAGGCGACCCAACTCGCCACGCTGGCCGGTCAACGGCTGGGGCCTGCGACATCGATCACGGAGGTGGTGAGGAGCCCGGTGGTCCCGGTTCGGATGATGGCCGACATGGCAATGGCCAAAGAGTCGAGCACCCCGATCCAACCGGGCACCACCACGGTGTCGGTCACCCTCCAGGTGGAGTTCGCCCTCGAGAGCTGAGGTCGGATAGGGCCTGGCGCAGCAAAGGGAATAGCACCCGACACGGATATCCTTGAAGTCATCAAGGGCCTCCATGAACGACCACACTCTCCGAATCTATGACTCCATGCTCGGGCTGCTGTCCAGCGCAGACAACCCGACTCCAATGGTGCGGCTCAATCGCGTGGTCGACTTCGAGCACACCGAGGTCTATGCCAAGCTCGAGTGGTACAACCCTTTTGGCTCGGTCAAGGACCGCGTCGCCTCCAACATGGTCCTCCAGGCGAGAGAGCAGGGCGAGCTCACCGATCAAGACCTGGTCGAGCCAACGTCGGGAAACACCGGTCTCGGCCTCGCCATGGTCGGAAACGCCCTCGGATTCTCCCTGACGACCCCGCTCTCCAACGAGATCCCGGTCGAGAAGCGGACCATGCTGCGCTTCTTTGGCGCTGTCGTCGAGGAGTTGGAAGACGACCTTTGCCCCGCCCCCTGGGCGCCGGAAGGAGCCATCGCCCGTGCCACGGAGATCTCCGAGAAACCCGACTTCCACATGCTCAACCAGTACAGGAACCCGTCCAACCCCGACGCCCACTACCGGACGACAGGCCCGGAGATCTGGCGGCAGAGCGAGGGCACCGTCACCCACTTCGTGGCGAGCATGGGCACCTGCGGCACCATCACCGGCACCGGCCGCTTCCTGAAGGAACAGAGCCCCTCGATTCAGGTCATCGGGATCCACCCTGCCGAGGGCCACGACATCCCCGGAGTGAGGAGCCTCCGCCAGCTCGAGCAAACCGAGTTCTTCCTGCCCGATGAGTACGACGGCACGGTCGAGGTCGGCAACCAGATGGCCTACGAGATGAGCCTTCGCCTCAATCGCGAGGAGAGCATCCCTGCCGGACCGAGCTCGGGGATGGCTCTGGCCGGAGCGCTGGCCATCGTCCCCGACCTGCCGGGGAATCGGGTTGTGGTCATGTTCCCCGACAACGCCTTCAAATACGCCTCATCCATGGCCAAACATCTTCCCGAGCTGGCAGGTGCCGGCGCCCCACGGGTGAGGAGCCGTCGTGAGGAACTGCTCGACGCCATCATCGAAACCGCTCGGCACAACCCCCATCTCGCCACCGAGCTCACCACTGCATACGAGCAGTGGCAAACCGGCGAGCCCGTCATCGTCGATGTCCGCGAGCCCGAGGACTTCGCCCGGGGGCACATCCCCGATGCGATCAACATCCCACTCTTCGACCTACCCAGCGCACTGGACCGGCTTCCGACCGATCTGGACACACCATTGCTGGTGGTGTGCCAGCGGGGCAACATCTCCCTGCCGGGGGTGCTCTACCTCAACTCGGTCGGGTTCCGGAATGCCAGAAGCATGACCAGTGGGACGAATGGCTGGTCAGAGAGCGGTTTCCCTACCGAACCCGGTTCCTGACGCCGCCCTCTTGGAATTGGCGCCCGCTCCAATCAAACTGCTCACATGCGGCACTTCCTGAACACGTTCGATTGGTCCCGACTTGAGCTGCAATCGATGGTGGACGAAGCGCGCCGTTTCAAGACATCCCCTTTCGGTGACGCCCTCCAGGGCAAGACGATCGCGCTTCTCTTCCTCAACAACTCGCTGCGCACCCGAACCTCTTTCGACATCGGAGCGCATCAGTTGGGGGGTCATGCCGTGGTCCTCTCACCCTCCGGTGGGATGTGGCCTCTCGAATTCGAAGAGGGGGCAGTCATGCTCGACGATGCCGAGGAGCATGTGAAGGAGGCGGCCAAGGTGCTCTCCCGCTATTGCGATCTCGTGGGCATCC
>JBFYOJ010000287.1:0-22348 GCA_041303885.1 Acidimicrobiia bacterium | reverse complement strand
GGGGGGCGCCCCCCCCCCCCCCCACCACAGCATTCGTGGTCTTCGCCATCCGTGCCCGGATCGCAAAGATCATGGAGAACGACTCGTGCTAGCCGTCGAAAACCTGGAGGTCGTCTACAACGACGTCGTCCTCGTGCTCCGCGGCATCTCGCTCAAGGTGCCGGACGGGAAGATCGTTGCCCTACTCGGGGCCAACGGCGCCGGGAAGACCACCACACTGAGGGCGATCACGGGCCTGCTCGAGGTTCACGACGGTGACATCACCAAAGGGGAGATCCACTTCGAGGATGCCGATATCACCGAGTTGGACCCGGCAGAGAGGGTGCGTCGGGGGATCAGCCAGGTGATGGAGGGTCGACGGGTATTCGCCGAGATGACGGTTGACGACAACCTTCGCGCCGGGGCCTATTCCAACCGGGACAGCAACAGGGTGAAGGAATCGAGAGACCGCGTGATGACGTTGTTCCCGCAGCTCGCCGAGCGCCGCAATGCCACCGCCGGTTATCTCTCCGGTGGCGAGCAGCAGATGTTGGCCATCGGGCGTGCCCTGATGCAGGACCCGAAGCTTCTGATCCTCGACGAGCCCTCTCTGGGCCTCGCCCCGCTTCTGGTGCAAGAGGTGAGGGACATAATCGTCGAGATCAACAACCAGGGGACGTCAGTCCTGCTCATCGAGCAGAACGCCAATATGGCCCTCTCCATAGCCCACCACGGCTACATCATGGAGACCGGGAAGATGGTGATGGACGGTGACCCCACTCGGCTGCTGAAGGACGAGGACGTGAAGGAGTTCTATCTCGGGCTCCACGCCACGGGTGAGCAGAAGTCGTTCCGGGACGTGAAGCACTACAAACGACGGAAGAGATGGTTGTCATGAGGGACTTCCCGCGGGAGCGACAGCCCCGGCCGACCGGCGTCTGTTTGGCCGGCGATGAAGCGTGGTTCGGGCAGGCGTCCTGTGGTCCCGGGTGGCGCGTCGGGCTCTCGTCTGGGAGCCGATCGGCCAGAGTCGGCCGTCAGTTCGGAGGCGAAGCGTGAGCGGCAAGCTCTTGGAGCGACGCGCCGAGCGATCAGGCTCGAGGAGCTACGAGCATCTGCTCGAAGTTCGCGACATACACCTCTCGTTCAAGGGGGTCAAGGCGATCGACGGCGTCTCCTTCCATGTCGACGACGGCGAGCTCTTCGCCATCATCGGCCCCAACGGCGCGGGAAAGACCTCCCTCTTCAACTCGATCAACCAGGTCTACAGCCCGGAGGAGGGCGATGTCTTGTGGAAGGGGGAGAGTCTCATGGGGCTCAAGCCGAACAAGACCGCCGAGCTTGGCATCGCCCGGACCTTCCAGAACATCGCCCTTTTCCCCCACATGACGGTGATCGAGAACCTGCTCACCGGCCGTCACATACGGATGCGCAGCTCCTGGCTCGCGGGCAGCGTCTGGCTGGGCAAGGCGAAGAAGGAGGAGATCGAGAACCGGGAGATCGTCGAGGACATCATCGATTTCCTCGAGATCGAACAATGGCGGAAGTATCCCGTCGGGCTCCTTCCCTACGGGATTCAGAAGAGGGTCGAGCTGGGCCGTGCTCTGGCAATGGACCCCGAGTTGCTCATGCTCGACGAGCCGGTGGCGGGGATGAATCTCGAGGAGACCGAGGACATGGCGAGATTCATCCTCGACGTACAGGACGAGTTGGGCATCGCCATCATCCTGGTGGAACATGACATGGGTCTGGTCATGGACATCGCCGACCGGATCCTCGTGGTGGACTTCGGAAAGACGATCGCCGTCGGCAAGCCGGCCGAGGTCCAGCAGAACCCCAACGTGGTCAAGGCCTATCTAGGCGAAGAAGTGGAAACGGCCTAGACGGTGGGCGACTTTGCCCGTCGCTCTCCTGGTCCCGAAGCAACGACAGCCCTACGGCCGGGGGTGCTCACCGAGCAGCTTCCAGGCACCGGGTAGGAGAAGACCGGCCGCGGCTGCCTTGATCAGATCTCCGACCAGGAACGGGATCACCCCGGCGACGATCGCTTCGGTGACGGTCATGTCGAAGATGAGCATCAGGCCTGCCACTCCGAAGACATAGATGATGAACGAGCCGAGGATGAATGCGGTGAACATCGTCGGGAAGGTTCGGTCCTGACGCCGCTCGGCCAGATATCCGACGACGGCGGCTGCGGCGATGAAGCCGATCAGGTAGCCGGTGGTTCCGCCCGCCCTCGCCTCCTCCCACCCTGATGCACCGCCCGCGTAGATCGGTAACCCGATCGCCCCGGCGATGACGTAGAGACCCTGCCCGGCGGCGCCCAGCTTGGCTCCCAGGGCAGCTCCGGTCAGGAGCACCGCGAAGGTCTGCCCGGTGATCGGGACCGGAGTGAAAGGAAGGGGGATCTCCCACTGAGCTGCGAGAGCGGTGAGTGCCGCAGCCGCGACCACCAGAATCACCGAGGTGACCTTCGTCCTCGGCAGCATCCTCTCCGAGATCACCGCTGCAGTCATGTCTTTAACTCCTCGAAACCGTCGGTGTGCAACTGTACGTCCAAAGACCTCTATCCGGGCATCATCGTTACCCTTTTGAGCATGGGAGAACAGACTGAACGCGGCTCTTCCTGGCCCCTCTACCTGATCGGGGCCTTCTTTCTGCTGGGCGCGTTGATCATCGGGGCCTGGAATCTGGAGCTGCCCTATCTGGCCTTTTCCTCCGGCCCGGTCTCCGACGCCGCCGATGCGATCATTGTGAACGATGTCGACACCTTCCCCGCCGATGGAGAGCTGTTGATGCTCACCGTCGTCAGCCAGGACGTGAATGTGTTCGAGGCGATCATCGCCGGGCTCGATCCCACCATCGACCTGGTCCCAAAAGAGGCGTATCGCCAGCCCGATGAATCCGACGAGGACTACCGAAAACGCGTCCTTCAGCAGATGGACGACTCGCAGACCCGAGCCATCACGGTGGCCCTGAGCTACCTCGGATATGAGATGGTCCCGACCGAAGTCCGCATCACCGAGCTGGTGGAGGACAAGCCGGCAGGTGAGATCCTCGAGATTGGTGACTCGATCGCATCCTTCAATGGCGTGGACATCGTGCGCAGCACCGACCTGACCGACGCGCTCCAGGGTCTCGAGCCGGGTGAGGTCGTGGACATCGGGATCACCCGTGAGGGCAAGCCGCAGACGGTGCAAGTGGAGTTGGCCGAGCGTGATGATGACAGCGGTGGGGCCATGATCGGCATCCTCGTGAGCGAGATCACCGAGCCTCCATTCCCGGTGTCGATCCAGGCCGGCAATGTGGGAGGGCCGTCGGCGGGGATGATGCACGCGCTGGCCATCATCGACATCCTCACCCCGGGGGAGATGACCAAGGGCCATATCATCGCCGGGACAGGGACCATCCAATACGACGGGACCGTGGGCGCAATCGGGGGCATCCGACAGAAGGTGGTCGGCGCCGAGGCGGCAGGGGCCGAGTACATCCTCGTTCCCGAGGACAACTACCCGACAGCTCTCACCGCCGATCGCGATTCGATCGAGATCGTCTCGATCGGAAGCCTCGAGGATGCGATCGAGTTCCTCGACGACCTGCAAGGGCTTTGACCACCGCCGCCAGCCAAACCCGGTGGGAGCATCGATCGGCCGGTATCTTCTAGGGCGGATGGGTTCTGACATCACCCCCGAGGAGATTCGGCAGACGCAGTTTCGCACCGTATTGCGGGGGCTGGACTCCACCGAGGTCGCCGGCTTCCTCGATCGGCTTGCATCTGAGATCGAAAGTCTCCGCGAGGAGAGAGAACGGCTCGTGGCGCGACTGGGGGAGTACGCCGGGCGTGACTTGGAGACCGAATTCGACAGCCTGGGCCGTGAGGTCGCCGCCGTTCTCCAGGCGGCGCGTGAGGCTGCCGAGTCGATGCGAGAGCGGGCAACCATGGACGCGGCCCGTTGGCGTTCAGAGGCGATGGCCGAGGTCGAGAGTCTGCGCAAGGATGCCAAGATCGACGCGGAGACGCTGCGGAGCGATGCCTGGTCAACGGGGAGCGAGCTCCTCAATCAGGCATCGGCCGAGACGCGTCGGATGCGTGCGGAGGCCGAACAGGACGTTCTCACGGTGATGGGGGAGGCGGAACGCGAGGCACACCGACTCATCTCGTCAGCTCGCAGGGAGGCCGACGAGATGTCTCGAGCGGCCACCATGGATGCCGAGAAGCAGGCCTCCGAGGCGAAGAAGCGGCACGACGACATCATCGATCAGGCTCATCGACAGGCAGAGGCTGCTCAGGAGCGGACCCGTGCCCTCGAAGAGCGTCGTGAGGAGCTGGTGGAGGAGCTGGAGACGGTGCGGGCTGCGCTGAGTCGGTTGGAGGGGACACTCGAGGAACGACGGGAGAACCTCGATCTCTCCTCGGAGTCGACCAGCGTGAGGGTGGTACCGGCGCCCCGCACCGAGCCCGATGAGATCAACTGGGAGCTCGGCGAGACGGTGAGGATCATTCCCCCCGCCGGCCGACAGCCCGGCCCCGACTTCGAGGCCGAAGATCTGTTCCCCGAGCGAGAACCGGTGCCCGAGCCGGAACCGGAGCCGGTGCCTGAGCCCGAGCCGCTACCGGTGCCCGAACCTGGGCCGCTACCGGTGCCCGAACCTGGGCCGCTACCCGAGCCCGAGCCTGAGCCGCTACCCGAGCCTGAGCCGCTACCCGAGCCGGTGGGCGACGTCGTGGGCGCCCTGTTCGCCTCTCTGCGGGGCCAGCCTCTGCTCTCGACAACGGAGACTGCGGAACCGCCGCCCAGGACAGAGCCCTTAACTGTGCACGAGACACCGTCGCCGCCCGAGGAGGAGACGGCCACGTCTGCCGCCCCACCCGAGACCCCGAGGCTGTCCAGTCGCAGCGAGATACTCGAGCAACGGGACGCCCGGCTGCTGCCGATCACCAACCGTGCCCTCCGTGGGGTGAAGAAGGCTGTGACCGACGCCCAGAACATGGCGCTCGACAACCTCCGCACCGAGGATGCCTGGTATCCGGATGGGCAGGTTCTGGCCGACATGATGAGGGCAGACCTGATCGGGCTCTGGGCCGAGAGCTATTCGGCCGGTCACTCCGCAGCCGAAGAGATGCTGGGATCGAAGCTGAAGCGCCGAGACACTCCCGCCTCCGCCGCAGCAGAGACGTTCGGAGGCGATCTCGCCGAGGCAGTGTCGAGTGCCCTGATCAATGCGGGCGACGGGCAGAGGGAGAGACAGTCGGCGACATCGCGGGTCTTCAGGGGTTGGCGCACCGACGAGGCGGAGCGACGGGTTCGAGAGCTGGCGCTGATCGGCTATCACCGCGGGTTGGCGGAGTCGGTCGGCGAGGAGGGTGATCTGGAATGGGTCCCCAACGGCACCCCTTGCAGTGCTTGCCGCGAAGCCTCCGCAGACCCGGCGGCACATCTTCCTCCGGTACACGCCGGCTGCGAGTGCACCCTGGCGCTGGCCTGACCACCTGCTCCCGGCGCAACCGACCGGGAACTCAGAATCACAGAGCCGTTACCCTCTGCGTCGATGTTCACCAGGGTTCCCGCGGACTACAAGTCTGATCGCCGACGGCCCTTGACCCTGATCCTCGTGGTCATCGCCGCCCTCTATCTGTTCTTGACGGCTCTTGGCACCCTCTGGACCGACTATCTGTGGTTCGAGTCGATCGGCTTCGAGGGAGTGTGGCAGCGCCGGTGGGGTCTTTCCATCCTCCTCGGTGCGGTGGGCATCGCTGTCGCCTTCCTCGTGATCTGGGTGAGCCTCCAACTGGTGGACCGGATGTCTCCCCGTTGGGCTCCCTTCGATCTCACCGAAGAAGAGGAGATGATCGAGCGGTTCAGGGAATGGGTCGAGCCTCGTATGCGTCAGGTTCGCTTCTGGCTCACGGCCGGGCTCGCCGTTCTACTCGGGCTAACCGTGTCCACCTGGCGTGATGAGGTATTCCTTTTCCTGAACGCCCAAGAATTCGGCGTCGCCGATCCGATCTTCGGTAACGACATCGGGTTCTACATGTTCCGTCTGCCTCTTCTGGGGACTGCCACCGACTGGGTATTCAATCTGCTCGTCCTCACCACGGTCGTGGTTGCTGTCGCCCACTACTTCAACGGGGGTCTTCGGTTCAGCGGTCGGCGGTTCACTGCTACCCGTCCGGCCAAGACCCACATCTCGATCATGTTCGCCCTGATAGCCCTGGTCCGGGCAGTGGTCTACCGGATCGACATGTACGAGTTGTTGTACTCCGATCGGGTGGCGCAGTTCTTCGGTCCCGGTTACACCGACATCACGGCCCGACTGCCTGCCTACCGGCTCCTGATGCTTGTGGCGGTGATGGCCGCGGTCCTGTTCATCGTCAACATCTTCCGTCCCGGGTGGACGCTGGCGATCGTGGCCGCGGTGTCATGGCTCGTGGTGGCGATCGCCGCTGCGGCGATATACCCGGCGATCATCCAGAGGTTTCAGGTGAACCCTCAGCCGTTCGGGAAGGAGGCTCCGTACATCGAGCACAGTCTCCAGTTCACCAGGGCGGCATGGGACCTCGACGAGGTGGAGGTCAGGCAGTTCTCGGCCGCCGACGATCTCGAGGCGGTCGACATCGAATCGAACCGGCTCACCATCGACAACCTCCGGATATGGGATCCCTCGGTGCTCCCTCGGACCTATCAGAACTTCCAGGAGTTGCGCACGTACTACACGCTGGGCGTGGTGGACACCGATCGTTACCTCAACCAGGGAACACCGACCCAGGTGATGTTGGCGGTTCGTGAGTTGGAGGAGGTGAACCTCCCCCGTGACGACTGGCTGAACCAGCGTCTCCTCTACACCCATGGCTTTGGGGCGGTGGTGAACGTGGCAAATGTCGTCGCAGAGGATGGCCAGCCCAGCTTCCTCCTCAGCGACGTCCCGCCAAAGGCTGTGGTCCCCGACTTCGAGCTGGACGAGCCCCGGGTCTACTTCGGTGAGACCTACCAGGAGGGGCGCCCGATCATCGTCAAGACCGGCGACGACCCTCAGGAGATCGACTTCCCCCTGGCCGATGAGGGAACCGCATACAACGAGTACGACGGCGAGGCGGGAGTCGAACTGAGCAACTTCTGGAAGCAGATCGCCTTCGCCTTCCGCTACCGGGACCTGAACCTTCTCATTTCCGATGAGGTTCGAAACGACAGCCGTGTACTGGTGGAGAGGAACGTTCGCCACATCCTCGAAGATGTGGCTCCCTTCCTCGAGGTCGACGCCGATCCGTACCCCGTGATCATCGATGGCGACATCCTGTGGGTCCTCGATCTCTACACAACGAGCTCTTGGTATCCCTATGCGCAGCCATTGACCAACGCCGCAATCGGTCGCCTCGCCAGATCCTCCGATCTGAGAAGCGGCATCAACTACATGCGGAACTCGGTGAAGGCGGTGGTCGACGCCAACGACGGGCATGTGACCTTCTACCTGGTCGACCCCGAAGACCCGCTGGCCCGGGCATGGTCGGAGGCGTTCCCAGGTCTGTTCTCTCCGGGCTCAGAGATGCCCGAGGACCTGGTCGAGCACCTCCGCTATCCCCAGGATCTGTTCCGGGTTCAGAGCCAGCTCTATCTCGACTATCACGTCACCGACGCCAACGAGCTGTTCAGCCGAAACGATGCATGGTCCCTTCCTATCGACCCCTCCACGATCAGCCGGGACGGGTCACCTGGCTCGGAACTGCTCTACGGCGACATGCGAGACGCTGGCACAAACGTGGTGTCCACTTATCGGGCCGAGATGCTCCCCTATTACCTGCTGACCAAGCTCCCCGGGGAAGAGGATCTGTCCTATCTGCTCCTCCAGCCGTTCAGTCCCAAGGACCGAAGGAACCTGTCGAGCTTCCTCGTCGCCGACTCGACCCCCGGGCGGTACGGCCGGTTGGTCGACTTCCGGATGCCCCAGGGTGACTTCGTCGACGGCACCGAGCAGGTCGGCCAGCGGATCGATCAGGACGGCACCATATCCGAGCAGTTCACCCTTTGGGACAACCAGGGCTCGAAGGTGATCAAGGGTGACCTCCTCGTGGTTCCGATCGAGGACGCACTCATGTACATCCAGCCGATCTTCCTCGAGGCGGAGGGAGGGGGGATCCCCGAGTTCCGCCGGGTGATCGTGGTGTACGGCGACCAGGTGGAGTGGGGTGAGACCCTCGACGGGGCGTTGGAGCTCGTGTTCGGAGCAGGCACCGGTAATGGGACCGCCGAGCCTCCCACCGGACCGGTGGGAGAGTCGGTCGATGAGCTGTTGGACCTCGCCGCGGCCGCCTTCGCCAGGGCGGAGGAGGCTCTCATCGATGGAGACCTGGCCGGGTACCAACAGGCGGTCGACGAGGCCGAGCAGCTGATCGAAGAGGCGAGAGCACTGATCGCCGGAGCGGTCGAGGCCCGGGTGGGTGTGGCTTCCTGACCTCGTACGCCACAAGATGAATGGCGGTGCATGGCCAGGACAACTTCGATCTCGACGACACTCTGGTCGACACCGTCATGCGCCGACACGGGTTGTTCTTCCCTCCGATCGGGATTTCGAGACGGTTGCGGCGGTGTCGAACCACGAGTTGGCGCCGGTGTGTGCTCTCTCTCCCGACAGCCTGGTCAGCCTCCTACAATGAGCCGCTCCCCAGGAAGACAATGGCGAAAGACGAAGACGAATACATACGGATGAGAGGCACGGTCCTCAAGATGCTGCCGGACTCCACCTTCGAGGTGAAGCTGGACAGCGGCTTCGAATTGCTCGCCAAGCCTTCAGGGCGAATGCGGCGCGGACGTGGCATTCGGGTTCTGCCCGGCGACACCGTCGATGTCGAGGTGTCGACTTACGACCCGACCCGCGGTCGCATCGTCTGGCGTTATCGGTGACGATCGCCACCTAGCCTTCCCGGGTGACCATTCGCGATCTTCTCGTCGCGGTCTTCCCCTATCTCTTCTCCGGACTGATCCTCCTCGCCACCGGATCGCTGTGCTTGTTGGTCGTGCTCTCGATTCGGCACCGTCGCTATTCCTCATTGATGCAGGTGGGTCGGCTGCTCTCGACCGCCGTTGCACTGATCGCGGTTGGTGCCACTTCCGTGCGCATCGGGATGGACTGGGTGGCGGTCGTGTTCGGGCTGGTGGCGGGGGTTGGAATCGCCTGGTGGTATGGCCGGCACACCATCAAGGAGGCGAGCTTGGGCGTGAACGTTGCCCTCATCGTCCTGGTCGCCTCTCTGATGATGGTGAGCATCGTCATCCCGGATTGGCTCGACCCCAGGTCGTTCCTGATTGGAGGCTCGCTGGTGGGGGTCCGACTGCTGGTGGCGACCAGCCCACAGACTCGTCTATCGGTGCCGAGTCGGAGGAGGGGAGACCGGGCGATGCGAATCGCAACCATCTGGCTGCTGCTCCTCCTGGCTGGCGCCGCCTTCTTCCTCGCCGCAGCGATGGCCAGTGCCGACGTCCTCGGTGATCAGGCGACAGCCATTGGGGCGACAGCCCTATGAAAAGTGTCACACCCTCGGTGCATGATGATTCCATGGAGACTTTGATGGACCTGGTGGCGGGTGCGGCGGCCGTGTTGATGATCCTCGTCGGTGGATATTCGATCGTCGCAATATGGTGGGACGATCTGACCTGATCGTCTGGGCGGGGCATCGGTAGCCTGCGGCCGATGAGGTTGAGCAACGTCATCCTGCGTGTTTTCGACATGGACGCCTCGGTCGCCTTCTGGAGGGACCGGGTTGGTCTGGATCTAATGTGGACCAGTGGCGAGTTCGCCTTGCTCACACTCGGAGACGTCCAGTTGGTGCTGAATCGACCCGAGGCATTCGAGTCACAGGCATCCGACACCGAGCTGGTTCTCGAGGTCGATGATCTGATGGCTGTGCATGCCGGGATGGCGGAGAGAGGAGTGCCCTTCGAGGTCGACCCGAGACCGGTCACCTCTGATGGTGAGCGGACACTGCTGGCGGCCCACTTTCGCGACCCAGACGGCCATCTAGCCAGTGTCACCGGGTGGGTGGAGGGAGTCGAGGACTGAGCGGGTGGGGCGGCGGGCGCGAAGAAGCGCCCGCCGCCCAGTCGCCGGCGGCGTCAGCCGGCGGCCGTGGTGGTCGTTGCCAGATCGGCGACGGTGGTGGTCACACCACCTAGATCGCCGGTCGTGTCCGTGTTGTTGTCGTCGTTGCTGTCACATGCGCTGATCGCGAGGACCAGGGCCAATGAGGCGACGACGGCTGCGGGTTTGCGCAGGTTCATGATTGCCTCCGAGAGCTGTGTGGGACTTCGGCGAGCGCCGGAGCCCCACCCCTATCGAAGGCAGATACCTACCCGTTTCAGCTACCGCCCAAACCCCGGTCACTGGGCGGTGTAGGCCCCGTCAACCAGGTAGTAGCCACCGGTGCAGAACGCCGCGGCGTCCGAGCCGAGGAAGGCGACCAGGTCGGCAACCTCCTGGGACGTGCCCAGTCGCTGGATCGGGTGCATCTGGGCGATTGCCGCCAGAGTCGGCTGGTCGAGATTCTTCTCGAGCAAGGGTGTGCTGATGAATCCGGGGCCGACCGAATTCACCCTTATGCCCCTCGCCGAGTACTCGATCGCGGCTGCCTTGGTCAACCCGACCACACCGTGCTTGGCGGCGACATAGGCCGGCGAGTTGCCGAACCCGACAGTCCCCAGAATCGAGGCCATGTTGACGATCGATCCGCCACCGGATTGGAGCATTGCCGGGATCTCGTACCGCATCCCATAGAACACGCCGTCGAGATTGACCCCGATCACCTGATTCCAGCTGTCGATCGGGTATTCCCCGGTGGGTGCCTGCGCTCCGCCGATGCCCGCGTTGTTCACCGCCACGTGCAGAGCGCCGTAGGTCTCGACCGCGGTCGCCACCATCTTCTCCACTTGCTCCGGCTTGGAGACGTCCACCGGAGCGAATGTGGCCTCCCCACCGCTTCCCCTGATGGTCTCGACGACCCGATTCCCGTTCTCCTCATCGAAGTCGGCGACCAGGACCTTGCCCCCCGCTGCCGCAAAGGTCATGGAACAGGCTTCGCCGATTCCAGAGCCGCCACCGGTGACGATCACCACCTTGTTGCTGTAGCCGTGTGCCATGCTGAAACTCCGATCTGTTGGCTATCGACTCTTACCCATTCTTGGGAGCCCCGAACGTCGCTGATAGGGCCAATGGTCCCGGCGCGGGTCGGGGTTGGTAGCGTCGGATCACGTTTCGGCAGAGGATCCGAGTTGGTCAAGCAGGCGATTCGGTTGGTGGTGCTGTTGTTGGTGACTGCGTGCGTGGCCGATCCGGCACCGGCCCCGATCACGACTATGGCTTCGACGACGACGGTGCTCCCGGCGACGACCACCGGCGTCCCGGTGAGCACCTCGACCTCTGGGGAACTCCCGCCGGTCGAGCACCGGATCGGGGTACGTCTGGCGGGTGTGCAAGACGAGCTGTTCGATCGAGTTACCGGGGAGGAGTTCGTCCCGCGGGGAGTCAATCTGATCCGCCTCTCCGCAGGCAATCACAGCACCCTCGACCCCGGCAAGTACGACCCGGCCCGGATCGAGGACACGCTCTCCGACCTCAGCGCCGCCGGGTACAACGTGGTCCGGGTGTTCCTCAACTCCCGAGCCGGGGGGATGCCGGGCACCTCCGAGCCACTCTCTCCTGGGTACCTGGACAACGCGGTGGATTTGCTCGCTCGGGCGAAGACGCACGGTCTGCAGGTCATGTACACCCAGGACTGGCTTCCCGAGTCACCGGCATGGTCCTTCCCCTCGGATCCCCTGATCGACAACGTCAACTCCATGTACCTCTCCCGGGGCGGGGTCGAGGCCAACCAGCGCTTCTTCCGGGAATGGGTCACCGGCCTGATCGCCCGGGGTGCCGCCTTTGACGCCTTGCTCGCCTATGAGCTGCGCAACGAGCTGTACTTCACCGACCTCTATCCACCCTTCAACCTGAGCTCGGGGACCGTCGCCACCGCCAACTGGCTGAGCTACGACCTGGCCGAGCCAGGGGTCCATCGTCGGCTGCTCGAGGAGAACCTGGTGTTCTGGGTGGATACGATGCGCACCGAGATCCTCACCGTGGACCCGACCGCTTTGGTAACCGTCGGGTTCTTCCAGCCAAAGGGCCCCAACACGTCGAGGGTGGGCGACGATCGGATCATCGAGACCGAGGCCGTGATCCGCGACTCGAAACTGGACTTCGTCGATCTCCACGGTTACCCGGGGGGTGAGCTCGATCTCGGCCAGATCGTCGAGAACTATGGGCTGCCGCCGGTCACCGCCAAGCCGATCATCCTCGGCGAATTCGGCGCCGAGCATGGGGCGTTCCCCACCATCGACCAGGCGGTTGGAGCGCTGGTCGACTGGCAGGTGGAGTCGTGTGCCCACGGCTTCGACGGATGGCTGCTGTGGACCTGGGACAGCGACGAGCAACCCGAGTTCTGGACCGGCGTCGACGACAACGGCGCTATCGCTGGAGCGTTGTCACCGTCGATCAGGCCCGACCCCTGTGAGCCGGGTGATCTCGGCCTCCCGGTCGAACTGGCCGAGGGAGCATCTGTACGGGTGTCCTCCGAGCTATCCGACGGCCCGGGCTCCAGTGCCGTCGACGGGCTGTTTGATACCGTCTGGAACTCCGGGGCGGGTCCACACCAGTGGATCGAGATCGACCTGGGGGAGGAGCACATTGTCGAGTCGATCCGCCTGCTGGTAGCACAGAATCCGGCCGGCGCGACCAGGCACGTCATCAGTGTGATGGGAGACACCGGGGAGTTCCAGGAGGTGGCCACACTGACCGGTGAAACCTCAGACGGCGACTGGCTGGAGGTACCGCTCCTCGAGCCACTGGAACACGTCCGAGTCGTGGGCGTGGAGACGTTCGAGTCTCCCTCCTGGGTGGCCTGGCGCGAGATCAGCATCCTCGGGGATTGATGGGAAGACGTGCCTTATCGTGGGGCAGATGACGAGGACGTTCGAATTGGCGGATCCGGAATCGCCGAATGGCAAGGAGGTGATCGCCCCTTCCAGCAAAGGTGACTGGCGGAGATGGCTCGCGGCTCGCCCGGACCGGAAGGAGGGCGTATGGGTGGTTCATCGCAAGAAGTCGAGCAATCTGGAGGGGCCGGTCTACGACGATCTGTTGGAGGAGGCCCTTTGCTTTGGGTGGATCGACAGCGTGACCCGACGGGTGGACGAGGACCGCATGCTGCAGTGGTTCTCGCCGCGGCGGCCGGGCGGGCTCTGGTCGGCGCCGAACAAGGAGCGAATCGTGCGTCTGCAACGGGACGGGCTGATGACCGCGGCGGGCCAGGCGGTGATCGATCGGGCCAGGACCGACGGTTCCTGGTCCCAGACCGACGAAGTCGACGCTCTCATCGTCCCGCCGGACCTCGATGCTGCCCTCGATGCCGCCCACGAGGCGAGATCCGCCTACGAGGGTCTGAGCGACTCCGCCAAGAAGCAGTATCTGTGGATGGTCTACAGCGCCAAACGTCCCGAGACCCGCGCCCGCCGAATCGCCGAGATCGTCGAGGGGCTGTCCTAGCCAGTGCAGGCAGATTGGTTTGGCACCATCACGGAAACAGGCGGGAGATCAGCATCCTCGGGAGCCGATGCGTAATCTCGAAGTCGACGTGGACATCGCCAATCTCGAGTCGATACCCCTGTTTGCCGCCCTGCCAAGGAAGGAGCGATCGGTCGTCGCCGAGCATGCCGACGAGGTTCGCCTCGAGCAAGGCACGCACATCGTCGACGAAGGTCATCTCGCCTACGAGGTATTCGTGTTCAAGAGCGGGACGGCGGACGTCCTCCACGATGGTGCGGTCATCGCCCGGATCGGACCTGGCGATGTCGTGGGCGAGATCGGTGTGCTCAAGACCCACATCAGGACTGCCACGGTGATCGCCACAAGCCCGGTCGAAGCCATCGTGATGTACGGGCCTGAGTTGACCGGGCTCAAGGGCACTATGCCCCATGTCTGGGCCGAGCTGGAGCGATTGGTCGAGGAGCGGAGCGCCGCCGACTGAGACGTCGGTTGTGGTACGCGAACGCCCGCCATAGAATTGGGTGGCAATCGACGCGGGGTGGAGCAGTCTGGTAGCTCGTCGGGCTCATAACCCGAAGGTCGCGGGTTCAAATCCCGCCCCCGCTACTGAAAGCCCCGGTCAGCGCACTGCTGACCGGGGCTTCTACCGTGTTATGCGATTCTTCTACCGGGTCTTCTACCGGCCGTTCCGGACGGTTGCTCCTTGAGGAGCTGTTCGAAGGTGCGGGCGGCTTCGGCCTGCATCCCGGGGAGCACATGCTGGTAGGTGTCGATGGTGAACGCCGGGTTCCCATGTCCCAGCCGCTCGGACACGACCTTGACAGGGACGCCGGCTTTGATGAGCAGGGTGCCGTGAGTGTGGCGGATGTCATGAAGCCTTATCCGTGGCACGCCGGCTCGGCTGGCGATCCGTTCGAAGGTCTGGGAGATCGAATGCGGATGGACGGGCCCGCCGTCGGTGCTGGTGAACACCCAGCCGTCTGATTCGATCCCCGCAGCCCCCTGTTCTGCCCGCTGCCAATCCCGCCATGCCTTGAGCACCTTGAGGGTGGTGGAGTCGAGGTCGACGGCTCGTCTCGAGTTAGAGGTCTTGCCTCTCGACTCTCGTAGTTCGTAGGCGACGGCGACCAGCCCGCGGTTGATCGACACCCGCGCTCTCTTGAAGTCGACGTCGTCCCAGCGCAGACCGAGTAGTTCGCTACGGCGCATCCCGGTGGCGGCCAGCAGCCAGAAGGCGGGAAAGAGCCGATGACCCGCCGCAGCCTGTAGGAATGCCTGCAACTGTTGGGCATTCCACGACTGTGGTTCGACTTTGGGTATCGACCTCAGCTTGGGTGCGTGGGCCACCAGCGCAACGTTTCTGGTCACGATCCCACGTCGCACCGCATCGTTGAGAGCACCTCTGATGATGAGGTGAACCTCCAAGACCGTCTTCGGCGCCAGCGGTCGTCGTCCGTCGGCTGGGTGGAGCATCCGGTCGTACAGCGACTCGAGGTGGTGAGCCCGAAGCCTTCGGATCCGGAGACGACCGACCGCAGGGATGATGTGCCGGTCGATCTTCCGCCGGTATCCATCCCAGGTGGATTCGGCCAGGGTGATCCTTTTGCCGGGCAGCCAGGTTCCGGTCAGGTAGCCACCGAAGGTGAGCGAACGCACTTCGTCGTTGCTGCCGTTCAACTCAGCTGCCAGTCGGGCGGCCAGCGCCTCGGCCTCCCCTCGAGTGGTGCCGGCCGGGTGCCAGCGCCGCCGCTCCTTTCCGGTCACCGGATCCAACCCTTCGTACACCACCGCGTACCAGCGGTCACCCTTACGGGCCACATAGCCTCTCATGAGGTCCTCCTTCCCTGGGTTCCCGACCATCGGAAACCCGGTAGAAGGATCGGTAGAAGGACACTGTCGTGCACCGGCCCGGAGTCGCTGCTCGGAGCTACCCGTCTATAACGCCTGGTCAGACCGATTCGCGGGCTTTCGGGGGGGTGTTCAGGAATCCGGTAGAAGCCAGGGTTGTTCAAGCACGGAGCACCAGGGGCTACCTGTGGCGAAGGGTCTACAACAACCCCCATGTCAAGCATCCCTGCACAGATACTGGCCTTTGTGACTTCGCGGCTTGGTTGATCTCGCGGCCTCGATCGCCCAACCCCAGGGTCGATAATCGGCGATCCTCACTCATGTCGGCAGCGGCCGCCTTAATGTATTGACCGCCACATCCCACACCTCACGGAAGGTCCAAATGGATTCGAAGCCTCACAACATCGTGTTCGTGCTCACCGACCAGGAGCGCTTTTTCCCGGTGCACCCAGCTGGCCTGGAGGTCCCCGGTCGGGATTGGCTGCGGGAACGTGGCGTGTCTTTCACGAATCACTACATAGCTTCGACCTACTGCACCTCATCGAGGTCGGTGATCTACACCGGGCAACACATGCCGAACACCGGCATGTTCGACAACGCCAACTTTCCCTTCGTCGGTTCGATGTCCACCGACATACCGACCGTTGGCACTCTGCTCCGGGCGGCCGGCTACTACACGGCTTACAAGGGGAAGTGGCACTTGGCGGGTGAGCTCGAGCCCGATGATGAACGCGACCACAACTTCTCCCGGGACATGGAGAAATATGGGTTCTCCGACTGGAATCCGACCGGTGACGTCCTCGGGAGCCCCCTGGATGGGTTCGTCCGGGACAACGGAACCATGGTCGAATCGATCGAGTGGCTTCGCACCAAGGCGCTGCATCTTCGTCGAGAAGGCCGGCCCTGGTTCCTCTCGATCGACCTGGTCAACCCGCACGACATCATGTACTTCAACACCGACCTTCCCGGTGAGCCGGTCCAGGACAAGGGCGGCCTGCTCTTTCCGACCACGTTCGCCCCGGACACCTCGTCGTACGCCCAGACCTACTCGGGAATCGTCCCCGACAACTTCACCCAAGACCTCGATGAAGAAGGAAGACCGCCTGCTCACGCCGAGTTCGAAGCCGCCATGGCGGTCGGGCTCGGCCGGATACCTCCGGAACAGAACCGCTGGCAACGCTTCGACGACTACTACCTCAACTGCATCAAGGAGGTCGACAGGAAGATCACCCGGATCATCCAGGAACTGGAAGATCTTGGGTTCCTCGACGACACGGTGATCGTGTTCACCTCGGACCACGGGGAGATGGGGGGCGCACATGGGATGCGGGGCAAAGGCGGCAACGCCTATGACGAGGGCATCCATGTCCCACTGGTTATCGTGGCCCCCGGCGCCCCAGCCGGAGCACGGTGCGATGCGGTGACTTCCCACGTCGACCTCGCTCCCACTTTCCTCAACATCGGCGGGACCCCGGGTCGGTCGGTGCAGTCGACCGCCCGCTCCTTGCCCGGCAAGGACCTCACGCCACTCGTCTATGACCCTGCCAGAGCAGGCGTGCGAGCGGCGGCGTTGTTTGCTTACTCCGGGGTGATGACTCTCGATGCCGGCTTCATCGGCCAGGTCGCCGAGGTGCGCGGGCGGGGAGGAGATCCATCGGAGCTGATGAAGGCCGGCATCAGACCGGACCTGACCAAGCGGGGGTTCCAACGAACGCTGTTCGACGGCCGATACAAGTTCAGCCGCTACTTCGCGCCGACCCAGCACAACAAGCCCCAGAGCGTCGCCCAGGCTCGCGAAGCCAACGACATCGAGTTGTTCGACCTCCTCGAAGACCCTCAGGAGATGACCAATCTCGCCGCCCGAGGATCCGACCACGACGACCTGATCGCCCGACTAAACCACGAGATGAACCAGATGATCGCGGAGGAGATCGGGCCCACCGACGATGGCCGGTATCTGCCCGACATACCCGGGATGAACTGGGCGATGACCGAGTTCAAGACCCTCTGATCACCGGCCGAGCCGTACTCAGGCAGACGGGTTGTGGATTGAGATCTCGGTCCTTGTCACTCGCTCAACTGAATGGGGCAAAACCATGACAGGCGTGGTGGGTGTATGCCCTGATCACCGACTGAGCGAGAGGTTGGGTCGTTCATGGTCGCGGCCGAGGACACCTCCGGGACATCGCGGCGATTCGAGGGCAACCCCATCGCGCGTCCATCGCGCGAGAGGGTGCGATGGGACGGTCAAGAACGCGAAATGACGCGAACCAGAAGTGGGCTCTGAACAGGCATTTCGCGCATGTCGCCTGGTCAGTGAACACCCCGGACTCGGGCTCATAACCCGAAGGTCGCGGGTTCAAATCCCGCCCCCGCTACTCCAGGAAGACCCAGGCACCGCCGGGGTCTTCCTACGCCTAAGTCCGGCCGTGGAGGAACCCATGTCGGACGCCATCCCACATCCATCCCACAGGAGCGCCGATTCCTGGTCTGCCGGAGGCCTCGGCGGGTGCTGGTGTCATCCTTCTGGACCGACCCTTTCGGGGGACGTTCGTAAACCCTTTCGAACAACCTTTCGGACCTCGGTCGCTCTGAGGCGCCCGTCCGATGGAGATCTTGCCGGGTGCGTCACGGCGTGGAGCCGGAAATAGATGGCCGGCGGCGTCCGCGCGCCGAGAGCTCCGAGTACCGTGGAGTCTGCGCGGGGTCCTCGCTCGTCACTGGCTTGGGACTCTGACAGCTTTCGAAGGAGTTCCCGATGAGCGAGTCAACGAGCGGATCAGACTGGATCTCCGCGGCCGAGTTCCACCGGGCGCGGGGCGTCTCCGACTGGCGTGTCACAGGGACAGGCCCGCAGACCGTCTTCACCGCGACCTCCCTCTCCCACGCGGCAGACCTCATCGCCCCGGTCGTTGCCGCCTCCGAGCAATTCGGCATTCTGCCCGACGTCGACGTGCGTCCCGAGGGAGTCGTCGTGCGCATCCCGTACCGCAGCCCGGATGGCATCCCCGCGGCCGCCGTGGAGTTCGCGGCGGCCGTGTCCCGGGCAGCCGCCGAGCTGCTGCTGACCCCCGATCCCTCGCTCGCGCAGTCGATCGGCATCTACGTCGCCCAGCATTCCCAGGCCGACGTGCGACCGTTCTTCACAGCCGCACTGGGCTATGAGGCGTTCGGCGACACGGATGCCGTCGATCCGCTGCGCTGCGGGCCGCAGCTCGCCTTCAACCCGATCACCGGCGACTCTCCGGCGAGAGGCCGGACGCACTTCGACGTCTTCGTGCCGGCCGACCAGGCTCGGGCGCGAGTGGACGTCGCGCTCGCCGCCGGAGGGAGACTCGCCGACGATTCGCACGCTCCCGCCTGGTGGTCGCTCGCGTCGCCCGACAACCACGGCGTGGACATCGCGTCCTGGACCGACACCTACGACTGACACGTGCTCGCTGCCGGGGAGTGCACGAATGCCGCGGGGAAGAGGCTCATCTTCAAGCTGCTCCTCACTCTCCACTGAACAAGTGCTGGCAGCAGGAGCGCCAACCGGAAAAACGGTGCTGGTCACAGGCGGCACCGGCGGGATCGGCAGGGCGGCCGCCACGGGCCTCGCGTCGATGGGCGCACGGGTGGGCATCACCGGCCGCGACAAGGCCCGAACCGACCAGGCCGCCGCCGAAATCGCCGACGAGTCAGGCAGCACCGATGTCGACGTGTTCGTAGCCGACATGTCATCGCAAGCCGAGGTTTGACGCCTGGCCGGCGCGATACTCGCCGCGTACCAGCGGCGGAAGAAGACGCTCGATCGGATCAAACCTCGAATCAGGATCCTTCGCGTCGAAGAGGACATCACCGGCATAACCCACCGCTGGGATAGGCAAACTCGATCTGCTCAAGGTGTTAGACATTGCGCCAACCTATCAGTGGCCACAACCCGCATGGCCCGGCAACGAGCCCGAATCATCCGGGTGAATCACTCGACCAGACCAGAAGCTGCAGGTCGTGATCAAATGCTCCCGAAAATGGCTCCCGCACGAAGCTGACCCAGTTCGCAGGTACGGGTGACCGCTCGCGGTTCCGACGCGCCCGGGGAGCCGCGCAGTTGTCGGGTTCGGTACGTGGCGGCATCCAGAAGAACCCTTTCGAGAACCCTTTCGAGACCCCTTTCGAGATTGTCTGGCAACGTTCCGGGGGCATCCTCCATCCCACATCCATCCCACAGGAGGACCAGAAACGACCGGCGACGACCCGAGCCGACCGGAAGCAGAGCCACCAGGGCCACTCCGGGTCACCAGCCCCCTTCACCGCATCCTGGAGCGCCTCGAACGACGAGATGCACATCCAGCACCGTCTTGGGCGCCAGTGCGCGCCGACCATCGGTTGGAGGCAGCATCCGGTCGTAAAGGAGCGTCGGGAGATCTCGGAGTCGGAGTGGCTGATCGACGGCATCGGCCGTAACGGTGTCGCCTCGACCGCAGCCGAAGGGCTGATCCGCCCGTGTCGAACTTCGAGGGTTCCAGCACGGATCGTGTTCTTGATACGTGCAACGGACTTTCAACGTCTCGGCGTGGCAGCGGTACAATACCCCCCTAAAGTATAGCGAGGTCTGCATGCGGGGTTATGAGATCAACAAGGACGACTACCTGAAGCGGCTGGCCCGGATCGAGGGCCAGGTCCGGGGTCTGCAGCGGATGATCACCGAGGACAAGTACTGCATCGACGTCCTGACGCAGGTGAACGCGGTGTCGGCTGCGTTGAAAGGGGTGGCGGTCGGGCTGTTGGACGAGCATGTACGTCTCTGTGTCCGTGAGGCCACCGAGGTCGGCGATCTGCGAAGGGCCGACCAGATGGTCACCGAGGCCACCAAGGCCATCGAGCGTCTTGTCCGCTCCTAAGTGAATCGCAACCACATGACCGATCACTCAAACCACTCACAACACTTTCACCACGATCCGCATGCGGGCCATGAGATGACCGAAGTCGACGTCCACGCCGGACCGGAAGTGGCGCAAGCCGCTCACCATGGCCACGCCGTCGGTGGCCACGATAAGCACGCCGGTCACAGTGTGGCCATGTTCCGAGGCCGCTTCTGGCTCTCGTTTGCCCTGACCCTGCCCGTCATCTTCTACAGCGAGATGATCCAGGAGTGGTTTGGCTACACCGCCCCTGCGTTCCCGGGCTCGGAGTGGGTCGCTCCAATCCTGGGCACTTTCATCTTCTTCTATGGAGGCTCGCCGTTTCTCAAGGGGGCGGTCCAGGAGGTGCGGGACCGTCAGCCGGGGATGATGCTCCTCATAGGTATGGCGATCACCGTCGCCTACCTCGCCTCTGCGGCCACGACCCTGGGCTGGTTCGACCTCGAGTTCTGGTGGGAGCTGGCTGCCCTGATCACCATCATGCTCCTCGGCCACTGGATGGAGATGCGAGCCATCGGCCAAGCCCGAGGAGCCTTGGCCGCCCTCGCCGAACTACTGCCCGACGAGGCCGAGCGGGTCACCGATACAGGGACTGAGACCGTGCCCACGTCGGAGCTCGATGTCGACGATGCGGTGCTTGTGCGGCCCGGTGGAAGGGTCCCCGCCGACGGGGAGATCCTGAGCGGCGAGGTGGAAATGGACGAGTCGATGGTCACCGGCGAGTCAAAACCTGCAGCCAAGCGTCCCGGAGACCGGGTGGTAGCGGGTACTGTCGCCACCGACAATTCGGTCCGGATCCGAATCACCGCGGTGGGGGAGGACACCGCCCTCGCCGGGATCCAGCGTCTCGTCGCTCAGGCCCAAGAGTCCAGGTCGCGGGCCCAGGTTCTGGCCGATCGGGCAGCCGCCCTACTGTTCTATGTGGCAGTGGCCGCCGCGCTGGTCACGTTCATCGCCTGGGTGATTGTGGACCAGCCCGATCAGGCTGTGGTGAGCACCGTTGCGGTCCTGGTCATCGCCTGTCCCCACGCCCTCGGGCTGGCCATTCCCCTAGTAATTGCTATCTCCACTTCTATGGCAGCCCGCAATGGGATCCTGGTCAAAGACCGTCTCGCTCTGGAGCGGATGCGGAATGTGGACGTGGTGTTGTTCGACAAGACCGGGACCCTCACCAAAGGCAATCATCGGCTCAGCGGCATCGGCACGGTAGAAGGCGAAGAGGATCGGATTCTCTCGGTGGCGGCGGCGGTTGAGTCCGATTCGGAGCATCCGCTGGCCCGGGCGATCGTCACCGCAGCCCAGGAACGAGGGGAGATCCCTTCGGCTCAGGGGTTCCGGTCGATGAGCGGCCGGGGAGTGCAAGCCGAGGTGAGGGGCTCCAAGGTTGCAGTAGGCGGTCCCGTCATGCTCAGAGAGATGAACCTCGAGGTGTCTCCCCTCCTGGCGGAGACAGTGAAGGGATGGAAACAAAGGGGAGCTGCGGTTCTCTATGTGATCGAGGACGGCCAGGTGACAGGCGCCTTTTCGATTGAGGACGAGGTGAGGCCAGAGTCCCGTCAGGCCGTCGACGAGTTGCATCGTCTGGGTGTGAAGGTGGCGATGATCACCGGCGACGCCCACCAGGTCGCCGAAGCGGTGGCGGCCGACCTGAACATCGACCAGGTGCTCTCCGAAGTACTCCCTGAGGACAAGCATTCCGAGGTGGCCAAACTGCAGCGGGACGGCCAACGGGTGGCCATGGTCGGCGACGGGGTGAACGACGCCCCTGCGCTCGCCCAAGCCGACGTCGGGATCGCGATCGGCGCCGGAACCGACGTGGCCATCGAATCGGCCGGCATAGTTCTGGCTTCCGACGACCCCCGAGGCGTGGTCGGGATCCGCAGGCTCTCCCAAGCCGGCTATCGGAAGATGATCCAGAACCTGGTTTGGGCCACCGGCTACAACGTGGTTGCCATCCCCCGCGCCGCCGGGGCATTCGCCTGGGCCGGGTTCGTACTCGCCCCGGCCGCCGCGGCGGTGCTGATGAGTGTCTCGACGGTGATCGT
>JBFYOJ010000286.1:0-11373 GCA_041303885.1 Acidimicrobiia bacterium | reverse complement strand
CCGATCTCACGCTGAAGCCTGGTGAGGCGAGCCTCATCCTCTCCTCATAGGCAGCGAGATTGCGGTCGACCACGACCGGCATGTAGGCAATCGCATCGAGACCCGGCAGCAGGCCTAGTTTCTTGACGAACCGGCGGAATCCGAGCTCGGTCACTTCCTCGCTGGCCTGATAGAAGCCGGCTATCGAGCCGAGACGAAGCTTGACGTCGGAGAGGGCGCGATCAATGGAGTGGGCCAGGACCTGAGTGCGTGTGTCCAGGGCTTGCTTGGCTTCGGCCTGCTCGAGGCTCCACACTGACGCGGAGAGAACGAGACTGAGCAGCACCCCGCCCAGTGCCACGAGAACGGTGGGAGTGCGTCGTGAGGAGTCGAAAAGGCCGCGGAAGCCGTGCGTGCCCGAAGTGTCCAGGGAGCGGTTGACCACAGCACTGAATCGGCCGCGAGACGTCCCGCCTTGAGAAGACCCGCCGGGCGCCCGACTCATTCGTGTCGATACGAGCTCCTCGCAGATAGGCCTGCCGACCCAGCCGCTGGTTCAAGGAAAATCGACGGATTTCCGATTAGTCGCCATGACACTCGTGACGGAAGTCGACCCGCAGACTGCGATGTCGATCGACCACGACCGTGGTCTCCCCAAGAGCCACCCACCGGCGAGAAGTTCGGCGTTGATCGCGGCCGTGGTTGTCGCCTTGACCGCCGGAGCCCTGTTCGGTGCTGTCCAACTGAGCAAAGAAGTGGCTCGGACCTCGGCCGAGCTCCATATGGCGGATGAGGCCGCTCGGGCTGCCACTGTCGTTCGATCTCACGTAGCACTCGCCGTCTCGGGGTCGGAGGAACAACAGCGTCTCTCGGCACTCGAGGCGACCGCGGCGCTGGATGCCCTGGTCGAGTCACTGGCCGGTCTTCGCTTCAGCACAGGCGCCGCACAGGCAGTCGAAACCGGAACCGCATTCGTCGCCATCGCCGGCGAAGCCGTGGGCTCGATCGGGACGTCGTCGATCGATCAGGAGACGACAGATCTTCGGTTCCAGGAGATGATGGCTTCGCTCGACGAACTGCGCGAGGGGCTTGTGGCTCACATCGACGCCCTCGACTCCTCTTACAACATGCTCGGAATCATCCTCGGCGTGGCAACGGTGGGCCTGGCGCCGCTGGTGCTGGTGCTGTGGACCAGATCCATCGCCCGCAAGACGATGGAGGTGCGGGAGCTGTCCTTGCGATTGCAGCACGAGGGCGAGCTCAGGGCCGCGCACAACTCGGTGCTGCGGTCAGTGGTGCACGAGTTCCGAACCCCTCTGACCGGTATCAGCGGGCTGGCAGCGATGCTCGAGGAGGAATCGGTTCGAAAGTCGTCGGAGGCGGGCGAAATGATCGCCATGATCAGAAACGAAGCGGAGGACATGTCCCAACTCACGGATGACATCCTCACCTCGGCTGGTCTCGACACCGGCAACATGGAGATCCGCCTGGAGCCGCTCGACGTCCCTGAGGCGGTGAAGCGGACCGTCACCACCTTCACCCGCCGGGGCATCGACATCGATCTCGCCCTTGGGCCCGGTCGGGCGATCGCGGATGAGGTTCGGGTTCGTCAGATCCTGAAGAATCTCATCTCCAACGCCGTCAAGTACGGCGGCGCCGAGGTCGACGTCGTCGGGAGGGTGGAAGGTGACTCCTACGTCCTGCAAGTCGCCGATGACGGACCGGGAGTGCCCGAGGAGATTCTCGACCGGCTGTTCGAGCCGTTTCCGCATGGCGGTACCGGTGCACCCACTCAGAGTGTCGGTCTTGGCCTGTTCATCGTTCGGCAGCTGGCCGAGGCGATGGGTGGCTCGGTGAGCTATCGGCGAGCCGACGACCGGACGATCTTCACCATGTTGCTTCCCCTTCTGGATGAGGTCGCTGCGGACGACGATCGGGCATCCACCGTGAGTGTGGGAGCCTGAGAGTGACCCGTCGCTGGGCGACTGGCGCGGTGGTTGCGCTGATGGTGCTGATGACAGTCGCATTGTCCTCGTCGCCGGCCCTTGCAGCACCGCCGACTGTGAGTCTCGTGGTTCGGGAAGATCTCCCCTGGTTCAACCACCGAGGTGATGGCTGGTGTGGGTGGTGGTGTTGGGGTGGCGGGGGAGGCGGTTCGACCACAACGACAACCGTACCGACGAGCACGACTACGACGACCGTACCGACGACGACGACCACGATGCTTCCGACCACGACGACGACATGGACCACGACCACCACCGCTCCGCCACCCACTTCGACTTCTTCATCCACATCGACGACCACCACCTCGACGACGACATCGACCACGACCACGACGACATCGACCACCACAACCACCTCGACGACCACCACGACCATTGCTTCGGTCGCCTACCCGACCACCACGTTGCTCCCGACGACGACGACCACCACGGCCCCGACGACCACGACGAGCATGGAAGAGCCGGTTGCCCTGCTTGCGGGGACCGGGGGAGGCCCGGGCCGGGGTGTGGTCGAGGTCTTCGCCTCCGAGGTGGGTGGAGGCCCCGTCGGAGTGCTGGTCTCACTCGGGGCGGCCTTCATAGACCTGGCTGTGCAGGCACTCAGCTACTACCTGCTCGCCTTCATGTTCCCGGCGCTGCTGGTGGTCCTGTTTGCTGCAAAGCAGCGACGAGAGGCAATCGACGCGGGGGATGACTAGTCGATCGGCCCGGGTGGATCAGACCTTCAGTCGCAGTTGGGGATGCCCAGGAAGCAGGGAAGCTGGTCGAGGACCATCACAGACCACACCACCGCCATCAGCGTGAGGATGCCGGCCCGGAGCAGCAGGACAGCAGGTCGATGGGTGAGTCCTCCCCCGGTCCGCACATCTCGCACCACTGGGGTGAGGACGAAGACGAATAGGGCCGGTAGGAGCCACATCAGGCCAAACAACACGGACAGGTCGAGCAGGTACTTGGGAGTGATCCCACCAGGGCTGTCCGGCGGATTTCAGAACGAGCTCGAGAAGGGCGAAGGGGAGTACCAGGAGAAAGCCGACGACTGCCGGCCAGGGGAGACTTTTCGAGTCGATCCTCATGGCAAACCACCGTCGCAGAGTCTGTGGGCCCAGGAAGACTTGAACTTCCGACCTCATCCTTATCAGGGATGCGCTCTAACCGGGCTGAGCTATGGGCCCCCGTGAATCGTCAACTCTACAAGGGCGTTTGAGTCTTCGGGAAGTTGAGATATGTCCCTTTGAGCCGATGATTACGGCACATCCTGGGGGAAGGGATGCACTCTTGGATTGGTCGACTGTCGACCCATGTTTCCGGTGCCGGCCGCTCGCCTGCCTGATCGACAGTCGAGGTCGGCCCCGGCGGGGCCCTGAGCTCGGTGCGCATCCAGGACATGTTCACGGCGTCACGTTGTCGGCGATCCGCTGCCCCAACTCGGTCAGGTCGAGACCGGCCATCGACGGACCACGGCCGACATGGAACGTGTCGATCACCTCGCCCTCGCGGCTGTCGAGCTTGGCCAGGCGGATCTCGAGACCAAAGGCCTCGAGCACGCCGAGGATTTCAGCCAGTCTCCCGATGCGGTCGGAGCATTTCACCAGCAACACCAGATCTCCGGTGGCGGGATCGGTGGAGACGCCGACGCTGGGCTTTGGGCGGGACACGTCCGCTGTCGGATAGGCGGCGGCGCGAACTGCGACCCTGTTGTCGGTGTCGAGTTTCCCGAGGAGACTGGCTTCGAGATCGACTCGAACCCTGTCCCACCGCTCACCCGGGACCACTCCAGCGGTGCGGTCGTCCCTGACCCGGAACGAGTCGACGACGAGGCCGTCGGATCGCCCGAACATCCGCGCCTCCAGCACGTCGACCCCATTGGCGGCGAAGACCGCGCCGACCGTCCGACGGAAGCCGGGGACGCTCGGGCCAACCACCACCACGGTCTCGATCGGTGCCCCGACCCGAACCCCGAGATTGGAAGCTCCCACCAGGTCCAGGATCAGCTCGAGATGCCAGAGCACTTCTTCGACCGTGTGACTCCGCAGATAGTCGACGGGCATGGAGTCGAGATGCGCGCTCATCGCATCTGTCATTTCGCCCGATCGGGCCAGCACCACTTGCCGGGTGGTGCCACCCGTTGTCTCCGTTGACTCCTCGTCGCCAAACCTGGCGGCGCATCGCAGGAATAGCGTGTTGAGCAGGCTCGCCTTCCAGTCGTTCCACATCGAGGGCCCGGTCGCCCTGGAATCGGCGACTGTGAGCAGATAGAGCACCTGAAGCAGTTGGAGGCTCCCCACCTCCGCCGCCACTTCCCCGATCACCGCCGGGTCGGCCAGGTCACGTCTGGTGGCGGTTCGAGCCAGGAGGAGATGGTGCCTCACCGCCCCGACCAAGAGGTCTGTGGTGTCATCGTCGAGTCCCATCCGCTCGGCGAACGCGGAGGCGATCTCAGCGCCGATCTTGGCGTGTTCTCCACCGCGACCTTTGCCGATGTCGTGGAGGAAGGCGGCGAGACGGAGCAGCCGGGGCCGGTCCAGCTCGCGTCCAATATGGCCGAGCGGACCGTCGTCCGATCCGACCGATTGCATTTCGGCCACGGTACGCCAGAGGTGCGCCGCAACCGGGTGCTGGTGGAATGGCTCGAGCTGGGGCAGGGTGGCCACGCTGCCCCACTCAGGGAGCACATCGGCGAGTTGTCCCTTCTCCCAGAGACTGTCGAAGGTTGCCCTTCCGGGCTCCCCGGCGTCCAGTAACCGGTCGAGATCGTCGATCGTTGGGGGCGAGTCGGGTCTGATCGATTCAGCTCCACCGGCGATCCGGGACCAGGCTCGCCGGTGGACAGGCACTGCCCGGGCTTCAATGACCTCTGGCCATTTGCGCTCGGCAATTCGGTCGACCGACTGCATGGCGGCAACGAGGCCTTCCGCCGTCTCGAATGTGTCGCGCCCCAGCCAGCGCGCAACCGGCTCGCGCAGTTCAGGCGAGAACACATCGTGCGCCCTGCCGGTGACGGAATGGAGGGCATTGCGAACCTGGAGGAGGATCTCACGGGCCTGTCCTTCCTCTTGCTCATGCTGCGTGGAGAACCTGCCGATCAGCTCTTGACGTCGACGCTCCCAGCCGAAACCCTGCAGTGCCCGGAGACCGCCGCGGCCGGTCTTGACGTCGACGGCCATCAGCCGATACGGGGCGTCGGACCGACGGCTTCGCTCGGCATCGACCAGATAGCGGCGAAGGGGACGCGCTCGGGTCACCCGGGTGACTGCTCCCATCAGCTGATCGAACAACTCTTCGGATCCGGCCACCAGCCGGCTGGTCAGAAGCGTCGTCTGGGTGTCGAATCGCTCTCGTGCGGCGTCTGACGCCTCACGGACCGTGCGCACGGAGTGGCCGACACGGAGCTTGGCGTCCCAGAGGGGGCGGAACAGGTCGGCTGCGGCGGCAGAGGCGTCCTCGACCTCGTGGAGGAGCATCAGGTCGACGTCGGAGTAAGGGCTGAGCTCGCCCCGACCGTATCCGCCAAGGGCCACCACCGCCATCGGCGCGGCTCCCGGGGCAATCAGGGCCGCCACCGTCCGGTCGAGGCTCGCGGTCAGCGCAGCACACACCTCCCGTCCTCCGTGACCGATGCGATGCTGTCGCAGCGAGTCACGGAGGACGATGAAGTCGGAGAGGAACTGGTTCCCCGAATCAGATGGCGTCGGCACCTCTCTCACTGGTACGGATGCGTACCACGTCCTCGACCGCAAGGACGACGATCTTGCCGTCTCCGATCTCCCCGGTGTGCGCCGCCGACTCGATCGCAGCGACCGCCGGCCCTGCCAGCTCGTTGGTGACGATGACCTCCAGACGGACCTTGGGCACGAACTCCACTTCGTACTCGGCGCCCCGGTACACCTCGGTTTGACCTCCCTGCCGGCCGAACCCGGAGATGTCGCTGACCGACATTCCGGAGACGCCGGCGGCCTTGAGAGAGTCCCGCACCTGCTCCAGCTTGAAGGGCTTGATGAAGGCAATGATCAGTTTCATACAACAGTCCTTTCGACCCCAATCTTCACGACCGCAGCCCGTAGACTTGTCGTCGCTTCTTCTCGCGTCATCGGGCTCTCCTGTCAGCGCCCGGCCAGGCTGGCGCTGCCACTGCTGTAAGCGGTCTCTGCGTGCTCGGCCAGGTCCAGGCCGCTGTCCTCGACGTCTTCGGAGACCCGAACCCCGATCGTGGCTTTCAGGGCCAGCATGAGCAATGTCGTCACCACGAAGCAATAGATGATGGTGGCGGCATTGCCCAGGGCCTGCTCACCGAGGAGCTCGAGCCCACCTCCGTAGAACGCCCCGGCCATGAACTCACCGCCGAAGAACTCCGGTTCGGCGAACAGACCAATCGCCAGCGAGCCGACGAGGCCGCCGACGAAGTGGACCCCGACGACATCCAGGGCATCGTCATAACCGGCCTTGTTCTTCAACCCGACTGCGAAAGCGCAGATGATGCCGGCGGCCAACCCGATCCAGATCGGCGACATCCCTGCCACGAAACCGGCGCCGGGAGTGATGGCCACCAATCCGGCCACGATTCCAGACGCCACACCGAGATTCGTGAAGTGCCCGTCGCGGAACTTCTCGACGAATCCCCACGACAGCCCGGCTGCCGCCGCCGCCAGGAAGGTGTTCATGAAGGCCTGCACGGCCTGGCCATTGGCCGCCAGGGCCGAGCCGGCGTTGAACCCGAACCAGCCGAACCAGAGAATCCCGGTACCTAGCATCACCAGGGGCATCGAGTGCGGCGGATGACCCTGGCCCGGCCAGCCCTTGCGCTTGCCCAGCACGAGCACCGCGGCGAGTGCGGCGATACCTGCGTTCACATGGATGGCGGTGCCGCCTGCGAAGTCGAGTGCACCCCTGTCTCCGATCCAGCCCCCGTATACCCACTTGAAGACCGGGACGAACACCAGAAGCAACCAGGCCGGGGCGAAGATCGCCCATGCCGAGAACTTCATGCGATCGGCCACTGCACCGGAGATGAGTGCCGGCGTGATCACCGCGAACATGCCCAGGAAGGCGACTGTCAACAGCGCGGAACCGCCGTCTTCCCCGGTTATGCCCAGGCCACGAAGAAACGCCATGTCGAGGTTGCCGAGGAGGGCTCCATCACCCGATTGCGCCAGGGAGAAGCCCACGACCGCCCAGACGATCGGGATGATGAGCAGACACCAGAAGTTCATCATCAACATGTTCAGGACGTTCCTCGTCCGGTCCATGCCTCCGTAGAACAGTGCCAGACCCGGTGTCATGAACAACACCAGGGCCGAGGAAGTCAAGACCCACGCCGCATCACCAGTATCCATCAGCACTCCTCCCAAACCGGTTGGTTCTGTTGCCGACGCATCGTTTCGAGGCACTGTTTCAGAAATGTTTCTGATCGCCGAAGAGGTCGTGAACACGATCAACAGGCCACACCTGGCGAGGATTTGCCGACAGCCCGATCTCGCCCGGGCCGAATGTTCCCAGCATCAGCGGGAGCAGTCGTCATCGTTGCGGCGATCGTGGTCGAGGTAGTCCATATCAGATGGCACTTGACACGAGGACGAAAGTGAGCCATCATTCGGTCGATCGACCGATTTGGACCAGAGACGTGACCATTGAACCCAAGACCAGAGCGAATATTCTCGAGGCCGCCAAGCAGGCTCTGCTCGATGTGGGGTACTCGGGGTTGTCCACACGGAAAATGGCCGAGGCCGCCGGGGTGCCGCTCAGTCAGATCCACTACCACTTCGGATCGAAGCAGGGCCTGGTCCTCTCCGTGCTGGAAGAGGAGAATCGGAAGCTTCTGGAACGACAGAAGGTGATGTACTCCAGCGATATGCCGTTGTGGAAGCAGTGGGAGCAGGCGTGTGACTTCCTCGAGGACGATCTCGAGTCCGGTTATGTCCGGGTGCTTCAAGAGATGATGGCCGCAGGTTGGTCCAATCCGGAGATCGCAGCGGCGGTCAAGGAGATGTTGGGGAAGTGGTTCATGGTGCTCACCGGCGTTGCGGCACATGCAGCGCATCGGATTGGTGGGCTCGGGCAATTCACCCCCGCCGAAGCGGCAGTCGTGGCCGGAGCACCGTTCCTGGGTGTTGAATCGATGATCCTGCTCGGCTTCAGCGACGGAGAGATCCCGCTCCGATCGGCGTTGCGCAAGTTCGGCGAGGTGCTGCGCGCGCTCGAGGAGACTTGATGCAGGCTGCCTATCCCGACATCGAAGGGCACGTGCAACGTGACGGGGTTTGCCTCGGGTACGAGGTGTTCGGCCAGGGCGACCCGACCATCCTCCTCCTCCCTACCTGGACCATCATCCACTCTCGCTTCTGGAAGATGCAGGTCCCTTACCTGTCCCGACGCTATCGGGTGATCACCTACGACGGGCCAGGCAACGGCCGGTCCGATCGGGTCCTTGATCCCGCCCGATACACCGCAGACTCCCACGCCGTCGACGCCGCCGCGGTTCTCGATGCCTGCGGGGTGGAGAGGGCCGTCGTGGTCGGGTTGTCGCTCGGCGCCCAGTACGGCGTCCGGCTGGCAGCCATCGAGCCTGAGAGGGTGATCGGTCTCGTGCTGATCGGGCCTGCTTTGCCCCTCCTCCCACCAGCCCCGGAGCGCGCCGGGATCGGGGAGAGCTTCTTCGAGCCTTATCCCGAGAATCCTCGAGGCTGGGACAAGTACAACCTTGCCTATTGGCATGACGAGTATCTGGACTTTGTCGAGTTCTTCTTCGATCGGGTGTTCGCCGAGCCTCACTCAACCAAACCGAGAGAGGACGCGGTGGGATGGGCCCTCGAGACGGAGCCCCGGATTCTCGAAGCCGAAGCACGAAGCCCCGAGTTGGGCCTCACCGGCCAGGACCTCTTCGCCGCGGTGAAATGTCCAACCCTGGTAATCCACGGCACGGATGATCGGATCCAGCAGCACGAAATCGGAGTGGAGGCGGCCCGGCTGAGCGATGGCACCATGGTTTCGATGGAAGGCTCGGGCCATATGCCCAATGTACGCGACCCGGTGCGGGTCAACCTGGAAGTGCGGGACTTCATCGAGAGGTTGATCGCATGAGGGCGGTCTTTCCCGATCAGGAGGGCATGGTGGACCGCGACGGGGTCGACATCCACTACGAGGTATACGGCACAGGAGAGCCGACGCTGCTGCTCATCCCGCCTTCACCGATCACCCACTCCCGGATATGGAAAGGTCTGATCCCATTCCTCAGCCGGCATTATCGAGTGGTCACGCTCGACGGCCGAGGGAACGGCAAGTCGGGGCGGCCCGCCGATCCCGGCACTCACACCCAGGACGTCGTTCTCGGAGACCTTCTGGCCGTGCTCGACGCTGCTCGCGCGAGCCAGGCGATCCTCGTCGCCCATTGTCACGCCAGCATGTGGGCGGTGGCATTGGCTACCTCTCATCGAGACCGGGTGGAAGCGATCGTGGCCATCGAGCCGGGTGTTCCCTATCTGGGCACTCCGCAGCCGCATTGGGTGGAAACTGCTCCCCATTGGGACGAGATCATCGAGGATCCCCGCGGCTGGCAGTTGAACAATCGTCAGGCCATCACCACACGGCACCGGGACTGGGTCGAGTTCTTCTTCGAGCAGCAATTGGTGGAGCCCCACTCGACCAGGCAATTCGAGGATGCGGTGGACTGGGCCCTCGAGTCGACAGGTGATGTCCTCGTGGCGGGGGAGGAGGGGTTCGACATCGACCTGCCTGATCGGGAGACGGCCGAGGAGATGTACCGGTCTCTGCACGTACCCACCCTCACCATTCATGGGGACAGGGACATCTGCCAGCACGTCGACCGGGGCCGGGCGTTCGCCGAGGTGACCCAGGGGAACCTCGTCATAATCGAGGGCGCCGGCCATCTGACGCCGGCGCGGGAGCCGGTGCAGGTCAATCGCGCCATACGTGGGTTCGTGGACAGAGTAAGGGGAGCGCCGATGCATAGTCAGGTGTGGGCCCGTGGGATGAATCGGAGGAAGAAAGCCCTCTACCTGTCGTCACCGATCGGGCTCGGTCATGCCCGTCGTGACCTGGCCATCGCCCGGGAGCTGCGAAAGCTCGAACCGGACCTCGAGATCGACTGGCTGGCGCAGGAGCCGGTGACCACCGTCCTCGAGCATTCCGGGGAGAGGGTCCATCCGGCCGGAGAGTGGCTGGCCTCGGAGTCGAGTCATATCGCCTCGGAGTCTTCCGGTCACGAACTGCACTGCTTTCAGGCGCTGCGTCGCATGGACGAGATCCTGGTGGCGAACTTCATGGTCTTCCAGGAGGTGGTCGAAGAGGGGCAGTACGACCTGATCATCGGAGACGAGGCCTGGGAGGTCGACTACTACTGGCACGAGAACCCGGAGTTGAAGAGAGGTTCACATGTCTGGCTGACCGACTTCGTCGGCTACCTCCCGATGCCCGAGGGAGGTGAGTACGAGGCTTATCTCACGGCCGACTACAACGCCGAGATGATCGAGCACATCGCCCGCTTCCCCCGCATACGTGACCGGGCCATCTACGTCGGCAACCGGGACGACATCTACCCCGAAGTGTTCGGCCCGGACCTGCCCAAGATTCGTGATTGGACCGAGGAGCATTTCGACTTCTCCGGCTACATCACCGGCTTCACCCCGCCCACCGCGGGACAGGCCGAGGAGTGGAGAGCCGCGTTGGGTTGGGACTCGGACGAGAAGGTCTGCGTGGTCACGGTGGGCGGCTCCGGGGTGGGGCGCGATCTGTTGGAGAAGGTCATCGCCGCCTACCCGCTCGTCAAGAAGCGGGTCCCGGAGTTGCGGATGGTCGCGGTGGCAGGTCCGCGCATCGAGCCGGAGAGTCTCCCCCACCATCCCGGTCTGGAAGTGCACGGGTATCTGGACCGTCTCTACCGGCAGCTCTCCGCGTGTGACATCGCCGTGGTCCAGGGCGGCCTGACCACCACGATGGAGCTGACCGCAGCGCAGCGACCCTTCCTCTACTTCCCCCTGGTTAACCACTTCGAGCAGAACTTCCATGTCCGGCACCGTCTCGAGCAGTACGGGGCAGGACGGCACATGGACTACCGCGAAACCGATCCCGACCAGCTCACGGAGGCCATCGTGGCCGAACTGAGTCATGAGGTGAGTTACCGCCCGGTGGAGAACGACGGGGCGCACCGTGCGGCCCGGATGATCTCCGAGCTGATCTAGGCGAACACGAAAGGAGGCGATCCCAACAATCTTGCCCCAGCTGTCGGTCGAACGACCGACCAAAAGAGACCCATCACCAGATTCGCAAGGAGGCGAACCATGTCGATGACAACAGCACAGAGAAACGGAGTGAACGTCGAGGCGCTTTTCGGCGCACTCGACGCAGTGAGGGCCCAGCCCGAAGCTGCCAAGTT
>JBFYOJ010000285.1:0-4580 GCA_041303885.1 Acidimicrobiia bacterium | reverse complement strand
TCGACCTGGGCACCACCACCAGCGTCATCGCGGTCCTCGAGGGCGGCGACCCAACCATCATCCCCAATGCGGAAGGGGGTCGCACCACCCCATCGGTGGTCTCATTCAAAGACGGCGAAGTCCTGGTCGGCGAAGTCGCCAAGCGACAGGCGATCACCAACCCCGACCAGACCGTCCGATCGGTGAAGAGAAACATGGGGACCAATTGGAGCATCGACATCGATGGCAAGAAGCTGACCGCCCAGGAGGTCTCGGCCCGCATCCTGATGAAGTTGAAGCGAGATGCCGAGTCGTATCTCGGTGACAAGGTCGCCGATGCGGTTATCACCGTCCCGGCCTACTTCAACGACGCACAACGCCAGGCCACCAAAGAGGCCGGGCAGATCGCCGGGCTCAATGTGCTTCGCATCATCAACGAGCCGACCGCGGCGTCACTGGCCTATGGACTGGACAAGGACGCCGACCACACGATCCTGGTGTTCGACCTCGGCGGTGGCACCTTCGACGTATCCGTCCTCGAGATCGGCGAAGGGGTGTTCGAGGTCAAGGCAACGTCGGGCGACACCCACCTCGGGGGCGACGACTGGGACCAGAAGGTCATCGACTGGCTCGTCGAAGGATTCAAGAACGACCACGGCGTCGACCTGGGCAAAGACCGCATGGCCTTGCAACGTCTCAAGGAGGCGGCGGAGAAGGCCAAGATCGAGTTGTCCACGGTCGTCGAGACAGAGGTGAACCTGCCCTTCATCACCGCCACCTCCGAGGGGCCGCTCCATCTTCAGCGGAAGCTGACCCGCTCCGAGTTCCAGAAGCTCACAGAGGAGCTGTTGGAACGCACCAAGCGCCCCTTCGAACAAGCGATCAAGGACTCCGGGATACCGGTGGGCAACATCGACCACATCGTGCTCGTCGGTGGGTCGACCCGAATGCCCGCGGTACAGGACTTGGTGAAGAGCCTGACCGGCAAGGACCCTCATCGAGGGGTCAACCCCGATGAGGTGGTTGCTGCGGGAGCCGCCATCCAGGCCGGCGTGCTCAAGGGAGACGTCAAGGACATCCTCCTGCTCGATGTCACGCCTCTGACCCTCGGCATCGAGACCAAGGGCGGGGTGATGACCAGGATGATCGAGCGCAACACGACCATCCCCACCAAGCGCTCGGAGATCTTCACGACCGCCGAGAACAACCAGCCCGAGGTCGAGATCCACGTACTCCAGGGCGAGCGGGCAATGGCCAACGACAACAAGAGCCTGGGCAAGTTCCGGCTCACCGGGATCCCGCCCGCCCCGATGGGGATACCTCAGATCGAGGTGACCTTCGACATCGACGCCAACGGGATCGTAAATGTCAATGCCAAGGACCTTGCCACCAGCAAGGAGCAAAAAATGACCATCACCGGTGGCACCGCGCTGGCCAATGAGGACATCGACCGGATGGTCAAGGACGCCGAGGCCTATGCCGAGGAGGATGCAAGACGCCGCGAGGACGTAGAGACCCGCAACCAGGCGGATCAGCTCGTCCATCAGACCGACAAGCTGCTGGAGGAGCAGGCCGACAACATGACCGAGGACGAGAAATCGGGTGTCGACACCGCGCTATCCGCGCTCAAGCTGGCTCTGGAGAGCGAGTCCACCGAAACGCGGGAGATCCGTTCCCGTATGGAGGACCTGATCAAGGCGAGTCAGGCGATGGCAACCAGGCTCTATGAGCAGGCGGCTCAGCAGCATGCAGCCGCCGGCTCCGCTTCGGCCGGGGCCGAGGACGAGGACGTCGTCGAGGCAGAGATCATCGATGAGGATGACGAGGCTTGACGCCTCGTCGAGAGGCATCAGTCTTGTGTGACAAGCCATGAGTGAGTTTCCGGAGATCGTCGAGGCCGAGGTGGTCCAAGCCGAGGGAGCCACGGATGCATCCCCCCTGGGCATCGACCTTCCCGAGGACCGCGACGAGGCGATCGAAGTGCTCCTCGGTCGTCTCGAGCAATCGCGCGACGAAGCGAGCTCATATCTCGATGACCTCAGGCGGGTCGCGGCCGACTTCGACAACTACCGCAAGCGCACCACGCGTGAGCAAGCGTTGATGGTCGATCGGGCTGCTGAGCGGGTGGTGAGAGAGCTCATGCCGGTTCTCGACTCCTTTGATGCCGCCCTCGGCACGGAACCGGCGACAGAGGCCGAGCGTCAGCTCCTCTCCGGGATGATCAACACCCGTGAGCAGTTGCTCAAGGCATTGGCCCAGGAAGGCCTGGAGGTGGTCCCCTCGATCGGTGAGCCCTTCGACCCCGAGATCCACGAGCCGGTGGGAGCACCGGGCGGCAGTAACGACCTGGTGGTGTCTCAGGAGCTGCGCCGAGGGTATCGGCTCAAAGGCAGGGTCCTCAGACCTGCCATGGTGATGTTGGAAGCACGAGAGTGAACCGCGACTGGGTAGACAAGGATTTCTATGACGTCCTGGGCGTCAGCCCGGAGGCGACGGCCGAAGAGATCAAGAAGGCGTATCGCAGGCTGGCCCAGACCTATCACCCCGACGCCAATCCCGAGGACAAGAGCGCCGAAGAGAAGTTCAAGGAGATCTCCGAGGCCTACGCGACCCTGTCCAATCCCGATCAGCGCAAGGAATACGACCAGGTGCGGCGCATGGTGGAGACCGGCGGCTTCCAGGGATTCGGCGGGCAGGGCGGCGGGTTTGGCGGTCAACAGGTCCGGGTCGAGGACCTTTCCGACCTGCTTGGCGGGCTCGGCGGGCTCGGTGACCTGTTCGGCTTCGGGACGGGCAGCAGGCGTGGGCCGACCAGAGGCGCGGATCTCCAGGCAGACCTGAGCATCCCATTCGATGATGCAGTGAAGGGATTGACCAGCGTGGTGAAAGTGCACGGTGCCGACACCTGCTCGCATTGCGCCGGCAGCGGTGCGGAACCGGGAACCCCGGTGAGCACTTGCCCCACCTGCGGCGGCCGAGGGGTGGTGGCTCAGAACCAGGGCTTTTTCTCTTTCTCCCAGCCATGCCCCCAATGCCGTGGTGCCGGTCGCATCATCGAGACACCATGCCGCGTGTGCCAGGGGGCTGGGGTCGAGCCCCGCACTCGCGAGGTCAAGGTACGCATCCCGGCCGGTGTCCAGGACGGAAACACCCTTCGTCTCCGCGGCAGGGGCGAGCCGGGCCGCAACGGCGGCCCCAACGGCGACCTCCTGGTGCGGATCAGGGTGGCTCCTAGCCGCACCTTCGGCCGCAGGGGCAATGACCTGACCGTCACCGTCCCGATCACCTACTCCGAGGCCGTGCTCGGGACCAAGCTCGCGGTGCCCACACTCAATGGAGGAGTCAAGCTGAAGGTCCCTGCCGGCACGCCGTCGGGGAAGACCTTCCGGGTGCGGGGCCGAGGGGTCACCCCGGATCGGGGGCGCACGGGCGACTTGCTGGTGACTGTGCAAGTGGCTGTGCCTTCCAAAGTGTCCAAAGAGGAGAAGAAGCTCCTGGAGAACCTGGCAGCGATGGAAACCGAAGACGTTCGCGGCCATCTGAGAACATGAGGTCGAGATGAGCGAGCCGACTCGTGCAGTCTTCGTGATCTCGGTAGCGGCCGAGCTGGCCGGGATGCACCCACAGACACTTCGCATCTACGAGCGCAAAGGCCTGCTTGAGCCGTACCGCACACCGGGAGGAACCCGTCGCTACTCCCAGGAGGACATCGAGCGTCTCCAGTTGATTCAGGAGCTGACCAACCAGGGGCTGAACCTCGAGGGTGTCCGTCGAGTTCTCGCCCTGCAGGAGGAGAACCGCACCTTGAAGCGGAAACTCGACAGGCTGCGCGACAAACTCGATGATCTCGAGGAAGAGATGGAGCGCAAGGTGGAGGACGTCCGCAAGTCCTATCGTCACGAATTGGTCTTGCGCTCGCAGGTACGCCAGGTTCTGGGAGAGGACAGATAAAGCCCATGGCAGAGTCGTTTCAAGGAGCAGTACGGGTGTACGGAGGTGACGGGATCCTGCTCACCACCGGATCTGCCACGCTCGAGACCGATCTCGAGATGGGCAACTGGAAGGGGAGCCTGGCGACCCTGAACGGCACAGGGGTCGCCGGCAAGGCGCTGGTCGTGGATTTGGAGATCCCGGGCGACGGCAGAGGCCGTGCCCAGCTCACACCCGGGGGAGTGACCGGCGACACGGCGATCTCTGCCGTCGTCGGACTCGGGCCTCAGCCCTTCTAGCCGGGCCGCCCTCGGCCGAGGAGGGTTCTTCCATGGCGGAGCTTGCCGATCGGACCTCCATCGCGCGCCCATGCGTTCATCGTGCGGGTGAAAGAGTCGCTGCCCGGAGCACGCGCGCCGTCGCGGGTACGGTGATCTCGTGGGAGCGGCAGCAGACTGTGAGACGATCGGCCCTGGCTTCCTTGGGCAGCCGGTCAATGCCCTTGCGACTCTCGCCTTCGTCGCCGCCGGCGTCATCGTGCTCCGCAGGCCGCGCCTGCGCTGGGTCGGGGTCGCCCTGATCGGCACCGGGATCGGGTCCTTCCTGTTCCACGGGCCGATGCCTCCCGGCAGCGAGTGGGCACACGATGTGACGCTGGCCTGGCTCATCGC
>JBFYOJ010000284.1:0-4558 GCA_041303885.1 Acidimicrobiia bacterium | reverse complement strand
GAGCCTGTCCAGGTAGGCCAGTAGGGTCGCGCCGACCGCCACTTCTCGGGTACGTAGAACAGATCTGAGGAGCGACGCGGTACCCGTTCGAGTGCGCCCCACGTTGACCGCGACAGGCGGGAAGGCGATCCGATCAACCGTTGGGCGATCATGAAGGGGGCAGAGGCCTCGAGTGTCTGAGGCTGGCGACCCTCAAGGTTGTGGCCGGGACTCCCGGGTCGCTCTCATCGCGGCAGCCTTCTTTCCACGCTCCATCACCGGAGCCCGGGGCACTCCCAACTCCACAGCGACCTCGATGCGAGGCGGCTGCGACCCGGCGACGCCGTGGCACTTCTCCACTTTGAGACCGCTCCCGCAAGGACAGGATTCGTTCCTGCCGGCCCGTTTGAGTTGGTCGCGGAAGGGCCGGTCCTGATCGGCGCGTTGTCATCGGGACGTTCGAAGGTGTCGCCGACGTCGCCGTCCTGGCCGAACAGGGGCCGGGCTTCGCGTTGCTGGCCCTCAGCGAGCCCAATGCAGAGGAGCTGAGAGAGCTCGCAGTGACGTTCGACTTACCTCCACTGGCCGTGGAGGATGGGCTTGAGGGCCATCAACGTCCCAAACTGGAAGACCACGGCGACTGTCTGTTCGTGGTCGTGAAGTCTGTGCACTACGACGAAGCCACGATGCAAATGGGCATCGGTGAACTCGACATCTTCCTTGGTTCCACATATGCCATCGTGGTCGCTCGCTCAGCCCTGGAGATCATCCACGTAATGCGGGCCCGCCTCGACGAACATCCGCAAGTCGGAGCGCTCGGTCCGATGGCGGGTCTGTGGGCGGTGCTCGACGCCGTGATCGATGATGGTGAGCACGTGGTCGACCTGCTGGGCGATCAAGGCGAACGGATCGAACAGAGCGTATTCGAGGGCGACCTCGATCAGAGCGAGGCGATCTACCTCCACCGGCGCCGGGTCGACCGTGTGATGCGCAGCGTCCACCCCATGCTCCCCATTCTCGACACGCTGGAGCATGGCGAGCCGATCGCATCGCCGACGGCTTTACGGCCCTTCCTCAGGGACGTCGGCGACCATGCCCGGAGACTGACCGAGGAGCTGGCACAGCTTTCGAGCCGTCTCGATGGGCTGCTCAACGCCAACCTCGCCCGGGTGACCATGCGACAGAACATGATCATGCAAAAGGTATCCGCCTGGGCCGCCATTGCCGCTGTGCCCACCATCATCACCGGGATCTATGGGATGAACTTCCGCTACTTTCCCGAACTGGGCTGGCCCTCGGCTATCCACTGGCAATCGTGATCATGGTCGTGGCTGTCGTCGTCCTGCGTCGGCATTTCCGCCGAATCGGGTGTCTGTGACGGCGGATCCGCCACCACGTGGACCCATGGGCGAACAGATCGATGTAGGCACCTCAGCCTGGCTGGTGGATTCTGGGGTCGTTGAGCGAGAGCTGGACACAGATGCGTCCAGAGGCTTGACGACTGCCGAAGCGGAATCACCCCTCAACACCATCGGTCCCAACCGTCTGAAGCCGAAGCCCCGGGTGGCCGCGTGGCGCAAGCTGCTCGCCCAGTTCGCAGACCCATGGTGTATCTGCTGCTCGTGGCGATTGCGATCTCGCTTGCAGCGTGGATCATCGAAGGGCCCTAAGCAGTTCCGTTCGAGGCGATCGTGATCGGTGCGATCGTCGTAGGCAACGCCCTGCTCGGCAACACCCAGGAAGCGAAGGCCGAAGCCGCCCGCATCCTCGGAAACATCGTCGCTGACAGCCGGTAGAGATCCGGAAGAAGCAGCGGTAGAAGAGCGTCAGGTGACGGTAGAAGCCTTGGCTAGCAGTGCGCTGGCCAAGGCTTTTCGTAGCGGGGGGCGGGATTTGAACACGACCCCTTCGGGTTATGAGCCGAGTCCGGCATATCGCCCGACCAGGGAAAACGCGCGAAAGGCCTGATTAGGGATCTGGTGCTCTAAACGAGGTGGGTCTGGCTGCGCCCCGCCCTATCCGCTGAAGCGCGGCGCTGCTGGCTTCCCTGAGACACTGATAATGCAGCAGCGGTGGGTTCACGAAGTCGCGGTGACATTTGGTCACTGAAGTGGGGCGTTCGGCCCTAGTCCGTGCGGCGTGCCAACGGTACGAAGACGTTGAAAGGAAGTTGGATGCCAGACAATCCGAATAAGAGGGTGGTGGTGACTCCGCGACGTCCACAAAAGGTGCTGGTCGAATTCGTCAACACGCTCGCCGATCCGACCGTGTTCGATCAGTTGTACAAGCTTGCTCAGAAAGGGCCAACCGAGTTCCACCTGGTGATGCCGATCGTCAGACCGGACTACGGACTGACTTGGACCGACGCTCAAGCAAGGCGAGACGCCGACGATCGGCTTGCGATCATGCTCGAATTCATGGCTCAAGCCGGATTGTCGGTCACGGGGGAGGTCTGGCCAGGGACCCCGGACGAAGCAGTAGTGAAAGTGGCTCGCGGACCTGAAGGGCCGTTCGACAGGATCGTCGCGATTTGGCGCGAGCGGAAGTACCGATGGCTATACGGCGGTGTGCGTGAGCAGCTCGAAGACGAATTGGGGATCCCGGTTGAGTCTGTACACGTGGAGCCTCCGCTCGCTCACAGCAATGTTGAAGATCCTGATCATCTTCGAACCTTGTTCGAGGAATACGCCTCGAGGCTGGGTTGGAAGATTGCCTAGAACCCGTACCACTCCTGGTCAAGGGTCACCGCCCGCGCCGTTGTGTCAGCACACCGGCGCGGTCTAGAGCGTGAGCTGTAGGCAGCATTATCACTGTTGAGTCGTCGGTACTCGTCGGCGGGATAACGGGTCCGAGATCACCTACTTCTTATTGCATCCGGCCGATGACCGGGGCTCAGGCGTGGTGGCCGGGTACCCATCGGCAGTTCCACATCGTTGCCGGCTCTCCGGGTCATGTCGGCGAGGTCGTGGATGGACGAGTACGTCGGCTTGCGCCGGCTTCGCATGGCGGCGATCGTCGTCGAGACCGAGCCGGGACGGAGAATCGTTTGGCAGCTCAAGCTCTGGGTGCGGCTTCCTGCCTGGTTGCGGCTCGAGCTTGCTGACCAGGGTGATGGGTGCCTGGGTGCAGCACCGTCGAGATCGGCTAGCGGGGTATCGGCCGTGTCCTCGACCCGCTTCTACGGCTAGATGTGTCGGACGGTTCGTAGCCGAGCTGGACGAACACGTTCGTACCGAGTTCCCAAAGCTGCGTGATCTTCTCCGCGGCGCCCGGTCCGCCTGACGCCAACTCGGACACGGACACGCACAGGTGAGTGCTACGGAGGCTGTGCCTGGTCCTGGCGTAAGGGGTCCTTCGCCCCTGCCGACCGGCATACTCACTGGCGGAGAATCGCGGCTGTGCGCTGGATGAAATGGGGCCTGGCCGCCCTCTTCGGCGGGCTGTTCTTGATCCAACTGGTTCCTTATGGCAGAGATCATGACAACCCGCCGGTGGTGGCTGAGCCGTCGTGGGATTCGAGCCAGACCCGTGAGTTGACGGTGCGTGCCTGTTTCGACTGTCACAGCGACGAGACTGTGTGGCCGTGGTATTCGAATGTGGCTCCCGTCTCCTGGCTGGTGCAGCGGGACGTCGACGAGGGCCGGGAGGAGCTTAACTACTCGGAGTGGAACCGCCCTCAGGAGGGTGAGGAGTCGGCGGAGACGGTGCGCGAAGGTTCTATGCCGCCGAGCTTCTACCTGCTGACCCATCCTGATGCGCGTCTCACCGATGCCGAACTGGCGGCCCTGGCCGCTGGCCTGGCAGCCACCTTCGGTGGTGAGAGCGATGGCGGTGGCGAGGAGGGAGAGGCAGAAGAGGACGATTGAGGGAAGGCTCGGCCTCATCGCCGTCTATGGTCCATTGTTCCGTCATGACCAAGGATTACGGGAGTGGTCGTAGCGTGTTTGACCTCGACATGACTGTCGACCCGGGGGAATTGTTCGGGTTCATCGGGCCTAACGGGCGCCGGCAAGACCACCACGATCCGGCTGCTCATGGATCTGATCCGCCCGGATCGGAGCACCGCCTCGGTGTTCGGCCCCGATTCCCAGGTGGGCAGTCTGGCGGCGAAACGTCTCATCGGGTATTTACCCGGTGAGACGCCTTTCTTTCCCGGTGAACGCTCCGTCGGCGTGGTGGCGCGGCTCGTACACCTCGGAGAGGTGTGATGGTCCTCTGTCAGTGCCTCTCAGGTCGGCGCCGTGGCATTCGGTCAATTGGCGGCGTACAGCTGCTCGCCGCTGGCCACCAGGTCCGGGTCCTGGACGGGAATTGTGGTCTCCGAAGCCGCGGTGCACCCGGAGACGATGACCATGGCAGCCAGAAGTGCCGGGAACTTCATTCCGGCCGGAGTTCGAGACGCCGCAGGAATTGGGCATTGATGGCCACGATCACCGTCGAGACACTCATCAGCACCGCCGCGGCGGCCGGGGCGAGTTCGAACCCGGCCCAGGCGAATGCCCCGGCGGCGAGGGGGATGGCAACCACGTTGTAGCAGGTGGCCCAAACCAGGTTCTGGATCATCTTCCGTTAGCCGGCT
>JBFYOJ010000283.1:0-3655 GCA_041303885.1 Acidimicrobiia bacterium | reverse complement strand
TGGACCGGGACGGCAAGCAGCGCGAGCAGATACGCCACCGTCACCAGATCGCCTGGTGACACCGCTCCGGCGCACACCCGGGTGGCGCCGACCACGAGTAGACAGATGATCATTGCCTGGGGCAGGGCCCTGATCACGGCCTGATAGGAGGCCCAGGTCGAGTTGACCTTGATCAGCCTGTCGCGGACGAGGTCCGACACATGCCCGAACCGGTCGGACACGTAATCCTCCCGACCAAGCGATTTGACGGTGAGAGCACCATCAAAGGACTCGTGGGCAACTGCCGACACCTCACCCCTGGCCACCTGGACCTCTTCCCAGAGCCCATAGGTGATCCAGCTGCCGCGGATATCGATCACCAACACCACGACCAGGCCGATGACCGCCCCCAGCCCCAGCCAGGGATCGACGGCCGTGATCATCGCCATGGTTCCGAAGAGGAGAAGCGTCACCCCGGTGGCATATGGAAGTGGAGCCAGGACACCGGTCCCCTGGTCGACATCCGAGTCGGCCACGGCGAGAAGATCGCCCACGGCCTGCCGGTTGAACCATGACATCTTCAGGGAGAGTTGGTGGGCGAGAAGCTGGTTCCTGACGTCCTGACGGGTCCGGAACTGGAGCCAGCCCGCTGCGGTTCGGCGCAGGACGATGCCGGCCGCTTTGAGAATGGCAACTCCCAGGATCAGCCCTGCCGCGGGGAGGATCAAGCCGGCAGGGTCAACCCCTTCGTCGAGCACCGGAATGATGACGGTGTCGGTTATGCGGCCGATGACCCACGCCGAGGCAATGATGGCGCCGGCGAACACGGCTGCGCCGGAAACGGCGAGCCAGAACGGTGCGGGATGCGCTTTGACGAACCGCACGATGAGGCGGATCCCGTCGCGCAGCACCGACCAGGGAGTCATCTGCTCGGAATACATAGAAATGAGATCAGGTCCGGGTCGAGCCTGGCTCGACCGTCGAGACTGGCAAAGGATACGACGATCGCGGCCCAGGCCCGGCCGAATTAGAACGCCTTCGGATAGCGACCGTATATTCGAGCCGATGGACATCGAGAAAGGGCAGCTCTTCATCGGACACGAGCCTGGAGACGCCGCAAGGGCGTCCCCGGTGATGATCGACAGCTCGGAGCTGACCACCCACGGGGTGATCGTGGGGATGACCGGCTCGGGGAAGACGGGTTTGGGCATCGGCATCCTGGAGGAGGCACTCCTCAACGGCATTCCCTGCCTGGTCATCGATCCCAAGGGAGACATGGGAAACCTTCTCCTCGCCTTTCCCGACTTCCAGCCCGGCGATTTCCGGCCGTGGATCGACGAGTCGGAGGCGGCCAAGGAAGGAATCAGCCCCGATCAGTTGGCCGCCAACACGGCGGCGACCTGGAAGGAGGGGCTGGCCAAGGCGGGCATCGACTCGGCTCGAATGGCGAGGCTGCGGGACGACACCGAGATGACGATCTACACCCCGGGGTCGGCAGCCGGAGTAGGTCTCAATGTCCTCGGCTCGATGAAGGCGCCGACTCTCGATTGGGGATCTCATGCCGAGCAGATCCGCGACGAGATCGAGGGTCTGGTGGCATCGCTCCTCGTCATGGCCGGGATCGAGTCCGATCCGGTCGCCGGCCAGGAGCACATCCTCCTCGCCACCATCATCGAGACGTTCTGGCGAGAGGGCCGCGACCTGGACCTGGCCACGCTGGTCGGCCAGGTGCCCACACCGCCGTTCCGCAAGCTGGGGGTCTTCGACGTCGACACGTTCTTCCCCGAGAAGGACAGGACGGATCTGGCGATGAGGCTGAACGGACTGCTTGCCTCTCCCTCTTTTGCCTCCTGGCTCGAGGGATCACCTCTGGACATCGCCGACATGCTGACCGGCGGGGACCGGGCTAGAGCAGCAATCGTCTATCTCTCCCACCTCTCCGACACCGAGCGTCAATTCGTGGTCACCCTGCTGTTGTCAAAGCTGGTCACATGGTTCCGGAGCCAGTCGGGGACTTCCGATCTCCGGGCCCTCGTGTACATGGACGAGGTGTTCGGATTCGCCCCGCCCACCGCCGAACCCCCGTCCAAGAAGCCGATCCTCACCATCTTCAAACAGGCCCGCGCCCACGGGGTCGGGATGATCCTCTCGACCCAGAACCCCGTCGATCTCGACTACAAGGCGATGTCGAACGCCGGGACCTGGCTGGTGGGCCGTCTCCAGACGGAAAACGACAAGAAACGGATCCTCGAAGGCATGGAGAGCGCCACCGGGGCCGTCGACATCGAGACATATGACCGGCTCATCTCCGACCTGGAAAAACGCCAGTTCGTGCTCTCCACGACCAAATCGGTGCAACCGATCTTGTTCGGCACCCGCTGGGCGATGTCGTACCTGGCCGGGCCCCTCACCAGGGACCAGGTGTCGACCCTCATGCACGACCGCGCCGGCCGGGAGGTGACCACGGAGACTCCGCCGGCGTCGATCGCCCCCGGGACAACCCAAACCGCGCCTCTGGCCACCCCGGTCGACGACGAATCGGTGCCAGTGATGCCGGATACGCCTGAAACCGTGCAAACGGTCTTCCTCGACCCCGCCGCAGCCTGGGCCGGGGAGGTGGGTGCTGATCCAACGGGAACGAGATACGAGGCGGCCGCGGCGGCCACCGTGAACCTGGTTTATGACGACACCAGGGCCGGAGTGAGCCACCAGGAAGTTTTCGAAGCGATCATCTACCCGCTGGCCGCGGTGCTCGACCCGGCATCGATACGGGAGGTAGATCACGACGCGCGGGACTTGCGCAGCGAGAACCCCGCGGGAGCGGCGTTCGCCCTGCCGGGAGTCGATATATCGACCAAGGCGTTCTGGACCGGTCTCGAATCCGATCTGAAGAGCCATCTCGTCGCGGCAAGGAAGGTCACCGTCTTCAAGAACGCCGCCCTGAAGACGTACTCCCGCCCGGGCGAGACGAGAGAAGACTTCGTCGCACGTGTCACGGGCATCGCCGAACAGGCAGTCGACGAGGCGATCGCCGCTCTCCGGGACAAGTATCGGGCCCGTCTGGAACGAGCCCAAACCTCCCTGTCCAAGGCCGAGAACCGGGTCGCCGATCTCGAGGCAACCGCAGGGTCGAAGCAAACGGAGGAGTTGGTGTCAGGGGCAGGAGATATCATCGGGGTCCTGTTCGGGGGGCGGAAAAGGTCGAATCCGCTGGGCCAGGCGGCGCGCCGACGCTCAGCGAGCAGTCAGGCGAGGGCACGGGCCGAGAATGCGAGAGCGGCACTCGACGAAGACCGGGCAGAGCTCGATGAGCTGGGGGCCGACCTCGAAGAGGAAGTGGCCGACCTCGAGGACCAGTTTGGCGCCAAGGTGGAGTCGCTTGAAGAGGTGGAGATCCCGTTGGAGAAGACCGACATCAGAGTGGCCGAGCTGAAGCTGGTCTGGATCCCGACCAGCTAGACGGTCTCGACCAGTGCCTTGAGCAGGTCGCGGATCGACACCACACCGAGTAGAGACCCGTCATCGTCCACGACCGGCAGGTGTCGGTACCCGGATTCGACGATCCAGGCCGCCGCGTCCCAGACATCGAGGTCGGGATCGAAAGTATCGGGCTCGCCGCTCATCAGGCTCGAGACCGGGGTGGTGGCGGTGTCGATGCCTTCGGCCACCGATCTCC
>JBFYOJ010000282.1:0-2615 GCA_041303885.1 Acidimicrobiia bacterium | reverse complement strand
CGATGAGATCTTCACCTCTCGGCCCTTCACGCGACCACACGCCATCGGTCGTGTCTTCGGTTACACAAATACGGCTCATGGGAAGGTCTTCCTGGCCAGCAAGTCACCGGCCGAACGCGAGGAGATCGAGTTCGAAGTCACGACCTCTCAATCCATCGTTGACCGCGAGTTCCTGTACACGGAGTTGGAGCGGGTGCTTCAAGAAGGAGTCGCCTTCAACTACCAGGAGCGAGACATCGGGATATGCGCCGTTGCCGCCCCGGTGCGCGATCAGGCAGGGAAGGTCGTGGCTTCGATCGCGGTACTGGCGCCACCTGGCAGGTTCACCACGGAGCAGCGCGAATCTCATGCTGAGGCTGTCAAGGCCACGACGGCGTCGCTATCTGCGTTCCTCGGGTTTCTTGCCGTACCTGCTAAGGGTTGAGACGACTATCACGTCACACAAGGGCGAGCTTGCTGCAACACGCGGGGGGCGCCGTACGACGGCGCTCCTTCTCACTCAGAAGCTCGCGCCACAAAGTCCTGGCAGATGCGGACTCCCTCCGTCGCGTCAGTGCTCCACGAGTCGGCTCCGCAATACTGGCATATCCGGCCGTCGATAATCGCCCCGCCTAGGACGACCGGAGGATGGTAGCCAAGCTCCGCCTCATGAGCGCGGATGAGGGTCACAGTCGATTTCATGCTCTCGAATGCGGCCATGATCAGCCCCGACAGGCAGACCACATCGGGTCGGGACTGCCTGACCTCTGCCAGGAACTTCTCCGGAGCCACGTCCACACCTAGATCGATCACGGCAAAGCCCGAGCTCCGCAGCGAGCTTGCGAAGAGGTTCTTACCTATGTCGTGGATGTCACTGGCCACGGTCCCGAGAACCACCTTTCCCGATGACTCCTCAGGCGAGATCTGCTCGTAGCCCGGCTGCACCAGGTCGATCACTTCTTTGAAGATTTCCCCCGCCATAATCAGGCCGGAGATGTAGTACTCTTGGCGCTCGTAGCGCTCCCCGACCACCCTCAGCGCCTGCTGGCAGGTGTTCAGGATCGACGGAGGAGTCGTGCTGCCCTCGGTCAGGAGCTCTTTCGTAAGCTCGAGGGTGCGGCCTTCATCCAGTTCGATGAGGGCTGTTCGCAGTCTGTCCAGGGTTGCCACGATCAGTCTGCTCCTAGTGGATCCCGGTCCCGATCGCTACGGCCACGATCATTCCGGTCCCAGTCGGGCTCGGAGCCGGAACAGTTCCGCCCGCATGAGGAACCACCCCCAGCTGACCGGAGTGCGGTCGCTCTGTTGGAAGACATGCTCGAGGCGAAGAGCCAGGGCGCCCTCCGCTTCCCCCAGAACGCCGGCGCTCTCAGGATCCAGGTTCACCGCGGTCAACGTGAGTTCGCCCAGGGGGAATCTGTGAGCTCGACCGGAGTCCAAGAATGCGTGCAAAGAAGTCAGCTGGAGTTGGGATTCGACGACGGGGCGGCGGGGATCGTAGACGATGTACTCCGTGTGGTACATCGCCGGGCTCGCGTTGTAGAGCACAAGACGCCGCAGGTATATGACGCGGTCGCCCGACCGTATGCCGAGCATGGTCGCGACCTTCTCGTCGGCTCTGGTCATCGACGCTGAGAGCAGCCGTATCTCGGCCGATTCGTCCAGCCAGTCGCCGGTGAGTGAGTCCAGTCGGAAGACCGAATCGCCCAGATCGATCGAGCGCGCGAACGTCCCCCTTCCCCGTACCCCCGAGACCAGTCCTTGATCCTGGAGGATCGTGAGCGCCCGGCGTACTGTCATCGGACTCACACCGAATTCGGTACAGAGCTCGGCCCCCGAGGGCAGGCGGCTCCCGGCTGGATAGACTCCTGAAGTGACCCGGTCGGTCAGGGTCTCGGCGATCTGGAGATAGGCCGGTGGCCTCGCTACTCCATTCTGGCTCGGAGAAGTGGCCTCTAAGGAATCCTGGTCTGTCAGTGCTTGCATGCTCATCCCACTGCGTCTCAAGGCCCCAGAAGGATCAACGGCGGATGCCGATCAAGGGACGAACGGATGAACCTCTCCTGCTTGGCGTCCACAGAATTGGCTAGCTATTTCCCCGTCAACACAATAGCATATTGTCTATACAGGTTGTTTGCATTGCTATTCGCAATCTTGTAGAATCGGGAATCGACCGAGCGAGTGCGCAGGGCCTCCGTGCGTTACGCGGAGGCAGGCGGGGGGCAAGTTGCACAGGGTGTTTCGGATGGTTTCGGTCTTCTCCCGGGAGCGCCCCCCGGGGACTTCGCGGCCGCGAGGATCATTTCTAGCCCATTGCAGCATGGTGCTTTGTGGACGAAAGGAGCCCAGATGGCCCACGAACTGGTAGAAGCCATGGCCGGCATGAAGGAACAAGAAGCGCTCCGGATCGTGGAGGACATGCTGGCCCGAGGGGAAGACCCCCAGCAGATCCTCGATCTCTCCTCCCAGGCCATGCAGGTGGTGGGGGAGCGCTACCAGGAAGGCACCTACTTCTTACCCGAGCTCATCATGAGCGGGGAGATGGTCCGTAAGATCGGGGAGGTCCTCAAACCCCACCTGGCCGCGAAGACCCAGGAGACCAAGAAACTGGGCACGGTGGTCTTAGGCACGGTCCG
>JBFYOJ010000281.1:0-10239 GCA_041303885.1 Acidimicrobiia bacterium | reverse complement strand
AGGACGGCGACATCCCTGCGGTCGTGGGCCTCGATCGAGACACACTCGAGAAAGCAGGGTTCGAGGGCAAGACCGGCCAGAGCATGGTCATCCCGAGAGCGGACGCGGCGCCACTCGTGCTGATCGGCATCGGAGAGCCCGCTGCCCTGGACCCTGACAAGCTGAGGGATGCTGCGGCCGCCTTTGCCAGGGCCACCGAAGCAAGAGCAGACCTGGCATGGACCCTCCCCGAGGGCGAATCGGTGGCCCCCGCCCTCGCTGCGCAGACAGCGGTCGAGGGGATCCTCCTCGCACGCTATCGCTACGACGCACTGAAGGAAGCGGCCACGGTCACCCCGGTCTCCAACATCGGCCTCGTCGTCGACAGCAGACGGTCGGCCGCGGCGAGGAGGGGTGCGGCCAAGGGCCAGGCCATGGCCGAGGCGACACAGATCGCCCGCGATCTGGCCAACAGCCCGCCCGCATATCTCACCGCCACACGGATGGCCGAGGTCGCCGTCGAACTCGGCTCCGAACGGGGGTTGCAGGTCGAGGTCTTCGACAAGGACCAGTTGATAGAGATGGGTTGTGGCGGTCTGCTCGGGGTCAATGCCGGCAGCGCCGAGCCCCCACGCATGATCAAGCTGACCTACCGGCCCCCGGCCAAGCCGAGAGCCCATCTGACCCTGGTCGGCAAGGGAATCATGTATGACGCAGGGGGAATCGCCATCAAGCCCGGTGATGCCGTTCACGCCACGATGAAGAACGACATGTCGGGTGCCGCCGCGATCCTCGCCGCCATGTCCGAGCTCGCAGCTCAGGGCTGCAAGACAGCGGTGACCGGCTATCTGATGTGCACCGACAACGTCCCCTCGGGTACGGCGATCGCCATGGGTGAGGTGCTCCGTATTCGGGGCGGGAAGACGGTCGAGGTGGCCAACACCGACGCAGAGGGACGTCTGGTCATGGCCGACGCCATGGTCCTGGCCACCGAGGATCCGACCGACGCGATCGTCGACATTGCCACGCTCACCGGGGCGGCCATGCGTGCCCTGGGAACCCAGGTCGCCGGACTGATCGGCAACAACGCTGCGGTGGTCGAGCAGGTCGAGGCGGCCGCCGCCGCTACCGGGGAGTCTGTCTGGGAGTTGCCCCTGGAGCGCAGATATCGGGGCGAGCTCAACTCCGAGGTCGCCGACATCAAGAACCTCGGCGGAGCCAATGCTGGCGCGATCACCGCCGGGCTCTTCCTCGAGGAGTTCGTCGCCGGCAAGCCGTGGGCCCACATCGACATCGCCGGCACAGCCCAGAACGACCGCGACACTTCCTGGCGCCCGCCGGGCTGCACCGGGTTCGGCGCACGGCTGCTCATCGAATTCGCACTGAACTTCACACGGCCCCGCGCCTGAAAGGAACGCCAGCACCCATGGACGCGACCTCGACCGAATCTGCAGGAAAGAAGAGCTTCTCAGAGCGACTGCTCGACGGCATCGAGAAGGCTGGGAACAAGGTCCCGCACCCCGTGATGATGTTCCTCTATCTCATCGTCTTCATCGCCGTGCTCTCCGCCACACTTTCCTGGATTGGCGTCAGTACAACCGAGGAGATCGCGGTCCAGGTCCCCCAGGTTGATTCGGAGGACGCCCACGGCGGGCTCGGGGGCTCCGATGTCCCATATGACCCCACCCCCGACGAGCCGAACTACAGCCCCGAGTACGAGATCGAAGAGGTGACAATCGAGGTCGAGAACCTCTTGGACGTCGAGGGGTTGCGCTTCATCTTCACCTCATTCGTGAACAACTTCGCCGGTTTCAGCGTGGTGGCGGTCACATTCGTGGCCATGGCCGGGGTCGGGGTCGCCGAGCACGCAGGGATGATGGCGGCGCTGATTCGAAAGCTGGTGAAGGTGGCGCCGAGGAGGCTGATCGCCTTCATCCTGATCTTCGTCGGTGTCCTCTCCAGCGTTGCCTCCGACGCCGGTTATCTGATCCTGATACCGCTGGGAGCTGCCGCCTTCCTGACCCTGGGCCGTCATCCGCTGGCAGGCATGGCTGCTGCTTTCGCCGGAGTGGGTGCCATATTCGGCGTCAATCTCCTGATCACCCCCATCGACAGCATGCTGACCGAGATCACGAACGAGGCGATCGGGACGGCCGGGGAGCCCCTGACGGTCACCGCCAACTACTTCTTCGCCGTGGTGTCCTCGGTGGTCCTCGCCATAGTGGCTATGTTCGTGACCGAGCGGATCATCGAGAAAAGGCTCGGCCCATACGACCCTGCCGAAGGGGCGGTGGACGCGACCGTCGAGGAGCTCGACGAGGAGGGCAAGGTAGCCGAAGCAAAGGGCCTGCGGTACTCCTTCTACGGATTGCTTGGGTCCCTGGCAGTAATCGCACTGTTGACAGTCCCAAGCGGGGCACCCCTGCGGCACCCGGACACCGGGGCCATCATCGGAGCCACCCCGTTCATGGACAGCCTGCTCTTCCTGATCACGCTGATCTTCCTCGTCTGCGGGATTTGCTACGGCATCGGTGCCAAGTCGATGTCGGGGAGCGGCGACGTGATCGCCGGGGTGACCAAGACCTTTGCCGGCCTGGCCGGGCTGGTGTTCATGCTGCTGATGATCAGCCAGTTCATCGCCTACTTCAACTACACCAACATGCCGCGTGTGGCCGCCGTGGAGATGGCGCATTTCCTCGAGCAGGCCAATGTCAGCGGACTCCTGTTGCTGATCGGGATGATCCTGGTGATCGTGCTCCTCGACTTCATCCTGCCCGGGGTCGTGCCGAAATGGGCCATTTTCGCCCCGGTCTTCATCCCCATCTTCACCCGCCTCGGGGTGACGCCGCAGACCGTCCTGGCCGCCTATCGGGTCGGAGACTCGCCGGTCAACGTGATCACTCCGCTGATGGTGTATCTCCCGTTCATCGTGACCATCGCACAGCGGTACAAGAAGGACGCCGGGATCGGAACAGTGGTGGCGTTGATGATCCCATACGTATTGGCATTGCTGATCGCCTGGATATTGCTCTTCGCAGTCTGGTTCTGGCTGGGGATCCCGCTCGGCCCCGGCTACCCGATCACCACCTAGACCGTGTCGGACGCCGCCATCGTCTATTTGGTGCTGGCGGCCGTCGTCGCACTGTTCATCTGGAACAAGCTGCCCGTCGAGGTGGTGGCGGTCGGGGCGGCTTTGACCCTGTCGGCGACCGGTGTCCTGACACTGGAGCAGTCACTGGCCGGTTTCGGCGACACAACGGTGCTCTTCATCGCCGCCTTGTTCGTGGTCAGCGAGGGTATCGACTCCACCGGGGTGACCACGTGGGCAGGCCAACAGTTAATCGACAAGGCTGGGGCGAGCCGGACCCGCCTCATCGTTTTGATGATGCTATTGGTCGCTTTGTTGACGGCGGTGATCAGTGTCAACGGCGCGGTGGCGGCCCTGCTCCCAATGGTGGTCGTCATCGCGCTTCGGGTTGGCCGGGCGCCTTCCCAACTGCTCATGCCGCTTGCCTTCGGCGCCCACGCCGGATCGTTGCTCGCCCTGACCGGGACCCCGGTTCACATCCTCATCTCCGAGGCGGCGATCGATGCAGGAGAGGCCGGGTTCAGCTACTTCGAGTTCGGCCTGGTTGGGGTTCCTGTGGTGGTCGGCGTCATCGCGATCGTCGTCCTCTTCGGCTCGAGGTTGCTACCCGAGCGACGCGCCGACTCGATCCCGCCCAATCTCAGCGAGCACGCGCGAACCCTCATCCATCAATACTCACTCGGCGATTGGGTGTCCCGGTTGGTGGTGACCCCCTCCTCCCCGCTGGTCGGTACGACACCCGGGGACCTCGACCTCTCCGAGTACCCGGAGTTGGAGGTCGTCGGAGTCCAGGGTGAGAGAGGTGTGGCCCTCGACGACTCGTCTGCGATCCAGGCCGGTTTCGTGATCACAGTGCGTGGGGATGCCGAGGTGATCTATCACTTCGTGACCGCCAAGGCCCTGGAGCGCAAGCCCGGCAAGACCGGCGGGAAGCTGATCGATCGACAGATCGGGGTGGTCGAAGTGATCATCCCCCCTCGATCCGAGATGATCGGGGAGAAGGTATTCCCCGGGCTGATCACCGAGAGCGGTGATTTCGTCATCCTCGCCATACAGCGCATGGGGGAGAACTTGGACCGTGCGCCGACGGTCCTGGCCGTCGGGGACACCTTGCTCCTGCAGGGGACCTGGGACGCCCTCGACCGACGGGTCGAGTCCGATCGGGACGTCCTCGTCGTGGACTCCCCGTCATCGGTCCGCCGACAAGCCGTCGCCCTCGGACCGCGAGCCTGGTGGGCGATCACGATCCTCGTCGGAATGGTGGTCCTCCTCGCCACCAACGTCGTGCCCGCGGTGGAGGCGGCGCTGCTGGCGGCCGGAGCGATGATCCTCACCCGGGTCGTCACGATCTACCAGGCCTACCGTTCGATCTCCTGGACCACCGTTGTCCTGGTCGCGGGGATGATCCCGCTTTCCACCGCGGTCACCCAGAGCGGTGCCGCCGACGACCTCGCCCAACTCCTCGTAGATGTCGTGGGTGATGCAGGCCCCTATGCACTCCTGCTCGGCCTGTTCGTCCTCACTGCGTTGTTCGGGCAGTTGATCAGCAACATGGCCACGGCTCTCATCATGATCCCGATCGCGATCACCGCTGCCGGGGACATGGGCATATCGGTGCGCCCCGTCCTCATGACACTGACCATCGCCGCCGCCGCCGCTTTCCTCACCCCGGTGGCCACCCCGGTGAACCTGATGGTGATGGGCCCCGGCGGGTACCAGTTCGGCGACTACAAGAATTTGGGGATCCCGATGCTGCTCTTGTTCATGGCGGCGGCGGTGCTGCTCGTCCCGGTTTTCTGGTCGTTCTGACCGGCGGGCCCCTGAGCCGTCTGCGTATCGTTCCTCCGCAACTCAAACAGAAAGGCGTGCGATGACCGACAAGTCCCCCAACGAGAGAGGCGTCTCACCCAGGGTCTGGATCGGAGTGGTGATCGTGATCCTGGTCGCGGTATTCATCGCCAGCAACACAGAGGACGCCAACGTGTCGCTCCTCTTCGTCGATATGACCATGTCGCTATGGGTGTCCCTCACCATCGCGGCCGTGCTCGGGTTCGTGGCCGGCTGGCTGATCGGCCGCAGGCGTCGCTGATACCGTCTACTCCTCGTCCTCCGACACTCCGACAGCCACCAACCGCCGATCCGCCTCGGGAGAGGCGATCGGTTGGTTCCTACCCAACCACCAGATGGCGGTCAGGCCACCGAGACCGGCCAGAAGCCCGCTCAACTGATTCCAGGTGAGGGCACCGATCGTGGCGTCCCCGCTGCCAAAACGCAACGAGTCGATCAGGAAGCGTTGGACTCCATACCAGGTCATCCATGCGAAGAAGAGCTGCCCGTAGCGCAGCTCAACGCGGCGATAGAGGAGATAGAGCAAGCCGAGCAGCACAGCGGCGCCGACCAGGTCGTAGAGGGCGGCATGGTGGAAGATGCCGCAGAACCCATCGGCACCGACTGTCGCCTCGATGCACTCGAGAGCGTCGTGAGCAGGAGCCACGTCATAACCGGGCTTGATCCCATAACCCCACCAGACAGACGTCGCCCGGCCCAAGTGCTCCACGATGGCCAGGTCGCCGATACGGCCCACGACCGTCCCGAGAGCCAGGCCAAAGGCAGACATGTCCAGCGTCGGCAGAATGGGAAGGCCCACCTGCCGCATCCGGACGCCACCAGCGAGGATGCCCCCGGCGAAGCCTCCCATGATGGAGAAGTTGCCCCGAATCGGGTTCAGTGCCTCGGCCAGAGATGCGCCGCCGAGTATCTGAGCGGGTGCGGTGAAATAGCGGGCGCCGATCAGGGCGCCAATCAGCCCCCAGGTCAGGACCGATTGGTACTTGACGGTGTCGAAGCCTCGCTTGCCCATCTCCCTCGTCGCCAGCCATGCCCCGGCGACGAAGCCGAGAGCGGCGAAGACCCCATGCAACGAGAACTGAAGCGGCCCGATCTCCCAGATCGGGATCGGTGGGTAGCTGATCACGGCGAGCACGGGGAGGAAGGGTACTTGCGGCCATGTGCAACCACCGATCGCGACCTCGGGCAAATGCACACTCAGCCCCGTCGCAGGCGAGGGTTCGGGCCACCCCCGCTATTGTGCCCAACCGTGAGCGACCTGTTGACGGCTGCAGCCTCGGCTCTGAATATTCCCGAGCCCCTCGTTCAGCGCTCGGCCGCCGCCCGTGCCACCGCCAACGGCACCTCGGTAGACGACATCCTGGCCGCCTGGGCCGGAGGGGCGACCGTTGTCGCCGCCGCAGCGCCCGCTGCCCCGAGTGTCGAGACTGCGGCTCCGGAGGCACCGGAGGTGGTGACCGCGGCAGTCGCCGCCGCTCCCGAGCCTCTCGCATCCCCTGAGCCGCTTGTCCCGGCTGCAGCCGTGGCCGTGGCCGAGCCGGAGCCGAGATTGGAGCCGATCTCTTTCGGTCGGCGCGTTCGCACTGCGATGAGGGTCGGGGCCTGGACCGGCGCCGGCCTTGGTCTCGTCGGTTTTGTCGTCGCCACTGCCGGTTGGGCCGCTAACGCCACGGTCATCGGCGAGGAGACGTTCACCACGGTCATCCAGGCCACCACCAACAACGTCATCATCGGAGCCGCGCTGATCAGCCTGGTCTTTGGGGCCGTTGCAGCTTCCCTCTCCCGAGCCGCCGCTTCATGGGCCAACCCCGGAATGCAGCTGAGCAGCAAGCCGAGCTCGACCGCGTGGCTGGGTGCGCTCATCGGCCTGCTCCTCGGGGTCCTTGCCGGAGCCGCACTCACCAGTGGGTTCGGAACCCCGGTCGAAGGGGTCGAGGGGATGGTGCAGCTTCCCGTTCTCCCCACCTTCGCCATCATGCTGATGGGTGGAGCATTGCTTGGTGGCCTCACCGCTGCGGTAACTCAGGCACTTGGCGTGCCGGTGGCGGTGAGCGAGGACGACGATGAGGAGGTCGCTCAGGTCAGGCGCCGTCTCGGCGCCGCCTTCGGCATCCCCCTCACCGGGATCATCATCCTCCTCCTGCTGGTCATCCCATTCGCATGGCTGCTCATCGAGTCCAACCACCTCACCTCGGGCGGTGCGGCGATCGTGGGCATCATCACCGCGTCCGGGATCCTGGCCTTTGCGACTCTCGGGGGGAGCAAACCCAATGTGAAGCTCAGCTTCGGCGAGGTGATGGTCGCATTGATCGGGATCGGGACGGTCCTCGTGTTCATCCTCGCCGTGTTCCTCGCCATGAGCCCGGAGGAAGAGCACGAAGAGCCAGCGGCGGACGCCGAGGCGGCCGTCGTGCTCCAGATCGGCTGATTCAGCTCAGACCGGCTGCCCGGGCGATCGCGGCTGCATTGATCGCCGAGGACACGTCGCCAAAGGCCAGCGCGGCCCGCAGGCTCGTCGCCACTTCGAGAGCCACCTGAACCTGGGCCTCCTGGGTTGAGGCGCCGAGGTGGGGGGTGAGCACCAGATTCGGAGCGGACAGCAGAGGGCTATTCGCCGGGAGCGGCTCTGTCTCGAAGACATCTAGCCCGGCTCCGGCGATCTTGCCCTCGACCAGGGCCGCGGCCAGGGCGGTCTCGTCGATCACACCGCCGCGGGAGACGTTGACGACGAAGGCTCCGGGCTTCATCCGCGCCAAGGCCGGCTCCCCGATGAGGCCCCTGGTCTCGTCGTTCAACGGGACGTGCAGGGTGATCACATCGGCCGTCTCCAGCAACTCCCCCAACCCCACGATGGGGAACCTCATGGCTTCGAGCAGATCTGCCGGCAGATAGGGATCGTGAACGATCACCTTCATCCCGAATGCCTGGCACCGTTCGGCGACTGCGCTGCCGATCCTGCCTGCGCCGATGACTCCCAGGGTGCGGCCCCGCATCTCCACTCCCTGGAACCTGGATCTCTCCCATCCACCGGCACGGACCGAACGATCGGCCTCGGCGACCCGGCGAACCGCGGACAGAAGAAGGGCCATGGTCAACTCCGCCGCCGCGATCGTGTTGCCGGCCGGTGCGTTCATGACTGCAACGCCCCGCTCGGAAGCAGCCTCAACGTCGATGTTGTCCACCCCCACCCCGGCCCTGCCCACGACCTTGAGGTCGGGAGCGCGCTCCAACATCGCCGCGTCGACGGTGGTGGCGCTGCGGACTATGAGGCCTACCGCCGTCTCGAGCTCGACACCGAACTCGGGGTCGGACGAGTCCTCGAAGCGCACGACCCAGAAGCGCTCATCCTCTTGTAATGGAGTCAGACCCTCGCGTGCGACTCGATCGGTGGCGACGACCTTGAACGTCGAGGTCAACGGAGCACTTCTTCCAGGTCGTCGAGAAGAACGAGGAGGTCATCGAGGTTGTGGTCGCCCATGTGCCCGATGCGGATCGAGGTCTCCTTCATGCGGGAGTAACCGCCGCCGACCACCCATCCCCGGTCCCGCATCGCCGCCACGACCTCGGGCCCGGTGGTTGTCTCGGGCAGGATGACACAGGTGACGGTGGGGGAGCGGTGACTCTCCGGGGCCAGGACTTCCACGTCGATTCCATCTGACCTCATGGCATCGATCCGGTCGATGGTCGCCCGCTGCATTGCCCCATGCCGGGCCCACCGATTCTCGACGCCTTCCTCCTTGATCCGCTCCAACTGGGCCTCCAACGCGTAGAGGAGCGAGATGGCCGGCGTGGATGGAGTCTGGAACCCTTCGAGGGACTTCATCAGTGGCACGAGATCGAAGTAGTAGCCCTTGTTGATTGCCACCGCTGACCTGTCCATCATCGCCGGGGAGGCAACGGCGAAAGCCAGTCCGGGAGGAAGTGCCAGTGCCTTCTGGGAACCGGTGAGGACGAAATCGATTCCCCAGTCGTCGGTGCGGACCTCGGTGCCCCCCAGCCCCGTCACCGAGTCGACCAAGAGCATCACGTCTTCGTGACGTGCGACGACTCGGGCGATCTCCTTCAGGTCCTGCAGCACCCCTGTCGAGGTTTCGGAGTGACTCACCGTGACCGCGTCATAGCCGCCCCTGGCCAGTCTCGCCTCGAGCTCGGCCGGCTCGTGGAACCAGCCCCAGTCGACCGTCCACAACTCGGTCTCGTGCCCACAGGCCATGGCGATCTCGCCGAATCTCGCCGAGAAGGCGCCGTTCACCATGCTGAGGACCTTGCCTTCGGCGACGCCGTTGCGAGCTGCGGCCTCCATGAGACCGGTGGCGGATGAGGTGGAGACAATGACCGGCCGCTGGGTGAGGAAAACCTCCTTGAGCCCTGCCTGGAGCGACTCGAGGAGCTCCTGGATGGCGCTCCCCCGGTGACCGATCATGGGCCGGGTCTGTGCCGACAGCACATCCGGATGGACCTCGGTGGGACCGGGGAGGAAGAAGTGCCCTCGGGGTAGCTCGGTCGGCATTTTTCTCTGCTCTGGGTTGATGTCGGCCTTTACCCGTCAACCAGGCTCAGCGCCCGCCTAACGGTACCTACCAGTTCCCACTCCACCAATACGGGGTCACCGGTCCGTTGGTGCTCGCGGAGGTGCGACAGGGGGAAGCCGTAGTCGGCACCTTCGACAGTGACGAACTCCAGCTCCTCCCCCTCGACGAGCATCGAGAATGCAGTCACCTCGTCGATGGTGCCCTCCACGGAGACGATCATGCCGCGCGCCGTCCCGGAGGTCTGGGAGCAGGAAAGCACCACCAGTCCGATCACGACGACAACGAGGACCCTGAAGAGGGATGCAAAGACCCGCATGTCAGGCTCCCGGCCGGGCAGCCGTCAGGGAACCCGGAGGGTGGACTCGAAACGCTCCCACTCCTCCTCCTGCCTGGTCCAACGAAACCATATGGTGGCAATGGTTCCCCAGAGGAGAAGGCCACCACCGATCTTCATCACCACCCCGGCGATCGTCTGGTCACTCACGGCCGTCATTCCGTATGCCAGGGCGGCCTCCCCGTACACCGGGTACATCGCCACGGTGGAGAAGGTGAGGAAGGACGCCGGGATCGTCGGCAGCAGAGACTGAAGGAACAGATAGAACATCTGGCCGGGTGGGGACAGCCGGGGAATGGCGGGCGTGGGCGAGAAGACCGGCATCCACATCAACAAGGAGACAGCGAACAGCCAGGCATGGACGGCGAAGTGGATCGACCTGTTGGCCAGCATCCAACCGACGAGGTCCGGCCAATGGATGAGGATGAAGGTCGTGTTGAACAAGACGAACGCTGTCA
>JBFYOJ010000280.1:0-3805 GCA_041303885.1 Acidimicrobiia bacterium | reverse complement strand
GCGCAACCACTCCCGGGTCGTGACGATGCCATCCGTCATGGCTTCCAGCGGATCCCCGTTCATGTGGTCGACCAGCTCCATGCCATGCAGCAATCTCATGGCGAGGAACCGACCCGATTCGAGCCCAACGAGGTGTGGGCAGTCGGCCGGGACCCGGCGCCCGAGGGCCCAACCGTGTCGATGACGATGGCCGAAGCGATCAATGCGGCACTTGGCCAGGCAATGGAGCGTGACCCAAGTGTGGTCGTCCTTGGCGAGGATGTTGGGTTGAGCGGAGGCGTCTTCCGCGTGACCGAAGGGCTCCAGGAGAAGTACGGCGAGGAACGGGTCATAGACACCCCGCTCAACGAGTCGGGCATCGTGGGGACCGCGGTTGGGATGGCGCTGGCCGGAGCGCGGCCTGTCGCCGAGATCCAGTTCGACGGGTTCGTCTACCCCGCCTTCGACCAGATCGTCAGCCACCTCGGTCGATATCGCTATCGCACCCGGGGCATCTCCACCGTTCCCGTCGTAGTGAGGTTCCCGAGCGGTGCCGGGATCGGGGCGCACGAGCACCACTGCGACTCACCCGAGGCGTATTTCGTCCATGCCCCAGGACTGGTCGTGGTCTGTCCCTCGTCACCCGCCGACGCCAAGGGCCTCCTCGCCGCCGCGCTGACCGGTCAGGACCCGGTGATCTTCCTGGAGCCCAAGGTGCTCTATCGATCCGTGCGCGAGGAGGTTCCTGTCGATCACTACACCCTCCCCATCGGCCGGGCGCGGGTTCGACGGGCGGGAGGTGACCTGACCCTGGTCACCTACGGCGGCATGGTGCCCGTCGCCCTCGAGGCTGCGGGGCAGGCGAACGCCTCGGTCGAGGTGATCGACCTTCGGACTCTGTTCCCCTGGGACCGTGAGACGGTCCTCGAGTCGGTGAGACGGACGGGGCGGCTCCTTCTCGTCCAGGAACCACAAGGATCGGCCGGTGTCGCCGCCGATGTGGCGGCAGTCGTCGCAGAAGAGGCCCTCTACGAGTTGCAGGGGCCGATTGTGCGGGTCACCGGCTTCGACGTGCCCTGGCCACAGTTCGCCATCGAGAAGCATGCCCTGATCGATGTCGAACGGATAGCCGCGGGAATCGAGGAGGCGCTCAGCCGTTGATCGCACATGACGCAGGCGTTGCAGTGTTCGGCTCCTCCCAGACCGAACCGGGATCGACGGAGTGGGCTGAGGCTTTTCGGGCGGGAAGCCGCATCGCACGAGAGGGATTCATCGTCATCACGGGAGGTTACGGAGGGACCATGGAAGCCGTCTCCAGCGGAGCGGCCGAAGCCGGCGGCCACGTCATCGGGGTGACCGCACCGGTTCTCTTCCCCGATCGCTCCCAGGCCAACCCCTTCGTCCACGAAGTGATCGAAGCGTCGAGCCTGGCCAACCGGATCGACATAATGATGCAGAGGTCGAGCGCGACGCTCGCCCTCCCTGGTTCGATCGGCACGGCTGCCGAGCTGCTCATCTCATGGAACACCAACCACATCCTGCGTCAGGGAGGAGCCATGCCCCGCCTCAGCGTGGCCGTAGGACCGGGATGGAAGGCGCTGGCGCGTGCCCTGGTCGATGAGGCCGGCGCCTACGAGGACGACCTCAAGTGGGCCGACACCATTGACGAGGGTGTCGACTGGATCCTCTCACTGCGAAGTCGTTCGACCTCTTGACTTCGAGCGCGAGGACGTATCCTCACGCGAGGCATGAGTCATCTGCGCCCGGAAGACACCGCCATCGTCCACAGGAGGTCCTCGTGCAAGAGGGGCCGGCATCGCTATGGCGAGCCCCAGAGCATCGGGGGAGGGATCGTGAGACAGGTGTGCGTCGTCTGCAGCGCGGTCACAATCGACCTCACGGGGGCGAGCGACGATCCGGGCTCCCCGTCGACGGCTGAAACGCAGCGCCCGACTTCCCTGCCTGGCTTCGACCGGTAGTGCCCGGCTGATGGACCCTTCACTGTGACACGGCTGATCCGAGCCGCCGGGGGCGTCGTCTACCGCAGGACCGAGAAGGGCAACCTGCGGGTCCTGGTCGCCCATCGCCCTGCCTACGACGATTGGTCATTGCCCAAAGGCAAAGCGGACGAAGGCGAAACACCCGAGACGACGGCGCTGCGAGAGGTGTTCGAGGAAACCGGCTACAGGTGCCGAATCGTGGCGTCTCTGGGCACGACCCGGTATCGCGTGCCGGGTGGGGTGAAGGAGGTCGATTGGTTCGCCATGAAGCCACTCCCCGACAGTCCAGGCTTCGAGAAGAACAGCGAGATCGACCGGATCAAATGGCTCTCGCGGGCAAAGGCAGTGACTCTGCTCGACTACGAGGGCGACCGCGAGCTGCTCGATGGGGCGAACCTCAAGAAGCTCGCCCAGACCGGCACACTTCGACTCATTCGCCACGCCACCGCCGGTGATCGCGCCAAGTGGGCAGGGCACGATGAATCGCGTGCCTTGACCAAGAAGGGCCGGCGCGAGGCGGAGGCGATCGCGGATAGTCTCAAGGACGCGGGCATCGAACGCATCCTGTCCAGCCCGTTCGACCGCTGCGTCCAGACCGTCGAGCCGCTCGCCAAGCTGATCAAGGCCCCGATCGAGATCTCGAGTGCCCTGGCTGAGGAGGCCGACCTGGACAGTGCGTACGCCCTGGTCGACGATCTGGTCGGCAGCAACGCCGTGATCTGCTCCCACGGCGATGTGATCCCGGCGTTGATCAACCGGATGATGTGGGCCGGTCTGAGCCTCACCTCACGCTTCTACTGCTCGAAGGGCTCGACCTGGGAGGTCGGCGTGGCGAGCGGCAAGTTCACCACCGCCCACTACCTCCCTCCTCCGGATGTCTAGACCGCTTTCGTGCCGGCGGCCCAATCTGCATACAGGTTGGCGTAGACCCCGCCCCGTGCGAGCAGGTCCCGATGGTGTCCCCGTTCGACCAGGACGCCATCGTCGAACACGAGCACTTCGTCCGAGCCCTCCGCGGTGGCAAGCCGGTGGGCGATGGTGACCGAGGTGCGCCCTTCCGTGAGCCGCTCGATTGCCTGGCGTAGGGCAACATCGAGAGCCGGGTCGACAGCGGAGGTTGCCTCGTCGAGCACGAGCAGGTCGGGCGAACCAATCCAGGCTCGCACCAGCGCGACCAGCTGCCTCTCGCCCGAGGAGAGGTTCCCGCCGCGCTCGCCAACCCGGGTGTCCAGGCCTTCGGCCAGACCTTCCACCCAGGCTCCGAGACCGAGTTCGTGGAAGGCGGTCCAGATCTCGGCGTCATTCGCCTCGGGCCGTCCGTAGCGGACATTGCCGGCCACCGTGTCGTCGAAGAGGAAACCCTCCTGCGGCACGAAGGCGACACGATCGCGCAGCTCCGCGAGCGGGATGCGTCGTGCGTTGACCCCACCGATGGAGATGGTGCCGCGACTCGGGTCGAGAAGCCGCACCAGGAGCTTGGCGAAAGTCGTCTTGCCCGATCCGGTCTCGCCGACAACGGCCACCCGGGAACCAACGGCTATGTCAACGGTGACATCTCGCAACACGTCGCCACCGGTTTGGTAGGAGAACCCGACGTCGTGAAAGCGGGCGCTGAGCCCTCCCGGCCTCAAGTGGTCCGGCTCATCTGGATCGGCCATATCGACATCGGTGTCGAGGACGCCCAGAATTCGGCGCAGCCCGGAGGCGGCACTCTGTGCGAACTCGAGAGTCTCGACGACGATCTGGAGGGGCTCGATCAGGAGATTGGTGAGGAACAGGAAGGCGATGAGGGTCCCCGCGCTCATGCCCTGAGTGGTCCCGATGAC
>JBFYOJ010000279.1:0-4607 GCA_041303885.1 Acidimicrobiia bacterium | reverse complement strand
TTATGTCTCCACCGACACACACTGCCAGTTCGAAGTGGAGAAGGACCAGGATTGGGTGGCCCATCTCGCCGAGACGCTGATGGAATGGGGCGCGCATGCGGTGTTTATCTGGGAGACCCTGGGAAAAGCGACGCCGGCCCATGTGACCCGTTTGCTCGATGAGGTCCTCGACCGTGTGCCGGTTGACATGATTGGCGTCCATTTTCACGACACCTATGGACAGGCCGTGGCGAACACGGTTACAGCTCTCGAGCGCGGCATCGCGATGATGGATGCCTCCGCCGGCGGGTTGGGTGGCTGCCCGTACGCACCTGGGGCCTCGGGAAACGTTGCCACGGAGGACGTCTTGTGGCTCCTCGACGGCCTTGGCGTCGAACACGGCGTCGACGCACTCGCGGTCGCAGAGGTCGCCCAGCGTTTCTGCTCCGACCACAATCTGACCTACAACAGCGCCGCCGGCAGGGCAATGCTGTCCGCCCGGGACCGGACATGAGAAGCAACTCGAAGTCGATCTACATCACTGAGGACCTGAATGCGATACGCACTCAGACCCGGGAATATGTCGAACGGGAGATCGTCCCTCGAGCGGGGGAGTGGGAGGACGGAGGGGTTCCCCGGGCTGTACTCGACGAGATGGGCTCACTCGGATTCTTCGGTCTTCGCGTGCCTGAGGCCTATGGCGGAGTCGGCCTGGGCACTCTGGCCTCGGTGGTTTTTGCCGAGGAGCTGGGACGGTCCACGTACGGGGGGTTCAGCATCACCGTCCTGGTCCACACAGATCTGGCCACGCCTTATGTCCTCCACTTCGGATCGGACGAGCAGAAAGCGATGTGGCTTCCCCGCATGGTCCGGGGTGAGCTGATCACGGCGATCGGTGTCACCGAGCCGGATGCGGGGTCCGATGTGGCTGCGATTCGGACCTCGGCGAGGCGGGAGGGCGATGGATTCGTCATCAACGGGACCAAGATGTTCATCACCAACGGCTCGATCGCCGACATGGTCTTCATCGCCGCCAAGACCGATCCCGACGTGAAGGGCTCGCGCGGTATCTCCATATTGGCCGTGGAGAAGGGCACTCCAGGCTTCGAAGCGAGTCGCGTCCTCGAGAAGATGGGGTGGCACTCCTCAGACACTGCCGAGCTTGTCCTCCACGACGTCTGGGTGCCCGCTGGGAACCTGGTCGGGGATGAGAACCGCGGGTTCTACTACATCATGTCCAACTTTCAGAACGAGCGACTGGCCATAATGGGCCAGGCGCTGGGGGAGGCGCAACGGGCGCTCGAGTTGACCATCGAGCACGTGAAGCACCGGACGGCATTCGGATCCTCGCTCTGGCACAAGCAGACGATCAGACAGCGTTTGGCGAAGGCGCAGGCAGAGATCGACGCAGGTCGCGAGTTGACCTATCACGCTGCCTGGCTCACCGATCAGGGGGCGGACTCGGTCCGCGAGGTCTCCGAGGTCAAGGCATACGTCGGCGAGATGGTGAATCGGGTTCTCTACGACTGTGTCCAGTTCCATGGAGGGATGGGGTATATCGCCGAGACCGCAGTTGAGAGGCTGTATCGGGACGTGCGCATCGCCTCGATCGGCGGGGGCGCAACAGAGGTCATGCTCGATGAGGTGGCCAAGCGGCTCTAGGAGCCCTGAGCCACACGCTGCGCAGCCTGTTCGATCTCACCCGGTTCGAGCGGATGCCAGGAGAGCTCGAGTGCCATCCAGATCGTCTTGGAGAACGGGTAGAAGACGACCGGTAGGACCGCCATGACGCCAATCGTCACCGCCATCAGGCCACCCCACGGGACGTCGGGCCAGTAGACGATCATCCCACCGACGAACAGGATGACAAACGAACCGAAAGTGACGGTGGTGTTGATGATGAGGGCGCCGACCCAGTAGCCCTGTTCGCGCTCGAAGTGGAGCCCGCATCGGCTGCAGTGGTCTCGCAAGCCGTAGAAGGATGCGAACGCCCTCTCCCCACAACGCGGACACCTCCTACCCGAGGCACGGCCGAGCATGGTGAGGGTCGATGCGTTCGGGTCCCGGCTCACTCTTCGAGGCTATCGTCGGGGGCGTGATAGAAGATCTAGCCGCCCATCTCCGTCATGAGTACGAGGCATTGGGGCTCATCGAGCGAGACATGGCCCCCGATCCCACAGCACAGTTCCGGCTCTGGTTCGACGGCGTTCTCGAGGCCGGGATAGCCGAGCCCAACACCTTCGTGCTGGCCACGGTTGACCCGGATGGCCGACCGTCGGCGCGCGCGGTTCTCATGAAGAAGATGGACGAGGAGGGGCTGGTCTTCTACACCAACCTGGCCAGTCGAAAGAGTCAAGAGCTCCGGGCGAATCCGCTGGCGGCGGCGACGTTTGTCTGGACGGCTTTGCATCGGCAGGTGCGTCTCGAGGGCCAGGTGGAGTTGGTGGGTGATGACGAGGCCGACCGCTATTTCGACGTGAGACCCCGAGGGGCGCAGATCGCAGCGCATGCCTCTTTGCAGAGCACCGTGGTCGAGTCGAGAGATCAGCTGGAGGAACTGTTCGAGGCGACAGAGAAGAGATTCGACGGCGTGACCATTCCCAGACCTCGGGCGTGGGGCGGCTGGCGGCTGATCCCTCGCCAAGTGGAGTTCTGGCAGGGCCAGCCAAACCGATTTCACGATCGGGTGCGATACGTGAAAGAGGGTGAAGGCTGGCGAATGGAACGCCTTTCGCCGTGAAGCTGCATGTCATCGGGTCGTCGGGAACGTTCCCGGTACCCGGTCGCCCGGCGTCGGGCTATCTCATCGAGCAATCCGGCACCCGTGTCTGGTGCGATGCCGGCCCCGGCACATTCGTCGGACTCCCGGTCGACTCCTACATGATCGACGCCATCGTCATCTCACACCAACACCCCGATCATTGCGCTGATCTCTTCGCCGCCTTCCATGCCTGGACCTACTGCCCTGAGCCGAGGACGGGAGTCCCGTTGTACGCGCCGCAGTCCGTCTGGGACCGTCTTTGGGGTTTCCTCGACGGAGGCCAGGGCTCCCGGTTCTCGGAGACGTTCGATTTCACGCCGGTCTCGGGCGGCGATGAGATCATGCTCGGCGAGCTGTCCCTGGCCTTCGTCGATATGGACCACTCTGTGCCAACCGTCGGGTCTCGCTGGGAAGCAGCCGATCGCTCCATGTTCTTCACCGCTGACACCGGGCCGAAGGGGGACTGGCAAAGGGCGGTGACGGGGGTGGACCTGTTGCTGGCGGAGGCGGCCTATCAGGAGCGTGCTGAAAACGATTATCCGCATCACCTCATGGCAGCCGAGATAGGTCAGATCGCTCGGGAGGCCGGGGTCGGGCAGCTCGTGCTGACCCACATCCCGCCCTATCTCGATGCGACTCGTTCAATCCATGAGGCGGAACTGACATTCGACCGAGCGGTCGCGCTTGCAGTGCCCGGGGCGACCTTTGATGTCTGAGCGCTCCTTCGACGAGCTCCGGGATGTGAAGCTGGAGGTTCCCTACACCGAGTCGACGCCGGGTTCGGTCTTGATCTCGATGGGGCGTACCAGGGTGCTCTGCACTGCATCATTGGTCCCTGAGGTGCCGCGCTGGCTCCGTGAAGGAGGGAATGGCTGGATCACCGCCGAGTACGGCATGCTGCCCGGGTCGTCCAGTGAAAGAGTCCGACGTGATCACGTTTCGGGCGGGAGGGCCAAAGAGATCTCCCGCCTGATCGGCCGCTCACTGCGAGCGGTGGTCGACTTGAAGGCGATGGGCGAAGCAATGGCAATGGTCGACTGTGACGTCATCGAAGCTGATGGCGGGACGAGAACAGCGTCGATCACCGGAGCCTGGATAGCCCTGCACTATGCGATGGAAGATGCAGTGGCGACTGGTCGGATCCACAAAAACCCGATCATCGACGAGGTGGCCGCGATTTCGGTGGGGATCGTCGAAGGTCAGCCGCAACTCGACCTCGACTACGCCCGGGATGTCGAGGCCGAGGTGGACATGAACGTCGTCATGAGCGGTCGAGGCCTGCTGGTCGAGGTGCAGGGGACGGCCGAGCGGGCCCCGTTCACGCGTGAGGAGCTCGACCAGCTCCTCGACCTCGCCGCCATCGGGATCACCGAGCTCCACGATCTCCAGCGTCGTGCGGTGGCCCCGTGATCCCACGGCTGGTCGTCGCGTCGAAGAACCCTGACAAGATCAAGGAGATGGAGGATGTCTTGTGCATGACCGGTCTCGCCGGCGAGATTGTTCGTGATCTCGACTGGCCCGATGTCGAGGAGACTGGTGATTCACTCGAGGAGAATGCCTTGCTCAAGGCACAGGCGGTTACCGATGTGGTCGGTCTCCCCGCAGTGGCGGATGACACCGGGTTGGAGGTCGATGCGCTCGGCGGCGCCCCCGGGGTGATGACTGCGAGGTACGCCGGGCCGAACGCCACGTATGCGGAGAACGTCGCCCGGTTGCTGATGGAACTGGAGGGAGTCGACGACCGGAGCGCCCGTTTCCGCACGATCGTGGCCCTGGCGATGCCCGATGGGGACAAGCTGGTGGTGGAAGGCTCCCTCGACGGTGTCATCGCCACCGAGCCGAGAGGTTGGGACGGGTTCGGTTATGA
>JBFYOJ010000278.1:0-5717 GCA_041303885.1 Acidimicrobiia bacterium | reverse complement strand
GAGATCGTCATCGGCAATCCGATAGCGCTCTCGGGCCCCAACAACGCTGGTGCCAGCTTGTCGCAGATCCCGAGCTATGACCTCTGGGTCGAGGATGTGAACGCTGCAGGGGGCATCTACGTCGAGGAGTACGCCACTTCTCTCCCGGTGCGAATCGAGCGGGTGGACGACACCAGCGATGTGGGGACCGCGGTGCAACTGACACAGCAGATGCTCGCCGACGAGAACATCGATTTCATATTCCCGCCATGGGGAACGGCCTTCAACTTCGCCATCGCCCAGGACATCACGGATGCTCAGACGCCGGTCATGGGCTGCACCGTGGGCTCGAGGGAGCTCGTGGAGAACCCTGGGCAATATCCGTACTTCTACGCACTGCTCAACCAGTATGTGGATCAGGGCGCCGCACTGGTCGAGCTGCTGCAGGATCTGGGGGTCACGACGGTGGCCATCATCCACCACGACGACCTTTTTGGGATCGACTTCAACGATTACATGGTCCCGGCTCTCGAGGACGCGGGCATCGAGATCGTGTTCCAGGAGACCTATCCATTGGGGACCGAGGACCTCTCACAGACGTTGAGGGGGGCACAGGATGCGGATCCGGACGCATTCTTGGCCTTCTCCTATCCGGATGAGACATTCCTGATTACGGGGCAGGCGATCGAGATCGGATTCAACCCAGATCTGTTCATGGCGTCGGTCGGTGTCGCTTTCCCGCCCTATCGGGATGCCTTCGGGCCCGCGGCCGAGGGAATCGTCGGGACGGGTGCATGGAACCCGAATGTGGACACCCCAGATGCACAGGGCTTTTTCGACCGGCACGTCGAGATGCACGGCGTCGAGCCCGACCGATGGGCATCGGCCGCCTGCTACGCCACGGGACAGGTGCTACAGCAAGCCATCGAGGCGGCCGGCACACTGGACCCTGTGGCAGTCAAAGAAGCTATGGACACCACTGAGTTCACGACGATCCTCGGAGCATTCCAGTTCGAGAACCAGCTCAATCCGGTTTATCCGGGCCAGATCGGACAATGGCAGAACGGTGAGTTCGAGATCGTCAGCCCTACTGACGCACGAACCGCCGAGCCCATCTATCCGAAGCCCGCGTGGCCGGAGGGCTGATAGACGGTTCGCGATACCGCGAATTCGGATGTCGATAGGAGAAGGGCGTGCGACTCGCCTGACACGCCCTCTCCGCGCAGCTGCTGAAGTGAGATGATGGAGAGCGTCATCGACGTCGTCCTCAGCGGCCTGATCCTGGGTGGTTTGTACGCGCTGATAGCCGTGGGGCTCAGTCTCCAGTACGGCGTCGGTCGCGTCCTCAATGTGTCGCACGGCGAGTTCATCATGCTGGCGGCCCTGGCGACGTTCAGCTTGTACACGGTGGCCGGGATCCACCCGCTGCTGGCAGTAGCAGTCGTTGCACCGTTGTTGTTCGTAATTGGGTTTGCGCTCGACCGGACCATCTTCAACGACCTTCGTCGGACATCGATCGACCAAGACCATTTCGAGGGTCGGTCGCTGCTCGTGTCGTTCGGACTGTTGTTCGTCATCCAAAATGTGATGCTCTCGTTCTGGGGAGCCGGCCTCCGTGGTTACAGCATCCTGAACACACCGGTAACGATCCTCGGCCATCGCTACGGGCTGAACCGTGTGATCGCCCTCGTCGTCGCCGTGACTGCCAGCGTCGCCTTCTATCTGTTCATACGGCACACTCGGTTGGGCAAGGCGATAAGGGCTGCCGCCGAACGACCCGACATGGCCGAGGCTCTGGGTGTCAATCGCAGGAGGGTGCTCGCCATCTGCTTCGGTCTCGGAGCAGGCTTGGCCGGCCTGGCTGGTGCCCTCTACAGCATGATGTTCGACATCCAGGCGAGCCGTGGGATCGAGCTGACGGTGATTGCCATCGTTGTTGTCGTTGTCGGAGGCCTGGGCAGCATCACCGGCAGCCTCATTGGCGGGTTCCTTCTGGGCCTGGTGATCGCCCTCGTGAACTTCATCGAGCCAAGTCTGTCCCTGGTCGCCTTCTATCTGATTTTCGTCCTGGTGCTATTGATCAGACCGTCCGGGATCCTGGGTCGGCAAATCCATGCTGATTAGCACGATCCTGAGGGAGGAGAAGCCGGCCTTGGTGGCCATCCCGGTGAGCATCGTCGCTCTGGCATTCGCGCCGAGTGTCGTGCCGGAGTCGATCGGCATCAGTCTCATCACGGTCCTGATGTTCGCGATCCTCGCTCTCAGCTGGACGATGTTCTCCGGGCCCACGGGATTCGTGTCTTTGGCGACGGCCGGCCTTTTCGGCGTGGGTGTCTATGTCTCGGCGATCCTCCGCGACTTCCTCCCGATCGAGGTCTTGATCCTTATCGGAGGGGCCGTGGCGTCCCTGCTCGCCCTGGCCATCGGTATGTTGACCTTGCGTCTCAAGGGTGTGTATTTCATCCTCTTCACATTCGGGGTGGCTTCGCTCATCCGAAGTTCGGTGGCGTGGTGGGAGACGAATGTGAACGGCACGGTGGGCAGGCACGTCTCTGGGGCCAGTAACGAAGTGATCTATCTGTTGCTCCTGATCATCTTCGCAGTCGCGCTCGTCGGTGGTTTCCTCCTCCGTCATTCCAGCCCCGGGCTGGCGCTGCAGGGGATCGGTGAGAACCAGGAGGCCGCCGAGCACATCGGAGTCAACATCACCAAGCTCAAGGTGCTCACCTTTGCCGCGAGCTCGGCCCTGATGGGTATGACCGGAGCGGTCATGGCCACCCGTTTTAGATACGTCGATCCGTCAATCGCGTTCAACCCTTTGTTCTCGTTCCTGCCGGTGGTCATGGCGATCCTTGGCGGGCTGTCCCGGCTCTATGGGCCACTGATAGGAGTGACGATTTTGGTCGTGCTGCAGGAGTTCCTCATCAGGGAGTATCCCTACGTATATCTCCTCATCTTCGGCCTCACTCTCGTCGCGGTGGTCCTATGGCTACCGGGAGGTCTGGTCGAGCTGACACAGAGGTTGTACATCCGGCTCAAGATCCAGTGGATCAAGATGCGGATGCGGATCACCCGGTTCCGTCGAATCAGGCAGGCGGATAGGCGATGACCATGCTCGAGGTGAGTCGTGTCTCTCACCGCTTCGGTGGCCTGAAGGCAGTGGACAATGCCAGCTTCGGGGTCGAGCAGGGAGAGATCGTCGGGCTGATCGGGCCGAATGGCGCCGGCAAGACCACCATCTTCAACCTGATCTCGGGTGCTCTCGAAGTGCAAGAGGGCTCCATCACCCTGAGGGGCGAGGACATCACCCGGCTCCGTCCCGATCAGATCAGTCGACGAGGCCTGGCGCGAACGTTTCAGAGTCCGAAGCTCTTCACCGGCATGAGTGCGTTCGAGAACGTGCGATTGGCCCTCATTTACGGGAACCCGGAGCGGAGATTCAGCCACGAGGAGGCCGAGCGGGAGGTCAACAGGCTGATGGCGACCATGGGCATACTTTCCGATCGGAATAAACGGGTGCGCGATCTGCCCCTGGCGGGTCGGCGGTACCTCGAGATCGCCCGAGCGCTCGCCACCAATGCCGAGATGCTCATGCTCGACGAGTCGATGGCGGGACTCACGTCGAGGGAGCTGAAACAGATCATGGGGCGGATAACCGACCTGCGCAACCGGGGGATGACGATCCTCATGATCGAACACGTGATGGAAGCGATCATGGGCGTTTGTGATCGGATCATCGTCTTTCACTTCGGCACGAAGATCAGCGAGGGGACTCCAGCGGAGATCGCTGTAGATCCCGTGGTTCGCGCGGTCTATCTCGGAGCGGATTCCTGATGCTCCGAGTGCACAACGTCAATGCCGCGTATGGGGCGGTCAGGGCGCTCTGGGATGTGACCATCAGCGTCGACGAGGGTGAGATCGTGGTCGTTCTTGGCGCCAACGGGGCGGGCAAGACCACGCTGGTCAAGGCGATCGTTGGCCTCATCGAGCCCTCGTCCGGCATGATCAAGTTCGCCGGGCAGAGGATCGAGGGCCGTGATGCACACCGCATCAGTGAGTTGGGGATCTCGTATGGGCCGGAGGGAGGTGGCGTCTTCCGGGACATGAGCGTGAGGGAGAACCTGGAGTTGGGCGCCTATCACCGTCGCGCATGGGAGCGCCGGGACAAGACGCTGGAGCGGGTTTTTCATCTTTTCCCTCGTCTCGAGGAGCGTGAGCGGGCTCTGTCCAGGACGTTGAGCGGTGGAGAGCGACAAATGCTCGTCATCGGACGCGCCCTGATGGCGCTGCCCACGATGTGCATCTTCGACGAGCCTTCCATTGGGATGTCTCCGCTCCTGGTGGACCAGTCCTTCCACGTGATCAGCCAACTGAGAGACGAAGGGATCACGGTCTTGCTGATCGAGCAGAACGTGAACAAGAGCCTCGAGATCGCCGATCGGGGCTATGTGTTGCAGAACGGACGTGTTGTCCTGGCAGGCAGCAGGGAGGAGCTCGTGTCGAGCGAGGTAATTGGGCACGCCTATCTCGGTCTGTGATCACTGCGGCTCGGAACAAAGACGGCATGATCGACGTTGCCGCACCCAGCGTCCGTAATCTGAGGGTCATGATCGGGATCCGAATTGAAAGCTGAGCCGCTGGGCACGCGATGCATGGTGATGAGGGGAGGCTCTTCGAAGGGCCTGTACTTCGTCGGGACCGACCTGCCCTCAGATCCTGCAAAGCGCGATCGCCTGCTCCTCGAATTCATGGGCACCCCGGATCCGCGCCAGATCGATGGCATGGGTGGCGCTCACCCTCTCACCAGCAAGGTTGCCGTCGTCTCACAATGCGAGCACGGGCTGGGAGAAATCGACTACCTGTTCCTACAGCTCGGAGTCGATCGTGAGTTGGTCACCGACCGGCAGAACTGCGGGAACATCCTTGCCGGCGTGGGCCCGTTCGCCGTGGAAAGAGGCCTGGTCGCGGCGCCGTCGGATGCCACAGGGGTACGTATCCACATGCTCAACACAAATGCTCTCGCAGTTGCGACCTTCCCTTGCGAAGACGGGCTGCCCCGATACTCCGGTGACACTTCGATATCAGGCGTCCCCGGAACCGCGGCGCCGATCCGTCTCGACTTCGAGGGCTTGGCGGGCGGCAGCACAGGGAGTCTTCTCCCGACGGGGAGCGCCGTCGACCTGGTTGAGGGAGTGGCCGCGACCCTCGTCGACAATGGGATGCCGGTCGTGGTGATGGCCGCGGAGGACCTTGGCATCTCCGGCTACGAGTCCTGCGAGGAGTTGGAGGCGAACCAGGAGTTGCGGGCGCAGCTGGAGAAGATCCGTCTGGCGGCTGGCCGAATGATGAACCTGGGTGATGTGACCGGCACGACAGTGCCGAAGCTGACGATGGTGTCCGCTCCGAAGGAGGGCGGTGACCTCTGCACCCGCACCTTCATTCCGCATCGGTGCCATCAGGCGATCGGTGTGCTGGGCGCGGTGTCGGTGGCAACCGCCGCGCTGCTCCCCGAATCGCCTGCTTCCCGGATCCTCGAGCGCGCTGAGGGAAGAGAAGCCCTCAGATTGGAGCACCCGACCGGGAGCTTCGACGCTGTCGTGGATCTGGTCTTCGAAGATGGCCAGGCACTGGTGCGACGTGCCGGGATCATCCGCACGGCGAGGAAGCTGATGGACGGAGATGTCTATCCACGGAGCTACCAGTAGCCCTCGACCGGGTCAGGACGCCCCGGCCAGCTG
>JBFYOJ010000277.1:0-6212 GCA_041303885.1 Acidimicrobiia bacterium | reverse complement strand
GACAAAGGGCAGCTTCAGCAACTCCTCGTACTGCTTCGCCTGGGTGAGGAAGTCCTCACGACCAGGCTGGAGATCGAGGACGACGTACATGCCGTTCTCCTCGGCGACCCGGATCCAATCCTCGAGACTGGAAGGCGGCCATTCGAAGCTGTAGTCGCCGTCGTCGGTGGCCTGGGCCGAGGCGACACTGGCGATGATCTCGAAGGTGGGGATCACCTGGCTGCCATCGGCCGCGTACTCCTCGATGAAAGGCGCCATGCGCTCGAGGGTCGCCTCGGGGCCTTGCTCCCCGAGCACACCCAGCCCGGTCGTCTCCGGGTGGCCGTAGAAGGCCACGAAGCGGCGTGGCTGGCCTTCGGGGAAGATGAAGAACCCGCCGCCTGGCACCTGGAGGCCGGTGGAGAGAAGGGCGATCTCCCACTCGGTGGCATCGGGGACGGCACCCACATAACGGATCGACTCGCTCGTCCGCCCTGATAGCGCCATGCCGACTTCCGGATGGCCGAGAACATTGGCCGGGTCGTAGGCGACGACAGTCGCCCCGGCGACGCGACCGGTGGCGGCAGCCGACAGGATGGCCACCGGCTGGCCGGCGTCGACGAGCCAGACCGAGGTCGCGTCCGACTCGGTGGCCAACCCGGTCACCACGGCAGATGTGTCGATCGCCGGAGGCGCCGGGTTGGTGCTGGAGACATCGGGATCCGTCTGGGGGAGCACGACCTGTCCCCGGGTGGCGATGGCGTTGACGGTCTTCACCACGGTCGATGCGTCAGGGATGGCAGGAAGACGCACCTCTTCGGTCACGCTCAGGACGGAACGCGCGGTCTCGACGGCGTCGACAATGGTGGGGCGCAACACCTCGGCGTTCGGTGGCGTCGTCGTCTCGATGGCACCGAGGAGATGGACTCGCATCGGCTTGAGACGACCGAGCTCGGCCGCGAGCTGGGGGTGGGGGTGAAGCAGGGGGCCGCCCAAGGCCGCCGCCAGTTGGGCTGCCGCGGCGACTTCGTTGAGATCGGACTCTCCAACCACCACGACGTCGTCGGCGCAGACGAACAATTGACCGGACAGGGCCAGGGCGTCGCCCGCAACCGACCCGGTGGCGACAGGGTCCGTGCCACCGGTGACGTGGACACAGGGTCGGAAGGTTGTACCGGGGCTTCCAGGGGTGGTGTTGGTCGAGCCGGTGCTCCCCCCGGCTGTCTGAGTCGGAGTCTCGCCGACCAAAGTACTGCAGGAGTTGAGCAACAGCGCAAGGAGAGCGATACGAACTGCGTTGTTCATGGGGTCCGAAGCCGACGGCAGCGTACCGATGACAGGTGGCTAAATCCGGCGTTGTGCCTTCCAGATGAGGCCGATGACGACAAGACCGGCCGCGGTGAGCCAGACGCCGATAGGGACGAAGAAGGACAGGAACAGACACGAGGCGAGCCCGAGCCAGGCAGTCGCTCGCCGCTTGTCCAGTCTGAGGGCGGCCAGATTGGTGATCCCGTAGTAGAGGAGGACGTTGAAGGCGGAGAAGCTCCAGGCCAGAGAGATATCCCCGATGAGGGTCAGCGCAGCGACGGGGACTGCGGATGTGAGGATGGCGATCACGGGAACAGACCGTCGATCGAGCCTGGAAAGGGCCTGCGGCATGTCGAGGCGGCGGCCCATGGCCAGCCAAACCCTGCTCAGGCCGAGGACGAGATTGAGCAGGACCCCGAGCATGGCGGTCACCGCACCGATGGCGACCACGGTAGAGAACGGCGGGGTGATGAGCCGGGCCAGCGTCGAGCCCGTTTCCAGATCCAGCCCCCATTGGCTGCCTCCGAGGGCGCGTCCTCCGATCTCGACCAGTGCGTAGAGCAACACGGCGACGGTCAGGGTCACGATCACCGCCCGCGGAATGGTGCGAGCCGGGCGGTGCACCTCCTCGCCCAGGGTGGCGATGCGGCCGTACCCGGTGTAGGTCACGAACAGGAAGGCGATGGCGGCCAGGATGTCGCCGGGCCGGGGGGTGTCCAGGGCCGGGGCGGCCCACCCGGAGGCATCCAGCGCGGCGAAAGAGAAGACGACCAATGCGGTCACGGTCATGCCGACCAGGAGCGCGTTGACGACGGTGGTGCGTCTCAGGCCGGCCAGGACCAACCCGGTGACCACCGCCACGGAGGCGATGGCAACGAGCCGCCGGTCGATCGAGGCACCCAGGTAGAGACCGACGCCGAGTGCGGCGGTTGCGGCCGACGCGGTCTTGGCGAGCAGGAACAACCAGCCGGCAGTGAACCCCCACCAGGGGCCGAGTGTCTGATAGCCGTACTCATAGGTCCCGCCGGCCACAGGGAACCTGCCGGCCAGGTGGGCCGATGAGAGGCCGTTGAAGACCGCCACGACCCCGGCCGCCGGTATGGCAAACACGACTGCATCGCCCCACATCCCCGAGGCGATCCCAATCGCGACGAAGGCACCGGTGCCGAGGATCGAGCCCAACCCGGTGCCGATGGCTCCGGTCATCCCCATCTCGCGCTGGAGCGTCGGGTGGGTCAAAACAGCGTCTCGGGCTCTGCCTGCTCCTGGAGCTCGGGCCCGTTGTTCCTCACCGAGTTCACCCTGCTCGAAACTGGATGCTCCATGATCTCCTCCGCGTCGATGGGCTGCAGCAGGCCTGCGACGACCTCGGCGTCTCGGAGGTCACGGTCGAGCCACGCGTCCCACACCCCGGGCACAAGGGATACCGGCATCCGGTCGTGAATCGAGGTGATCACCCCCTCGGCCTCGGTGGTGATGATCGAGCAGGTTCGTTGCCAGGTGTCGGTCTCGGGATCGAGTCGGGATGCCCAGATCCCGGCAAACACCATCGGGTGCCCGTCGGCGCGATACATCCAATGAGGGGTGCGTCCCTCGTCCTTGGGCTCCCATTCGTAGAACCCGTCGGCCGGGATCAGACAGCGTCGGCGGGAGAAGGACTCCTTGAAGGCGGCCGAAGTGGAGACGGTCTCCGCGCGAGCATTGATATGAATCGACCTCGTGTCCTTCGCCCAGTGCGGCACGAGTCCCCACGGCATCGACCCCAGCGCCCTGACTCCCTCCCGTTCGGCAACCACGTAGACCGGGTCGGTCGGGGCCACGTTCCAGTTGGGCTCGAGACGATCCGTGGCCACCTCATCCACGCCGAAGTATTCGGCATAGAAGTCCAGGTCGCCGGTGATCGAGAACCGCCCGCACACAACGTCTCAGGTTAGGGCCGGCCCCTGACGCAAGCCCGAGGAGGTCGGGAAGGCCCCGGCCCTGGCCGCTAGCAACCTCTCCAACAAGTCTGCCAGTGCCGAGGGCGTGGGCACGATGACACCGGCCAAGGTCGGCCCGGACCCGACGTGCACCCCCACATCGCTCTCGCCGAGTGCGGCAAAAGCGGTCTCGTCGGTCACGTCGTCCCCCATGAACAAGACCCGGTCCACTCCCAGAGACTCCTTCAAGGCCACAAGGGCCATCCCCTTGTTGAGGGGAGAGTCGGTGAATTCGAGGATCTTCTTGGACTCCATGATCTGAATGCCCGGGATTGCCCCGCCACTCCTGCGCAAGTCGTCGAGCACCTGCTCGGGGTCGGGTACCGCCCGGTAATGGAAACCGACTCCACGCGCTTTGTGCTCGACCCATGCGCCCGGAGTAGCACGGGCCGCCGCATCGACCAGCTCTCTTGCCAGTGTCAAAGGTGGTGTGTCGGGCCCGGTCGGTTCACCGTGGTCTATGCCGTGCTCACCGATCAGGATGAACCCGGGATCGTCGAAGCGCTCGGTGAGCTGAGAGCGACGACGGCCGCTGACAATGGCCACCGTGGTCCCTTGCAGCCCGGCGAGCCCTTCGAGGGCAGTTTTGGATCGCGCCAGCGGCGTGGCCAGATCCGGGTCTTCGACGATCTCGGCCAGGGTGCCATCGAAGTCGCTTGCGATCAGCAAACGGGGTGCGAATGCAAGTTGTTCGATCATCGGCCGATCTCTGCCAGGTTGTGTCTCGCCCAGGAGTGGACGTCCCACCGTGTCAATGACCTTCTCAGCTTCGCCATTCGCCGGGTCTGTTCCCCGCTTCCCATCAGCACAGCGGTGTGAAGGGCCTGTGCCAACCCGTCGAGATCGTAGGGATTGACGATCAGCGCGTCCGAGAGCCTCTCCGCGGCCCCGGCGAATTGGCTCAGGACGAGGACACCGGAGTTGTCGCCACGGCTGGCGACGTACTCCAGGGCGACGAGGTTCATCCCATCCCTCAGCGGAGTCACCAGCATGACGTCGGCGGCGAGATAGGCGCTGGCCAGGCTGGCGTATGGGTAGCTGCGATAGAGGTAATGAACCGGTGTCCACGATGCCCTGGCGAAACGCCCGTTGATACGCCCAACCAGTTCCTCGACCAGACGCCTGATCACCTGGTATTCACCAACGTCCTCCCGGCTGGGCACGGCGATCTGGACCATCGAAACCTTGCCCAAGAGCTCGGGATGCCTTTCCAGCATCACTTCGAACGCCCGAAGCCTCAGGTCGATGCCCTTCGTGTAATCGAGCCGATCGACGCCGAGGATGACATGTTCGGGGTTGCCCAGGTCCCGTCGCAGGCTCTCTGCGCCGGAGCGCGCTTCAGGGGAGTTGGCCACCGTCCGGGTCTCGGCCACATCGATCGAAATGGGGACGGCTTGGGCCCTGATCAGCCGATCCCGGTACCCGAGTGAGGACGCCGGCCCGGTGGCCCCGGTTATCTCCCGCGCCGCATCGGCGAAGTTGAGAACAGCTCTGTGGGTCTGAAACCCGAGATAATCCGCCCCGAGCAACCCCTCCAGCACCCGCTCACGCCAGGGAAGCCGCTCGAAGATCTCGACTGGTGGAAATGGGATGTGCAGGAAGAACCCGATCCGGGCATCAGGCAGTCTGTCACGCACCATCTGCGGCACCAGCTGAAGTTGGTAGTCGTGGATCCAGATGATTCCCCGGTCCCCGGCAGCCCTGGCAGTCGCCCGAGCGAAGCGTTCGTTCACGGCGACATAGGGGCGCCACCAATGCCGGTGGAACTCCAGCGGTCTGATCGCGTCGTGGTAGAGGGGCCAGATCGTGCCGTTGCAGAAGCCGTCGTAGTGGTCGCTGATCTCCGTTTCGTCGAGCACGATGGGCTGGTTTCTGATGCCGGCGGCGCGGAAGGGTCGCGAACTCCCGCCGACCCCGCCGTTCCACCCGACCCAAGAACCGCCGCGTTCACGGAGAACCGGGGTCAATGCAGAGACCAGACCCCCCGGGCTCGGGATCCACTGCTCCGTCTCGTCATCCCAGGCAACGGGCAGGCGGTGCGCCGCAACGACGAGACTGCCACCGACCCGGCTGTTCTCCATCATGCCCCAAGTTACCCATCGTCCCTCGAGCGCCATCGGGACGAACGCCGGTCGCATGCCAGGTGGGGCTACCGGGCCCTCCGTGCCAAGATTCCCGGTGTCATGCTGGCCGCGCTGAATATCGCCGCTGTCGGCCTCGGGGTCGGCGCCGGAGGGCTTTCTGCCACCCTCCTCGCCCTCACATTCGGAGGCCTGTTGACCGTGCTCGGTGTCGGCAAGGGCGGCGATATCGGTCTGGTGATCGGAATCATCGCCGGACTGGCCATCGCCGGCTGGGTGGCCGGACGGATGGCCAAGCACTCGGAACGATTCCACGGAGCCGTGAGCGGCTTGGTCCTGGCGGGAGTCGTCATCGTCGTGGCCAGGTTGGGAGGAAGCCCTGCGAACACGGGCAGTGTGATCTGGCTCGCCGTCCTTGCCGCATTCGTCGCCGGGTTCACCGGCTGGCTGGCCGGTCGACGAAAGCAAGCCGGGCGGTAAAATCAATGTGCGAGCCCGCCGGGCGACCGCGGTCGAGAGATCGAGGAAAGTCCGGACTCCACAGGGCATGGTGCTGGGTAACACCCAGGCGGGGTGACCCGACGGAAAGTGCAGCAGAGAGCAGACCGCCGATGGCCCTCAGGGGCACAGGCAAGGGTGAAAGGGTGAGGTAAGAGCTCACCAGCGTCGCAGGTGACTGTGACGGCTCGGCAAACCCCACCAGGAGCAAGGCCAAGCAGGGACGTCGACGGCCCGTCGATCAAGTCCCGGGTGGGCCGCATGAGCGCACCGGCAACGATGCGCCCAGATGGATGGTCGCCCCCGACAGAATCCGGCTTACAGGCGGACTCGCATACCCGGAAGGAGGCCTCGAGAGGGGCCTCCT
>JBFYOJ010000276.1:0-3800 GCA_041303885.1 Acidimicrobiia bacterium | reverse complement strand
CTGTGGCTCTGTGAGGAAGTAGAGGGGAAGCGAGATGGCGAGGAAAGCGGAGAAGGCAATGGCGGCCTTCTGGCCACCTTCCAGCCTTCGGGTCTCCATCTCCTCGTCGGTGATGCCAGGTCGCAGGTTTGGCGCCACCTCCTCCCCGCCCCGGTTGCGCACGGCGGACACGAAGAGCATGCCGAGCCAGGCGATGCCGGCGACGACGGCGACGACTGTGATGATGTTCGCGGTCATGCCTGAGCCACGACCCCGATGCAGCTCGGGCCCTGCGGATACTCGACGCTCCGCTCGGGAGCCCGTGGCGTCTCGATGATCGACCCGGTCCGGATCCAGAGATTGTTGCCACGGACCTCCACCACGAACCGGTCCAGGTTCCGGGGCGCCGGTCCGGCGAAATACTCACCGACCGAGTTGTACTTCGACCCGTGGCACGGGCATTCGAATCCTTGCGACGGAGCGCACCACGGGACGCGACAACCGAGATGGACACATCTCATGTACAAGGCCATCAAGCCCTCGGCCGCGACCTCCCTGCCCTCGAACTGGTCGGACAGCTCCGCCGGGGCCGGCACCAGATAGGCCCTGGCCTCAGGGATGAAGAGGGGCAGAACCGCGCCGGTGGATGTGAACACCTGGTTGCGCAGGTCTGCGACCGGCCCGGCATCGATGTCGGCCCCGAAGCCACCGACCAGCTTGGGCCAGAAGAAGGTGAGGTAGTACACGCCCTGGAGGGCGAGGAACGAACCGAATGTGGCGACGATCGCACGGTTGAAGAACTGACGCCGGGAGACCCCGCCTTCCTCCGGGGACACCTCCACGATGCGCTGCTCCTCGACGATGTGGACGATGGCCTCGGCTTCCTCTTCCGCCTCGGCTTCCTCTTCCGCCTCGGCTTCCTCGCCGACTGGCAACTCCTCGACCTCGGCCTCCTCGGCGACAGGGATCAGCACGCCAGAGGTGAATGGCCGGTCGGCCGCCGCGGTCTCCTTGGAGACGCGGATCATCGGCTCCGGCGGCTCCACCGACTGGGAGCGGCGGTAGGCCACGGCGAAGGCGCCGGCCGCGCCCAGAATGGCGATGACGGCGACAGCGACCAGGGCAAGGGTGGTCAAGTTCACTCGAAGAACACCCAGTCCTTGAGATCGTCGAAGAACACCCCATCCTTCCACGGGTAGGAGAAGTTGAAGCCCCTGCCGCGGAATAGGACGCCGAACATGGTGAGCGTGGCCGCCCCGGCGAGGAAGACCGAGTAGAGGGCGATGGCGAACTTCCGGTCGCTGGGCCGAGTCGACGGGTTCTTGTCGACGAAGGGGACCATCATGAAACCGATCATCCCGGTGATCGTCGGCACGGTGACCCCGGCGATCTGTGGGTCGAAGTAGGACAGCAACTCCTGGAGACCGAGGAAGTACCAGGGCGCCTTCGATGGGTTGGGTGTGGCGTTGAAGTTGGCGGGGTCCAGAAGGGGCGAGTGGATGATCACAGCCATGATCACCAGCAGGCCGGTGATGGCGAGAAGGGCACCGAACTCCATGAGCATCAGGTGGGGCCAGGTGTTGACCTTGTCGGTCGGCTCGGCTTTGACCGTTTGAATGGCGCGGGCCTTGACCACGGTGAGGAGCCGCTGCGTGCGCACTCCCTCTGGCATCCCCTTGGGTGGGACCACCGGACGGGGGGTGACCACCGCCGCCACCTTGCCGTTGCCCGCCCCGTTCCCGGACGGCTCGGGCCTCTCCTCCACCGCGGTCGCCACCGCGGCGGCGGCCGGTTCGATCATCTCTCCGGGCTCGGCCGCAGAGGGAGGCTCGACAACCGGCGCTTCCGTCGGCGGCGCCGGGGGCACCTCGGCTTCTCCCGTTACTTCGATCTCGGGCTCCTCGGCTTCTGCCTCGGCCTCAGAAGGGGCCTCCTCGACCGGTTCCGGCTCCTCCTCGACCGAGGCGACGGCCTCTTCGATCTCCTCTGAGCGCTCCGCGGCGGCCTCCACCTCCTCGGCGACGTCCGCGGGGGGTGCCGCTTCGGGCTCGGGGGCAGGGGGTGGTGACGGCGGCGCCTCGCCCTTCATCTCCGCCAGCACCTGCTCGACCGGGAGACCGAGGGCCTTGGCCTTGGCCTCTGCCGATCTTCTCAGGAGACTTTCGGGGATTTCGGTCACAAGTACTCCTTAGAGCGGTCCGGAGATTCCGCCGTCCTTGCGCACCCGCCAGAAGTGGACGGCAAGGAAGATGACGAGGATGAATGGGAGAGCGAGAACGTGGAGGACGTAGAAGCGGAGCAGGGTCGCGGCCGACACCTCCACGCCTGCGAGCAAGGCGAATTTGACCTGCGCCCCCACCACAGGCACAAAGCCGGCCATGTTCGTCCCGACCGTGACCGCCCACAGCGCAAGCTGGTCCCATGGGAGCAGATAGCCGGAGAAGGACAGGAGCAACGTGAGGAACAGGAGGACGACTCCAACGACCCAGTTGAACTCACGGGGCGGTTTGTAGGCACCGTGATAGAACACCCGGCTCATGTGGAGGAAGACAGAGAGCACCATGAGGTGCGCGCCCCACCGATGGAGGTTCCTCACCATGGAGCCGAACGCCACGTTGGTGGAGAGGGCTTCGATGTCGGCGTACGCCGTCTCCGCCGACGGCGTGTAGTAGAACATCAGGAAGATGCCGGTGATGGTCAGCAGGATGAACAAGAAGAAGCTGAGCCCACCGAGACAAAGGGTGTAGGACAGCTTCACCCCGTGCCGCTTCACCTTCACCGGGTGGAGGTGGTAGAGCACGTTGTTCATCACAACGTACGACCGATTCCTCGGGCTGTCCGAGTAGCCCTTCTTGAAAGGTGACCCCGGGCGGAGGATCGACTCGGCGACCTGGGAGCCCCAGATCTTGTCGTTCACCTCCTTGACCTTGTCCATCAAACCGGTCTTGCCGTTTCCGTTAGCCACTGTGTCTCCTACCAGCGCATCCCGTACGCGTAGCCGTTCTTGAAATCACGTTGCCCCGTGTCGAGGTCCCATGGTCTCCTGTCGAGGCCGAGCACAGACGCCTGCTCCGCCAGTGAGCCCTCGAACTTGCCCAGTGTGATGACATTGGTCGGGCAGCGGTCGACGCAAAGGGCACAGCGGGTGCACTCGTCCTCATCGACGACGAAGAAGCCCCGGTTCTGCGGGTCGTCGCCGGGATGATCGACGTTGACCCCCTCGGTGATGGCGTCGAGGGAGAGGAAGTGGATGCACTTCCAAGGGCAGATGTCGACACAGCCCTCGCAGATGATGCACTCCGATTGGTCGATGTGGAGGAACTGCTTCGGCCGCAGCTTGTCAGTGAAGTAGTCGCCGTCGACGACGGCGAGCTGGTAGTCGTCACGATACGGAGGAGTCTCATCGACCACACCCCTCGGCATCACGTACCGCCCTTGATCAAGGGTCGACCGTAGGGAGATTGAGGGAGGGGCTTCTCTGCGGCCGCGGGGGCGCCCTGCTTCATCTTCTGCAGCTGCAGGGCGAAGATGGCGGCGGCGGCGAGCATCACGAGGTGGTACCCCATCGAGATCGAATCCTTGAGGACCGCATAGCTGATCTCCACATCGTTGCCGAGCACCAGCCACGGCGGGATCGTCAAGGCGACCCGCTGCGACGACCAGTCGAGATCGGTCTGTGCATAGTTGAGCCACTCCGACGGGATCATGCCGAAGATGATGACCAACTCGAGCCAGGCGATGAAAGCGGCGAACACCGCTCGGGCCCAGGTCATCCTCTGGTTGAGGATCCAGACGAAGCAGGCCCCGACCACCAGCATCTG
>JBFYOJ010000275.1:0-4445 GCA_041303885.1 Acidimicrobiia bacterium | reverse complement strand
AGCGCCCTGTTTCTGAGAATATCACCGGCCAGTGCCAATTCCCGGCCGCTTTGCTTGAACGCCTTCAGATAGGCGACCGGGTCGCCGGACTGCGCAGCCAGGGCCTGCAGTACCGATGAGACATCCTCCGGGGTGACTTCGATCCCCGCGTCCTTTGCCACCGCCTCGAGGACGAGCTGGTTGCGAAGCGAGAGCTCCGCCTGTTGGCGCAGGTCCTGCAGGAATTGATCCTGGGTCTGATCGGACATCTGGAAGTAGTCATCGAGCGTGATCTCACTGTCTTCCAGCCGGTGCACGAAACGGTGGAGATGGTCGTCCATCTCGGATCTGACCAGGGCCTCGGGCAGCTGGACGTCCACCTGTTCTACCAATGTGCTCAATGCTCGCTCACTGAACTGACGCGCAACGGCCTGAAGCTTCACGGTGGCAAGCCGGTCCCTGAGCTCGGTCCTCAACGCTTCGATCGTCTCGAATTCGGTGTTCTCGTCGACCCATTCATCGGTGAGCCCGGGCAGGATCCGCTCCTTGACCTCGTTCACCGTGACGTCGAATGTGACCTCCTCGCCGGCGCGTTCACCGAAGCCTCCCGGGAGAGGGCCGTCGAAGCTGAACCTGAACTCCGGCTCGGCACCACCGAGATGTCCATCGATCCCGTCGATGAACAGGCCAGAGCCCACTTCGTAGAGGAGATCTGATGCCGAGGCCTCCTCGACTGGCTCACCGTCCTTGGTCGCCTTGATGTCGATGGAGACGAAGTCGCCTACTTCGGCCGGGCGGTTGGCTTCCTCCACCGTGGCGAACTGCTCCAGCATCCGCTGAATCTGTGAGTCGACATCCTCATCGGTCACGTCGGGCGAGTCGATCTCGACGTTTCGCCCCCGATAGGCGGGTAGGTCGATGGTCGGCCAGAGAGTGACTCGCACCCCGACCTCGACACCACCTTCGACGTCGTTGAGGCTCTCCAGCTGCGGTGTGACCGCCGGGCGGATCTCCTCCTCGTTGAGTATGTCCGACAGGACCGGCGGCACCAGGTCATCGATGACCTCGCTGCGCAGGCGATCGTGCCCCACTGCCGCCTCGACGACGGGAAGCGGGGCTCTGCCGGGACGAAAGCCCTTCAGCTTGAGGTCCTGGGAGAGCTTGCGAGCGGTGGCCGCCTTCCCTGCGGCAATCTCGTCGTCCGTGAGTTGAAAGGTGACCAGACGCTCGAAAGGACCGGTCTCGGTGACAGTTGTAGACATTTCTCTCCGTGCTCGTCGTCATGAAGAAGGGCGCATCGCTGCGCCCTTCCCTTTGGGGTGACCGACGGGATTCGAACCCGCGACTTCCTGGACCACAACCAGGTGCTCTAACCGGACTGAGCTACGGCCACCATGTCGAATGGGTCGTCCAGCGCCCCCGGGAGGACTCGAACCCCCAACCTGCGGATTAGAAGTCCGCCGCTCTATCCAATTGAGCTACAGGGGCAAGGGGCCTTGGTCTTTCGCCCCGGAGGGCGACCCATTCGAGCGGGTGAAGGGAATCGAACCCTCACCGCCAGCTTGGAAGGCTGGAGCTCTACCATTGAGCTACACCCGCGGGACGCTTCCATTCTACGGTCTTGGTCGGGCTGGTCGGACTTGAACCGACGACCTCCTGCTCCCAAAGCAGGCGCGCTACCAAGCTGCGCCACAGCCCGTGTCCGGATCAGGGTACTTCTCCCCCGGTTGCTGTCCCATCCCGTTCGTATGTTCCAACCATGGAGGTGGGGGTGGAACTTCTGGGCCGGATCGATTCGTGGGACCTGTTGTCCCGATGGGAACGATCCGAGCTGGGCAAGAGCCTACGACGACTCGGCTTGTCCTACAGCGAGATCATGGACCTGATCCCGGTCAAGAAGTCGACCCTGGCCACGTGGTGCCGTGAGGTGAGGCTGACCGAGGGGCAGTACGCGGCGATCCGGAGTCGCACCGGATCACGGGAAGGGATTCCCACAGACACGCAACGCAAGCGCCGTCGAGAAATCGAACTGATCGCTGCACAGGCCCGACTCGAGGCTATTCATCTCGAGATCGATCCCTTTTGGGCAATGGGGCTTGCCCTCTACTGGGCAGAGGGATGCAAGAAGAGCAGACGACTCGAGATGGCCCACTCCGAACCCGAGGCCCTGCGTCTGTTCATGCACTGGGCCCGCCGGTTCCATGACCCGGGCGCCACATTCGCCGCAGCGGTCAACCTCCACTTCGACAACGACGAACCCCGAGCCAAATGCTTCTGGTCGGAGGAGTTGGGCATCGACCTCGACAACTTCACCAAGACTCTCGTCAAGCCGGACGGCACCGGGCATCGAAAGAACCACCTCGCCCACGGTGTGTGCCGGGTGACAATGCGTAGAAGCACGAACGCCTTGATCACCACGCTCGCCTGGATCGACTTCGTGAAGGAGGGGCTGTCAACGGTAGAATTCGGTCGGGCCGCTGGCGCAACTGGCAGCGCAGTTGACTCTTAATCAAACGGTTCCGGGTTCGAGTCCCGGGCGGCCCACGAAGCCCTCGGCGTCGCCGGGGGCCTCATTCATGGGACAATGGCCTGGCACGCGGGTGTGGCGAAACTTGGCAGACGCGCAGGGTTTAGGTCCCTGTGGGCGAGAGCCCGTGGAGGTTCAAATCCTCTCACCCGCACAAGCGCGGCGTTCTCAGCGCGACCCCGCCTTCCACCGAGACCGGAACCGATACGACGGCGGCACTCCGAACTGACGACGAGCAGGCACCTTGAAGTCTCTCCTGCTCAGCTGCCGTCCGAGCCGGGTCTCGAAGCACCCGATGCAGAGAACGAAGCTGCCTTCGCGGAACATCTCTCCATCCTCGGTCAACTTCTCGACCGTGTCGTCGGGACACACCGCATCCCAGAGCCAGTCGTGAGGGTAGAAGTCCTCGTGCACAACTCTTCCGCTCTCCTCCCGACGCCATGACCGGATGCCACAGTCACGACAGAGCTGGGATTCGAGATCGGCGTGGAATTCGCAGACCCGGGCAACGGTCATCGACACTTCCATCATCTCGGACCAACCACTCGATCTCACCTGGCCATGAGTATGAAGACGGAGTGGAACAGATCCTGGCGGGTGAGCAAGGCCTCATGGTTCGCCCCCGTCCCGCATCTTGGGCACGCCAGTGATGATCCTCGCCCCCCGACGGAACGTCACATAGCTCCACGCCCAGGACACGAACACGAAGAATCGGTTGCGGAACCCGATCAGATAGAAGATGTGAATCGCCAACCAGGCGACCCACGCAAAGAATCCCCCGAAGCGCACCCGGCCGAAGTCCGCGACGGCCCTGGCCCGTCCGATCGTGGCGAGGGACCCCTTGTTCCGATATCGGAACGGGCTCCTCTCGACGTCGTCGAGATCAGCCATGACCATGCGTGCCGCGTGCCTCCCCATCTGCATCGCCGCTGGGGCGACACCGGGCACCCCCGGGACCGTCGCGAGATCACCGCTCACGAAGACGTCCGGCGACCCGGGGACCGAGAGATCGGCATTCACCGCCACACGGCCCGACCGGTCGATCTCGACACCGAGCATCGCCCCGAGTGGGGACGCCTCCACACCGGCCGCCCAGAGCACCCTGCCCGCCTCGATTCGGCGGCCGTTGTCCAGGGTCACCCCGTCCCGATCGATATCCAAGACGATCGCATCGGTTATGACTTCCACGCCCAACGTCTCCAATTGGCGGCGAGCACTGTCCGAGAGCGTCTCCGGATAGACGGGGAGCACGTGGGAGGCCCCCTCCACGAGAATCACCCGCGCCCGGGTCGGGTCGATCGCATCGAACTCATCACCCATCGAATGAACGGCGATCTCGACCAGGGCACCGGCCAACTCCACCCCGGTTGGGCCTCCGCCAACCACGACGAATGTCAGGAGATGATCGGCCCGCTCAGGATGTCGCTCGGCGGCCTCGAACGCGGCCAGGATCCTCTGACGCATGGCCAGAGCGTCTTCCATCGTCTTCAGGCCAGGGGCCAATTCCGCCCAATCTTCATGGCCGAAGTATGAGTGGGTGGCCCCGGTGGCGAGGACCAGGTAGTCGTAGAGCAGCTCCTCGCCGGCGTCGAGCGTTACCACCTTCCGATCTGTGTCCAGTCCGGTCACCTCGGCAAGCAGGACTGCCCGGACGTTTCGCTGGCGCCGGAATATGGAGCGAATCGGATAGGCGATGTCACTCGGGTTCAGGGCTGCCGCGGCGACCTGGTAGAGCAGAGGCTGGAACAGGTGGAAGTTGCGCCGATCGACGATGGTCACGTCGACCGGAGCGGACCGAAGCTCTTTGGCGGCGTTGAGGCCGGCGAAGCCGGCCCCCACAATCACCACATGGGGCCGCTTGCTCACTGGCCGTGGCCGAGGGCCTCCGCCAGAGCCCGGAGGGCGCGCGCCCTGTGGGACAGAGTGTTCTTCAGTCCTG
>JBFYOJ010000274.1:0-17412 GCA_041303885.1 Acidimicrobiia bacterium | reverse complement strand
CGATCACAGAGACGGTCCCGGCGAATCCCAGCTCCTCGCCCACCGCAGCGAAGATGAAGTCGGTGGATGCATTGGGAATCAGATCCGGCCTTCCCAAGCCGGGACCGGCCCCCGACAGGCTGCCCGTTCCCATTGCGAACAGCCCTTGGGCGATCTGGAAGCCTTCGTCCTCGTAGTGCTCGAATGGCGCCAACCAGCCGATCACCCTGCGCTGCACGTGGTCGAATGCGATGAACGAGGCGACCCCGGCGATCAGGCCGAGCAGGCCGCCTGCCACCAGGTATCCGGCGGTCCCGGTGGCGGCGTAGAGGAGGAGCACGAAGCCGACGAACAACAACAGCGACGCGCCGAGGTCCCGCTGGGAGATGAGGATGAGGACACTGATCCCCCAGGTGATCAACAGGGGGAGGAGTTGCCGGGGCTCGGGCATGGCGATCGGCCCCAGGTGGCGCCGTGCCTCCCGCAGCGCCTGCTGATGGTCGGCCAGATATGCGGCGACATAGATGACCAGGCCGAGCTTGGCGATCTCCGCCGGCTGGAACTGCAGGCTGGTGAAGCCAACATCGAGCACGATCCACAGCCGTGAGCCGTTGACCGAGAGCCCGCGCAGCGGAAGACCCCAATCTGAGGGCAAATTGGGAAGCAGGAGGAGGATGACCGAGACCAGCAGGGTTATGTTCCGATAGCGGCGGAGCACTGTGATCGAGGTTCGGGCGAGCAGGGCGAGGGTGAGCGCGGCCAGGCCTGCGGCGATGAGGATCCACCATCGCTGCAGCCCGGCACGGTTGGTGCCCAGGGCAAGATCGAGGCGGTAGATCTGGAAGAACCCCAGGGCGGTCAGTGCGGCCACCGGGGCGATCAGGAACGGAGTGGCTTTCGGGGCGAAGGCGCGTACCGCGAGATGGAGCCCTCCGAAGCCGATCAGGAACACGAGGAAGGTAAGGGCGACCTGGGCGTCGATGGTCAGGTCCTGGGCGAAGTTGACCAGGGTGACTCCGAAACCGGCCAGCACGGATGCCGCCACGATGGTCGCGCCTTCGGCGTTTCGGGTCATTGGGTCAGGAGAGGACGTCGATGAGGATGACGCTTATGTTGTCATGACCGCCGGCTTTGTTGGCTAGCTCGATCAACTTCCACGCCGCCTCCTCTGCGGTCCCTTCCGCCAGGCCCTTGGCGATGGAGTCGGCCGGGACCATCGAGTTCAACCCGTCCGAGCAGAGGAGGATCCGATCACCGGTCTCCAGCTCCAACTCGATCTCATCGACATTGATGAAACGGGTCAGACCGAGACAGCGGAGGATCATGTGACTGCGCGGGTGGTCCTCGGCCTCTTCGGGAGTTATCTGGCCCATGGCCACCATCTCTGCGGCGACGGTGTGGTCCGCGGTGAGCTGTTGGAGGCTGCCGCCGCGGAACAGGTAAGCCCGGCTGTCGCCGACGTGACCGAATCGGGCGACGCCATCGGGTGAGAGCTCCACGAGGGTCATCGTGGTCCCCATCCCGTCGAGATCTGGCTGGCGCGCCACTTCCTCACGGATGGCGCGATTGGCCGCAGCGACGCGGTCCGCCGGGTCGAGGCTGGATGAGGCGGCCGCGTTGACCGCCAGCCTGGAGGCCACTTCACCGGCCACATGGCCCCCCATCCCGTCGGCGACCATGAGCACGGCCGGCCCGTCTGACTCTCCGGCCTTGTCCGGGAAGATGGCGTCTTCGTTGTTCTGGCGGACCATTCCCTGGTGGGTGGCTGCCGCCCACAGGTACTTCATCGGACCTCCATCACTGTCTTGCCCACCTGAACCGTGTCCCCGCGGCGGAGCGCCGTCGGCGCGGTGACGCGTCGGCCGTTGATGTAGGTGCCGTTCGTGCTCCCCAGATCGTGGAGTACCAGACCGTTCTCCTGAGCCACCAGCCTCATGTGGAATTCTGAAGCGTAGGGATCATCGAGAAGCACGTCGGCCTCCGCCGATCGTCCCAGCACCGTGACGTCCTCGACCTCGAGCTCCGTGCCTTGCTGGGTGTCGGACTTGACCATGACCAGCTTGGTGCCCTCCCTTCTCCGTCGTCGCAGTGATATCCCCAGGTGCGACCCGATGGCTCGAGCCACCTGCCAGACAAAGAGGTAGACCAGTCCAAGGAAGATGATCCGAAGCAGTGCGAGGATGATGTCCGGCACGGCTAGCCCTCGTGGAACCTGTAGCGATGACCTGCGAAGCTGATCACCGAGCCCGACTGGAGCGACACCGGCCGGCTCGTCACCACCTCGCCATCTACCGACGTCCCGTTTGACGAGCCAAGGTCGGTTACCCAGGCCCTGCCATCGGAGCGCCAGATGAGAGCATGCTTGCGCGACACGTTGTCGAATGGAAGCACGAGATCCGCCTCATCGGACCTTCCGACGATCACCCGGTTGGCGCCTATCTCGACCGTGGACCCTGAGCCGGTGAGCCGGGCCCACGGTGGCATCGGTCCGGGGGCCACAGACGGCTCGCACTCGAACTGCCCGGGGGAAACCGACTCGGAGGCACGGATGCGAACGGTCGGGGGCCCTTCGAAGAGCAGGCCGGCGCCGGCCGCGTACTCGGCGAGGGCCTTCTCCAGTTGGCGCTCGAGAGCCGAGGGGTCGACGTCCAGGTCGGCGGGATGGACCGACAGGACATACTGGTTGGCTGTAGCCGGGCCTGATTCGTGCCGATACCGGCTGAGGTCGGCTTCTCGCGCGATCCTCCCGGCCAACTCAGATGGGTGCAGACGACCGGAGAAGACGCGTCCGGCGGCGCCCTCGAAGAGACGCTCCAACCGGCGTTCGAGACTTCGTGCCAGGCTCACGACGGAGAGGTTACGGTGGGTGGGGGACAGTGTCGCCAACTACCGGAACACGGGGCTCGACGGTACGATTTCGCCTCGAACCGGGCGAGTGGCGGAATTGGCAGACGCGCAGGATTCAGGTTCCTGTGATCGCAAGATCGTGGGGGTTCAAGTCCCCCCTCGCCCACTGCCCACCCCGAGGAGGGGCCGATCCTCCTCTTGTGCCCACCACCAAAGTTGCAACCAGGCCGGGGGCTCTCATGGACCGCGCTGAGCGCAAGGGGAATTGATGCTCGACACCGCAAAGCCGAAGAGACGATCGCTGAGTCGTTTCCTCTGGCCGGTTGTCGTCACTGCCGCGGCCGTCGTCGCCGTCGTGGTCTCGGGCGCGGGGACAGACACCCGCGCCGAGCTCGACTATCTCGGCGAGATGCACGACCACGCCACGGCGCTGTCACTCGGTGGCGACACCCTTCGCGTGGTGATCTCCCGTCTCTCCCGAATCGATCGGGACGAGTTGGTGACAGCCACCGATGCCATCGGAGCCGACCTTGCCGCCGCGATGGAACTGACCGACTCGGGACCGCCGTCGCCGTCGCTGGTCGCGGCAGATGCCCTGTATCGGGAGGCAGTCGAAGCGTGGACCGTGGGCCTGAGCGGCTTCACCTCGGCCGTGCTCGCGGCGGCAGACGACCCTGCCAACACCGTGGTGGTGGACAACATCGCCAACTCCCTCAACGAGCTTCGCTCCGGCGATCGGCTCTATTTGGAGCTGGTCCAGGAGCTGGAGAGAGACGAAGTGCCTGAGCCGGTGGCGCCCATGCCCGAGGTGCTGATGATGCCCGCCGAAGGCGAGATCTTCAGTATCTCCCAGGCCTACGTCGAGGCAGCGCGTGCGGTCAACAGCGGGCTCGCGCTGCGACCGGGTTTGATGGTCAGCTCCATCGTGTCCAATCCGCTGTGGAGGGTCAGCCCTCATGAGCAGGCGGTCATGCCCGCCACCGAGGTCGCCAACTTCTCAGTGGTGGTCACCAACGTCGGCAATGTCGTCAGCGAGCAGCAGTTGATCAACCTCTCCCTGCTCGGGGCGGCCGAGCCGGTGGTTGGCCAGGAGCGGGTTCGCCCCCTGGAGCCGGGAGAGCAGACCGCCATCCAATTCACCGACCTCGCCGTGGAGACGGGTGGCGTCTATGAGGTGATCGCCGAGTTGGTCGAGCTCACCAATGACGTCGACTTCGAGGACAACCGACTGGCCGTCACCTTCACGGTGAACGAGGATGAGGCCGGCTGAGCGCTCGCCGGTACCATCGAGCCACCGATGATCGATCCCCGACTCCTCCGAGACGATCCGGACGCGCTGCGCGTCGCCTTGCGTCGGCGTGGCTCCAAGGTCGACCTCGAGGCCCTGATCGAAATGGAATCGGCCTTGCGCGCCGCCCGGCGACAGGCCGAGGAGCTCAGGGCGAGACAGAAAGAGGCAGGGCGGGAGATCGCCAGTCTCCAGGGCGCCGAGAAGGAGCAGGCGATCGCGGAGGTCGCCGAGTTGGCGGCCATGGTGAAACACGCGAACGCGGATGCCGACCGGCTCGAATCCGAGTTCGATCTCGCCATTCTCGAGATGCCCAATCTGGTCGCGTCGGATGCGGCGGAGGGGTTCACCGAGGAGGACAACCTCGAGATCAAGCGGGTCGGCGACCCCTCGACCGAAGGCGTCGATCACGCCACCCTCGGGGAGCGACTGGGCATTATCGACACCGAGCGAGGCGCCAAGGTGTCCGGCAGTCGTTTCGGGTACCTGAAGGGGAAAGGGGCCATGCTCGAGTTCTCACTGGTGCGCTGGGCGATGGACCATCTGGTGGCCGAAGGGTTCACGCCGATGGTTCCACCCGTCCTGGTCAGAGAGGAGGCCCTCGTCGGGACCGGGTTCTTTCCCGAGGCCCGGGAGCAGGTATACGAGGTCCCTCGGGACGAGTTGTACCTGGTTGGCACCGCGGAGGTACCCCTGGCCGCCTACCACGCCGATGAGATCCTGCCCGCCGACGATCTGCCGATCCGATATGCCGGGTTCTCCACCTGTTTTCGCAGGGAAGCCGGGACCTACGGCAAGGACACCGCTGGCATCTTCCGGGTGCATCAATTCGACAAGGTCGAGATGTTCGTCTTCACCACCCCGGATCAGTCGCCGGCCGAGCACGACCTTCTCCTCGAGGTCGAGGAGAAGCTGGTTTCCGAGTTGGAGGTGCCCTACCGGGTGGTCAACATCGCGGCCGGCGACTTGGGTGCATCCGCCGCCATGAAGTACGACATCGAGGCGTGGTTCCCCGGAGAGCAGAGCTACCGCGAGATCACTTCGTGCTCCAACACGACCGACTTCCAGGCCCGGCGCCTCAAGGTGAGGATGAAGACCGAAACCGGCAACGAGGTGCTGCACACCCTCAATGGGACCGCTTGCGCGGTGGGAAGGACCATCCTCGCCATCCTGGAGAACCATCAGCAGCCCGATGGCTCGGTGGTGATCCCCGAGGCACTTCGCAAGTACACCGGATTCGATCTCCTCGAACCGTGAGTGAGGTTTCCGATCCGATATTCGCCCGGATCGCGGCCCGATACGACCTGATCAACCGGATCCTTTCCCTCGGTCAAGAGCGAAAGTGGCGTGACCGAGGGATCGCGATGCTCGGCCCGGGGAACGTTCTCGACCTGGGAAGCGGGACAGGCGCCACCCAATTCGAAGGGCGATCGGTCGTGGATCTCGACCCCGTGGTGGACATGCTCGCCCTGAGCCCGGTCCGGGACCGGGTGGTCGGGGTGGGCGAGGCACTCCCCTTCTCCGACGCCTGCTTCGACGGGGTGTTCAGCGCTTACGTCTTTCGCAACCTGTCTTCGGTGGGTGCAACCCTCTCCGAGGTCGCCCGGGTGCTCAAGCCCGGCGCAGCCGCAGTGGTGGTCGATCTGTCCCGGCCTCGAAACACCGTCCTTCGTGTTCTCCACCGCGTGGGCACGGCGATCATCCTCCCATTGGTCGGGCTCCTCTTTGCGGGCGCCCCGGGGGAGTACTGGTACCTGCACAAGACGCTGGACGCCTTGCCGCCGCCGGAGACCCTGTTCGCCGGTCACGGTCTCGCCGTCGAGGAGGTGTGGCGGATGGGCCTATTCGGGTTCGTCTACGGAGTGCGTCTACGAAAGAAGCGGTGACGGATCGGTGAGGGGTGGCGAGGGAAAAGTCATCCGCCAATGATGATCGTGCCCCCGCCTTCGAAGCCGTGTGCGCACCGTCGGCACTGGACGTCGACTCGGGTCAGGCCGCCCTGCGTCACCCGGAGCGATCCACTTATGGCTGCTTCCTTCCGGATCTGACCCGATTCATGGTGCTCCGCCGCGCAGGACCCAACCGTCAGCGTCTCGTCTCCACCGCCGGGCGGTGTCACGTGGCCCCTCAGGCGGGGAACTCAGCCCCGCATGTAGAGGATTTCGGGTTCAGGGCACCCCTAGCGCCCCGCCTATCACGATCGCGGCGAAGGGTACCGACGCCTGGGGGGTAGGGCCAGATGGGCCGGGCTCTCCAGGCTGTTACCTTCGGTCGGCCATGTCCGACCGTTACGGCCCCAACTTCGGGAAGATCTTCGCTGCAGCCCTCCTCCAGGAGATGTCCTTCTCGCTGTTGGTCCACTTCCCCGGATACCTGGAGGGACTGGGAGCCACCGAGGCCCTCATCGGCTTGCTCTACGCCGCAGCGGCCATCCTCTCGCTCTTCTTCCGTCCAGCCCTGGGACGGATCCTCGATCTCACCCACCGGAGGACCGTGCTCCTGGCGGCCGGTCTGTTCAACGCCCTCGTCGTCCTGGGACTCGCTTTCACCGTTGCCTGGGGCCCCCTCCTCTGGGCGCTCTTTCTGGTCCAGCGTGTGCTTCAGATCGCCCTTTTCACCACCATGCTCACCTACGGTGCCGACTCGCTTCCCGTCGAGCACCGGACGCAGGGGCTTGCTCTGTTCGGCCTCTCCGGGCTGTTCCCCATCGCCCTTGGCGGCGTGGCCGGAGACCTCGTGATCGAAGCCTTCGGCTTCGACGGGTTGTTCGTTCTGGCCGCCTCGGCCAGTGTCGCCTCCTGGCTGCTGGTGTTGCGACTCCCCCTGCTCCCGGTGCTCGGCCACCGGCCGCGACGGGGGTTCTGGGCGGCGCTGGCCCAGAGGGACCTCCTACCGGTGTGGTGGGTGACCCTGTTCTTCAGCATCGGTCTCGAGACCTTGTTCACCTTCACCCGCACCTACGTCGACGAGAGACAGATCGGGTCGGCCGGGCTCTTCTTCGGCGTCTACGGGCTTTCCGCGGCGGCCATGCGGATCGCCGGTGGTCGTTTCTACGACCGGGTACCGAAGCGGCCATTCGTGGTCGCCGCGTTGGTGGCCTACGGGCTCAGCTTGGGTCTGATGGCTGTGGCGGGTTCCATGCCCGTCCTCATCGCGGGTGCAGTAGCCGGTGGTGTGTCGCATGGAGCCGTGTTCCCGGTGATCACCAGCCAGGTGGTGAGTCGGGCGCGAACCGCCGAGCGGGGATCGGCCATGGCGATTTTCACCTCGATCTTCGACATCGCACTGCTGATGGCCGCTCCCTCGGTCGGCGCCCTGATCGACGGGTTCGACTACAGGGTGGCGTTCGGGTCGGTGGCGATTGCGCTCGCCTTCGGTGCGTTGGTGTACTCGATATGGGATCGGCGCACCGTCGTCGAGCCCGCCATCGCCTGACTCAGCGCTTCTCCCCGAAGAACCCGGCCAGCAACGTTGAGCACTCCTCGGCGAGGACCCCGTCGACCAGGTCGACCCGATGGTTGAGTCTTCGGTCCTGCGGGATGTTGTACAAGGACCACGCCGCCCCTGCCTTGAGGTCGGGGGCGCCGTAGACGATCCGATCCAGTCTCGCCAGAACTGCCGCGCCGGCGCACATTGCGCAGGGCTCGAGCGTGACGACGAGGGTGTGCCCGGTCAGCCGCCAATCACCGATGGCCCGGGCACGGGCAGATATGGCCAGCCTCTCGGCATGGGCGGTCGGGTCGGAGAGCTCTTCTCGCCGGTTGTGATCAACCGTGACTACCCGGCCACCGTCGTCGAGGATCACCGCCCCGATCGGAACGTCACCGCTGACGATTGCGGCGCGGGCCGCGTCGAGCGCGGTCCGCATCGCATCGATGTAGCTGTCGGACGGGATGGGCTCAGTCATCAGTGCGGATTATCCTTGCTTCGCCTGCTCGTTCCTGCAGGTGCTCCGGAGGGATCGCATAGTCTGGTCTAGTGCGCGGCACTGGAAATGCCGTTGGGGGTTCACGCTCCCTCGAGGGTTCAAATCCCTCTCCCTCCGCCCGTGGCCGTGTCGTCCGCGCAACCCACGACGTATATCGTGAGCTGACGGCGCGTAGCGCCATCACCGGAGGGGTCGCATAGTCCGGTCTAGTGCGCGGCACTCGAAATGCCGTAGGGGGCTGACGCCTCCTCGAGGGTTCGAATCCCTCCCCCTCCGCTTCGTTCCGGACTGGAGCGACCCGGGCATCACCACGTAGGCTCAGCCCATGGCGGGGATCATCGATCGTGGGGCCCTTCATCCGTTGACGCTTCGCTTCATGGACGGCGAGTTGGAAGGGCGCTTCCAAACGGAGGAGGGTGCAGCCGGGCTCCCGGGATATCGGGTGATCACCGGGGCCACCGTCCTGTTGTGGGCGATGGCGCCGTTCGTCTTCACCTCGGGGACCGAGGTCCCGTCGACGGTCGCCTTCACCATCGCCGGAGTGATGGCTCTTGCCGGGGCGGGCTGTCTGGCGGCCTCCGGATGGGCAACGACGATGAATCGCCAGCATGCCCTGGCCTCGATGCTGACCTCGGCCAACGGCCTGGTCATCCTCCTCCTTGCCGACGCGGCGGGCGTCATCGAGGGCTACGCCGTGGCAGCGATCATCCTGCTGTTCGTCTACGGGTTCGTCTCCCGCACCAGATTCGTGTACGGCGTGGCTCGGACCGTGGTGATCGCGGTCGGGCTCGGTGTGGCAGTGGCCACCTACGACGGTGAGGGAAGCCTGCTCCTCGACTCGTTCCTTTTTGCCGCTGCCGGGGTGGGAAGCCTCGTCGGGCTTCGCCTCATCGAGCGCAGCCGGCGTTCTGAGTGGCATCAGCGTCTGGTCATTTCCGAGCAGAGCGTGGCGCTATCGGCGGAGAAGGCCGAGTCGGAGAGGTTGCTGTTGAATGTGCTCCCTGCCTCGATATCGAAACGTCTCAAGGCAGGCGAGAATCCAATCGCCGACACCTACCCCGAGGTGTCTGTCGTCTTCGCCGACATCGTTGGGTTCACACCGATGGCCTCCAAGCTGATCGCGAACGAGGTGATCCTGATGCTCAGCGGGCTCTTCTCCCATTTCGACGACCTGGTGACCGAACGCAGACTGGAGAAGATAAAGACGATCGGTGACTCCTACATGGCCGTGGGCGGGCTCCCCGACCCGCTGCCCTCCCATGCCGAGCGAGTGATCGGTCTGGCTCTCGCCATGCTGGAGAGCACCGGGCCCAATGGCAGGTTTCCGGAATTGTCGCTTCGCATCGGCATCCATTCGGGTCCTGCTGCCGGCGGAGTGATAGGAAGCCGGAAGTTCGCTTTCGACGTTTGGGGGGACACGGTCAACATCGCGGCCCGTCTCGAACAGACCGGTGTCGCCGGACGAGTCCACGTCAGTGACCAGACCCGTCTACTGGCGGGAGATATCTTCGCCTTTGAGCCCAGGGGGCCGATGGAGCTGCGTGGGGTCGGGACGATGCCGACCTATCTGGTGATCGACCCCTCGTCGGGGGAGCTGGCCACCCCGATCCAGTCCTAGCCAACCCGGCTCGGACATGTCGCCTCCCTGGTTTACCCTGATCACCCACGCCGACTGTCGGAGGAAGCACACGTCCGGGACATGGCCTGCCTCGACGCGAGTGCCGCGGTCCATGCCCGACCGTAGGAACCCTTCTCTGACCAGGGGGTTTAGACACCTGGAGGGGTGTCCGAGTGGTCTAAGGAGACGGTCTTGAAAACCGTTGGGCCCAATAGGGTCTCGTGGGTTCGAATCCCACCCCCTCCGCCCCAATCCTGCCTCGTGTGCCACCACCCACGTCCGTCGGTGGGACGTTTCAATCTTGGCCACGGGGAAGCTACAGGTCGATCGGCGGAGAAAGGCTGTATCCCTGGGCCCACTCCACCCCGGCTGACTCCAGCACACCGAGATCGGCGACACGCTCCACCCGCTCTGCGATAAGGGCGATGCCGGCCTCCCTGCACCATGCCGCTCCCTCGGCCAGGTCGGCTCGTGCCGTGTGGTTCTCGGCGAGCCCTGCATTGACGTCGACCTTGATGCAGTCCGGCTGCAACTCGGACAGCACGGTGCGGCGATCGCGGAGATCCTCGATGCTCAGGTCGTCGACGGCGATTCCCGCCCCCGCTCGTCGTAGCAGCTCGAAGAGCCACTTGCTGCCGGGCCGTCTCACCGCCGAGTAGGGAAGCTCGATGACCAGTCGTCCCTGCAATGCTGCTGGGATCGAATTGGCCAGTCTCGGGAGCGACTCCCGGGAGGCGTTGACACAGAGGAATGCCTCTCGGTGTACCCGTCCCAGCTCTCTGATCGCGGCTTCGATTGCGGCAATCTCGAGGGCCGGTGACAGACCCTTGTCACGGGCCGTCAGGAACCAGAGACCAAGGGGGATTCGCGGAGCCACCGGGAACCGGGACAACGCCTCGAACCCGCGGGCGGCGATAACACCATCGTCGATGCGGTAGATGGGCTGGAAGAGGATGTCGATCTCGCCGTCGGCGATGACCCGGGGCAGCTCACGCTCGACGGTGCGCTCCCATTCCCAGAAACGGGCCAGTGCCATCAGATCCCGGTGCGAGGCTCTGGCGTGGTGCGGGGGAACCAGGGCCGTGCTCACTGCTCACCTAATCGACCCATGCCCGAAGAAACTTGAGAAAACCGGGACGCGGACGCATCGCGCCTCGAGTATCTCAGCCGACCGGGCGGGTATAACCTGTGGATTCGGCGCCTATGAGGTGCCGCTTCCGGAGAGGTGGCCGAGTGGTCGAAGGCGCTCGCCTGCTAAGCGAGTAGGGGGCGATAAGCCTCCTCGAGGGTTCAAATCCCTCCCTCTCCGCCGATCAGTGCCTCCGACGGACTCACGATCCGACCAACCAATGGCTAGCCGCCCATCATCGCCCGCCAGTCGGGCCGATCGGGCGCCTCGGGCTCCCAGGATCGCATGAATGTGGTGACTGCCCGGATCTGCTCCGAAGTGAGCGGACCGCCGTGGTCCTGGGAGTAGGCCCCCATCTGGCTCCCGGGGATGCCCACTGCGACAAGGAGAGCGATCTGATCGTCTGTGGCCGACTGGAGGAACTGGGTCGAGTTGAGGGCGGGGCCCACCCCTCCCTCCCCGTCGAGCCCGTGACACGAGGCGCAGTTGAAGCCCCAGATCCCCTCACCTTCGGCGGCGAGCGACGCAGTCTGCGCCTCTCGGGCGGCGGCGCGCGCCTCGGGTTCGAACCAGCGGTAGAAGGGGAAGGCGAGGGCCATTGCCACCATGAGGACGGCGCCCCACAGCATCACTCGATTCGTGGACTCCTCGAGCCCAGGGTCGGTATTGAACCCATGGGGCATCATGCGCCCCCGTGGCTGGACTCGGTGCACGATGGTCCGGTGGTCGGCTCATCGATGGATTCCGGGCCGGGCGGTGGGCCGTCGATCTGCCCCGAGGTGTCGATGTAGATGAGCCCGTCGTCGCCGACTTCGACCGGATACTGATCCATTCCCCGGGGGGCAGGCCCGGTTCGGTACTCCCCGGCTCGATTGAACGCCGACCCGTGGCAGGGGCATTCGAACTGGCTGGAGGACTCACAGAAGGGGACCCGGCAGCCGAGATGGGAGCATTTCTCGGAAAGGGCCCGGATCTCCCCGTTGATCCGCACCAGGTAGGCGCGGGCGGCCGGGATCTCGACGACACCGGTCTCGGGGATCGCCTCGGGTGCGACGGTGCGGACCTTCCCACCGAAGCCGCTCGCCGGCAGTGGCTGAAGGGCGTCCCATGTCGTCCACACCCCGGCGAGGCCGATCAGCCCCAGGCACCACTTCCAGGCCTTGGACAGGAACTCCCGCCGTCTGATCATGTCGCTCATAGCTCACCGTGCCATTCTTCCCAAGGCCACACCCATCCCCAGTTCGGCCCGCGGAAGGCGAAACCGATCAGGGTGAGGATGATCCAGATGACCAGGAACGTGGTGAACGCCGTCACCGCCACCTTGCGGTGCCGCGGCTGCAGATACGGGCTCCTGTCCAGATAGGGCAGCACTGCCATCCCCAGGAGGATCGCGGTGGGGACCAGGACTCCGGCGACCATGGGATGAAAGTGGGCCAACAACTCCTGAAGTGCGGCGAAATACCACGGCGCCTTCTCCGGATTCGGTGTGAGGGTCGGGTTCGCCACATCGCGAAGAGGGGCGTCGAACAACACACCGAGGAGCAGCACAAGCAGGAGGGTGACTATGGCGGCCAGACCGTGCCTGACCAGCAGGTGGGGCCAGACCATGACCGCGTCCTGCTCTGCGAGCTCCTTGCGATCGCCGGCCGCCGGTTTCCCGGGTACGACACCGAGCACGCGTTTGCCATCGATGACCACCGGCTGGGTGGGGTTATCGGCGGGTCTTTGATCAGTCATCGGACCGCTCCCGATCGGCGTCGAGCATCGAGTCCTTCCTCCATCTCCAGAGATGGAACATGAGCACCAGCACCATGAGGGTTGGCAGCACGGCCACGTGGAGAACATAGAAACGGAGCAGGGTCTCGGAGCTGACGGTGGAACCCCCGAGCAGGACCTCCCGAACCCACTCCCCGACGAACGGGACGTACCCTGCCATCTCGGTACCGACCGTCACCGCCCAATACGCGAGTTGGTCCCATGGGAGCAGGTATCCGGTGAAGGAGAGAAGGAGGGTGAGGACGAGGAGGACCACGCCGATCACCCAGTTGAACTCCTTGGGGCTCTTGTAGGCGCCGCGATAGAAGACACGAGCCAGGTGGGCCGAGACGGCCAGCACCATCAGGTGCGCCGACCAGCGGTGCACGTTGCGGATGTACTGGCCGAACGCGACGTCGGTCTGGATGGTCTGAATGTCCACGTAGGCGGAGCCGGGGGCCGGGACGTAGAAGAACATCAGGTAGATGCCGGACACGATCAAAGAGCCGAAGAGGACCATGGAGATGGCTCCCAGGTACCACGAGTACCGGAAGCCGATCTCGCGACGGCGCATCTTCACCGGATAGATGTGGAGCAGGAAGTTGGCCCAATGACCGGCCGCCCGATCACGTGGGGTCGCCCTATCGGGGATCCGCCATATCGACCGCCCCACCATGCTGTGTCTCAGCCTGGTGAGCAGACCTGTCTTCTCGTGCTCGGTCACACTCATGCGGGAACTCCCACTCCGGTCCAGACGCCCATCGACAGTGCGTCGGTGGGGCAACGTTCGATGCAGAGGGCGCAGCGAATGCACCTGATCTCGTCGAGCAGGAGCGCTGTGCCTCCGCCGCGATCAGGGTCGACTTCCTCCGAGGGGACCAGGGAAAGGACGTCGACCGGGCAGATGTCGGCGCACAGGGCGCAGAGGACGCACCGCTCGACATCGAGGAGCACGTTGGCGAAACAGCGAAGGCACCGGGCGGCCTCACAACGTGCCTGGTCCGGGGTGAACCCCGTCTCTACCTCTGCCAAACCGATGCGGCGGCCGGTGGCGAGGGTGGGGACGTCCACCCGCTCCCAGCGGTCGTACAGGTCGTCGAGCCGATGGAATTGTCGGAGCTGGACCATGCGCCCGGGTCGCGGGTCGGAAGCGTCGCCACCGAAGTAGCGGTGGATATCGGCCGCAGAGCGCCGACCGTCGGCGATCGCGTCGATGAGGGTGCGCGGCCCTTTGGCTGCATCACCCCCGGACCAGATCCTCTCCATCGAGGTGGCCCCGGTCTCGGGGTCGACCTGAATGGTGCGACGCGGGCTGATCAGCGGCCCTGAGTCACCGAGTGCTTCGAGGTCGATGGCCTGGCCGATGGCAAGGATCACGGTGTCCGAGTCGAATTGCACCCGGTCGTCCTGGTCGAAGACAGGGGCGAACCTGCCCTCCTCGTCGAACACCGAAGTCACACCGATCGTCTCCAGACCGGTCACCCGTCCCTGATCGGTCAGCACTCGGGCCGGGCCGCGGCGGTGGACGAAGCGAATGCCTTCCCTCTCCGCCTCCTCGATCTCGAAGTCGTGGGCCGGCATCTCGTCTTTGGACTCGAGTGACACGACAGTGATCTGGCGCGCCCCGGCCCGTGCAGCGGTTCGGGCGACGTCGAGCGCCTCGGTCATGGCCGAACGCTCGGTTGCCTCCTCGTACCTGTCCGAGATGGAGGCACCGACGGCGTACTCTGAGGCACGCAGAGCCGTCCTGGCGGCATCCATGGCCACGTCACCGCCGCCGATCACCACCACTCGATCGCCCACCGACACCTCGAACCCACGGTTCATGTTGATGAGAAACTCGATCGCCTTGAACACCCCGTCGGCATCGCCGCCTTCGATGTCGAGCCCGCGGCCGAGGGTGGCCCCGATGCCCAGGAACAGAGCGTCGTGTCGCTCCAGCAGCTCTTCTAGGGTGACGTCATGTCCGAGACGGGTCTGGTAGCTGACTTCGACCCCCAGGTCGAGGATGGCCTGGATGTCGGCCGCGAGCACCCCTCGGTCAAGCCGGTACTCGGGGATTCCCAGCCACATCGCGCCGCCGAGACGCTCCGTGGCCTCATAGACGGTCACTTGGTACCCGAGCCTGCGCAGGTCGTGGGCACATGCCATCCCGGCCGGCCCACCACCGACGATGCCGATGCTCTCCCTCCGCTCCTCGATGGGGGGCGCGGCCACCTTGTCCCATGACCCGCCGCTCGCGGTCTCGGTGCCGAACTGCTCGGTGACGAATCTCTTCAGGGCCCTGATTGCTATTGGCTCGTCGATCTGGCCCCGTCGACAGGCGTCTTCACAGGGTGCGGCGCACACCCGGCCGCACACCGAAGCAAAGGGGTTGGGGAGACGGGCTGTGAGATAGGCCAGCTCGTCGTCGCCATCGGCGATGGCCGCAACGTACATGCCCGCGTTGGTGTGCACCGGGCACGCCGCCAGACACGGGATGTTGGCGTCGTAGAAGGAGAGGGCTGTGGACAGGGTGGCCGGCTGCGTCATATCCGGCTCGTCCGTTGCGCGTACCAGAGACCCACCAGGCCTGCACCGAGCCCAACAGCCCAGACCGCCGAGCCGACCAGTTCTTGTGCCGGGCGGGACAGCGCAGCCACCGTCGACATCTGGAGGACGAAGGACGGTAGGAAGACGGTGAAGACGATGAAGTAGACGACGATGACCACGCTCTTCAGCCACCCATCGGGCCATGACAAGGTGCGTCGGTCGATGACCCTGATCACCCGGGGACCGAGCACAACGGCGAAGACCACCACCACGAGGACGATCGCGATGACCGCCGCGACCGGGAGGCCGCTCTCCTCGGCGGCCGGCTCATCAGTTGCCTGGGCCGAGGTCGCAGCCAGCTGAGCGAAGAGAGAGACCGCGGCGGCGCGCACGATGTTTCGACGCGGCCCCGGCGGGCCTTGACCTTGTCGTCCCATGCCTCTCCTCGATGGCCCGGACACCAAGCCGTTTTCCGGCCTCGAGGCATAGTCCGTTACCGGGCATCAGCGGAAGAAGGGTCTTTCGGCCCGGGCTCCTGGGACTTGGGGCCGTATTCATGAGTCGACGACTCAACGACTTTGGCATTCAAACCCAGGAGGGCATGTTGGCCAGGTCGGAGCCGATCGACTTCAGCCGGGAGAGGACGATGATGTTGCACGGCGCTCTGGTCGCCCGGACCGCCGCTCACGGCGTCTCTCCCGACCCGGAGCCACGATGACGACCATCGTCGAAGAGACCTCAAAGCCGGTCGAGACCGACCCGGCCGCCCGAAGGGTTCTCGTCCTATCGACAGTCGGGTTCACCGTGGCCTTTGCGGTCTGGGTGATGTTCGCCATCGTCGGCGTCCCGCTGCGTGAGGAGTTCGGGCTCAGCGACGGTCAGTTCGCTCTCCTGGTCGCCATCCCGATCCTCATCGGATCGGTTCTTCGGGTCCCGTTCGGGATCTGGACGGATCGCTATGGCGGCCGGCTGATGTTCAGCTTCCTCCTCGCGGTGACCGCGGTGCCGACCTACATGGTCAGCCGGGCCAACTCGTACACCCAACTTCTCGTGTTCGCATTCTTTCTCGGGATGGCGGGCATCACCTTTGCCGTCGGGATCGCCTGGGTCTCCGCCTGGTACCCGAGAAACCGCCAGGGCTTCGCGCTCGGAACGTTCGGGGCGGGCAACGTCGGCGCCTCGATCACCAAGCTGGCCGCACCCTGGCTGGTCACTGCTGTGCCGGCCGCCGGGGCCATGGGTGGTCTAATACCGGGCGGGTGGCGGTTCGTGCCATTCATCTACTCCTTGATGCTCGTGGCAATGGCCGCCGTCATGTGGGTTACAACCCCGCACCCGGATCACCGGCCGGGGGCCGGCCGCTCCTGGGCCGCTCTGATTCGACCGCTCAAAGTGTTGCGTGTTTGGCGGTTCGGTCTCTACTACGTGGTGGTCTTCGGGGCTTACGTGGCGATGGCGCTGTGGTTGCCCAAGTACTACGTCGATGTCTTCGGCTTCGACCTCAAGACCGCCGGCCTCCTGACTGCGCTGTTCATCTTCCCGGCTTCTCTGCTCCGGCCAGTGGGTGGCCATCTCTCTGATCTGTTCGGCGCTCGCCGCGTGATGTATTGGGTGTTCGGCGCGATGTTGATCGCCCTCCTGGTCCTCTCCGCGCCCAACGGCCACATCACCCTCTATCTCCCCCCGGGCATAGAGCCCGATGGGATACGAGAGGTGATGCGATTCGAGATGGGCCCTGTCCTGTTCACCATCCTCGTCTTCCTGGTGGGGGTGGCGATGGGCATCGGCAAGGCCGCCGTGTACAAGCACATACCAGAGTATTTCCCCGAGGACGTCGGAGCGGTGGGCGGCCTGGTGGGGGCGGTCGGCGGCCTGGGCGGATTCTTCCTGCCCATCATGTTCGCCTGGGCGCAGGTCTGGTCGGGTCTGCCCCAGTCGACGTTCTGGGTGCTGCTCGCATTCACACTGGTCAGCCTGGTGTGGATGCATCTGGTGGTCCATTCCATGATGAACAAGGCGGCCCCGCAGATGGGCCAGCACTTCGAGCATCCCCCACATGAGGGGGCGTTGTCACAATGAGCGGTGCCGACACGTCCACCCGTTTGCTGGCGACGTGGGATCCGGAGGATCCAGCCTTTTGGGAGTCCACCGGCAAGCGGATCGCCTGGCGAACTTTGTGGATCACCACCGCCAACCTGACCATGGCCTTCGCCACCTGGTTCGTGGTGAGTGCGCTCGTTGTCCGGCTCCCCAACGTCGGGTTCGACCTGACCACGTCGCAGTTGTTCTGGCTGGCAGCCATGCCCGGCCTGGCCGGGGGCACCCTCCGGATCCTC
>JBFYOJ010000273.1:0-3388 GCA_041303885.1 Acidimicrobiia bacterium | reverse complement strand
CAGGCAGCGAGGATCGGTGTCGGTGGTGCTCAGGCGGGTCGTACCAGGCTCGAGGTCGTTCACAGATCTGGGCCTGCCGAAGATCGTGGAGAAGCTGGCAAGCGCCCAGAACGGGCTCCTGCTGGTCACTGGGCCGTCCGGGTCGGGAAAGACCGCGACCATGGCCTCCATCCTCGACTGGATCAATGCCAATCGAGCCGCGTCCATCCTCACCGTCGAGGATCCGATCGAGATTCTCCATCCCGACAAGCGCAGCGTCGTTGTGCAACGTGAGGTCGGGGTGGACACACCGAGCGCCGGCGAGGCGATTCGCGGGGCGATGCGGCATGACACCGATATCATCATGATCTCGGAGCTGGATGAGCACGAGACCGCCCGAGCCGCGATCAGCGCTGCCGAGACCGGTCACTTGGTCATCTCGTCCATGAGGACCACGGATCCCGCCGACACCGTGGACCGGATCATCTCCCTCTTCCCGGAACCACAGCAGAAGGTGGCGCGCGGCCAGCTGGCGGCACAGCTGCTGGGCATCGTCAGCCAGCGGCTGCTCGACGGCCATAACGGTGGCAAGACGCTGGCGTGCGAGCTTCTCACCAACAACGAGCGGGTTCAGGAATGGATCATCGGCGGCGCCGAGGCTGCCTCGCTTCTCGACATCATCAAGGAGAGCGAGTTTTTCGGGATGCAGACCTTCGATCAATCTCTGCTCAAGCTGGTGATCGAGAAATCGATCGAGCTCCCGGTGGCGACCCCGCACGCTCGCAACGTCCATGAGATGCGGGCGAAAGCGATGGCTGCGGGCATCCAGATCTGATCTCTTCCGCTGGGGAGGGAATGGGGCCGGCTCCGGATGGGGCCGGCCCTTCTCCTGAAGGCGGATGCCGTCGGGGTACCGGACCAGCCCGGTGGCGTGAATAACCTCTAGCCGAGTGATCCCCAAGCGTCTCGAGTTCCTCGTCTCCAGGGAGCTTCCCCCGGCACAGCTCGCCGAGATCTTCTCCAGAGAGGGTCATCAGCTATTCCTCGTTGGCGGGTCGGTACGCGACGCCCTGCTCGAACGGTCCGTCGACGAGTACGACTTCGATTTCGCCACCGATGCACGTCCGGAGACGATTACGAGGTTGCTCGAGTCGTGGGCAGATGTCGTCTACACCGTCGGTGCCTTGTTCGGGACCGTGGCGGCGCGCAAGGGCGGGAGGACGGTCGAGGTCACGACATTCCGCAACGAGGTGTATCGGGACGACTCACGCAAGCCTCATGTTTCTTTCTCCGATGACATCGAGACCGACCTGGCCCGACGCGACTTCACGATCAACGCCATCGCTCTCTCACTCATGGACATGGTGCCGATCGATCCCCATGGCGGTCTCGCCGATCTCGGGAAGGGGGTGCTGCGGACTCCGCTCGACCCGAGCATCTCATTCTCCGATGATCCGCTCCGGATGCTTCGCCTGTTCCGGTTCCAGGCAACTCTCGGGTTCAAGCCGAGCTCATCGGCCCTCGAGGCGGTCCGGTCGATGGGCGAGCGTCTCGAGATCGTCTCCGCCGAGCGGATAAGGGACGAGCTCTCCAAACTGCTCACGGCGCCGGCACCGGGACAGGCGCTCTCCCAGGTGGTCGGGACCGGGTTGGCCGACCATTTCCTCCCCGAGCTTCCGGCCCTGGCCATGGAACAGGACCCGAACCAGCGTCACAAGGATGTGCTCGCCCACACTCTCGCCGTCGTCGACAAGGCCTCGCCTGATCTCACCCTGCGGTTGGCCGCGCTGTTCCACGACATCGGCAAACCTGACACCAGGGAGTTCGGGCCGGACGGTGTCTCGTTCCACCATCACGAGGTGGTCGGCGCGCGAATCACCCGGCGCCGGATGAAGGCGCTTCGGTATCCCAAGGAGATCACCGACGACGTCGCCCAGCTCGTGTTCCTCCACCTTCGCCCCCACACCCTCAAGATGGGATGGACCGACTCGGCCGTTCGACGCTATGTCCGTGACGCCGGGCACCTATTGACCTTGCTCAACGAGCTGGTCAGATGTGACGTCACAACGGCCAACCAGCGTCGGGAGCAGGCGATTCAGAACCGGATCGACGAGCTGGAGGAGCGGATTGCCAGTCTCGGGGAAAAGGAGGAGCTCGCCCGTCTCAGGGCACCGATCGACGGTAACCAAGTCATGGCGTATCTGGGGATTGGTCCGGGGCCCAAGATCGGTGAGATCATGGGGCTGATGCTGGAGCGGAGGATCGAAGAAGGCCCCTACACGGTTGCCGAGGCCTATCAGATGGCTCGTGTTTGGGCTGTCGAAGAGGGGCTGTCCGATCCGGGCCCGGCTCCGGACGAGGAGGAATGACTTTGAGAGTTGTCCTGGCATATTCGGGTGGTCTGGACACTTCGGTGATCCTGGCATGGCTGCGCGAAGAGCGTGATGCCGAAGTGATCGCATACACCGCTGACATCGGCCAGGGCGAGGAGGTGGGCGAAGCGAAGGAGAAGGCCATCGCCACCGGCGCCGTGGAGGCAGTGGTCGAAGACCTCACCAATCGCTTCGTGACCGGGGCGGTGTTCCCCGCCCTGCGCGCCGCGGCCGTATACGAGGGCCACTATCTGCTCGGGACCTCGCTGGCGCGCCCGATCATCAGCGAGGGCCTGGTTCGCACCGCGCATGCCTTCGGAGCCCAGGCGATCGCCCATGGGGCCACGGGGAAGGGGAACGACCAGGTCCGATTCGAGCTGTCTGTGGCCGCCCTCGCCCCCGAGCTCAGGGTGATCGCGCCATGGCGCGAGTGGGACCTGAGCGGGAGGGCGGACCTGCTCGACTACGCGAGCACGAGAGGCATCCCGGTCCCGGTCACCAAGGAGGCGCCCTACTCGATGGACGCCAACCTGTTCCATATCTCCTATGAGGGAGGGATACTCGAGGATCCATGGGCGGCCCCGCCGGCGGACATGTTCAAGCTGACCGTCGACCCGGCAGCAGCCCCTGACGATCTGGAGGAGGTGGTCATCGGCTTCGAGCACGGGAACCCGGTGTCGATCGACGGCCGGGCTCTTGGCCCGGTTGCCCTCCTGGAGGAGGCAAACCGGCTCGCCGGTCGTCACGGCGTGGGCAGGGTCGACATCGTCGAGAATCGCTTCGTCGGGATCAAGAGCCGCGGCGTTTATGAGACACCGGGCGGCACCATCCTCCATCTCGCCCATAGGGCGGTGGAGTCGATCACACTCGACCGTGAGGTGCTGCACATGCGGGACGGGCTGATTCCCCGTTATGCCGAGATGGCTTACAACGGCTTCTGGTTCAGCCCGGAGCGCTCGGCCCTCCAGTCGTTCTTCGACGAGATCCAGGAGCCGGTGACGGGCGAGGCCAGGTTGTCCCTGTTCAAGGGTTCGGCC
>JBFYOJ010000272.1:0-18623 GCA_041303885.1 Acidimicrobiia bacterium | reverse complement strand
GGCGACTGGGCTTCCATCGACCAGGACGGCTTCTGGTACCTCCACGGCAGGTCGGACGACACGCTCAATGTCGCAGGAAAGAGAATCGGGCCGGCCGAGATCGAATCGGCGGCGATCTCTGTCCCGGAGGTGGTCATGGCGGCGGCGATCGGCATCCCCGACGAGCTCAAGGGAGAGGCGATCGCCCTCTACCTGGTGCCCGCCTCGGGTGTCGATCCCGACGAGAGTCTCACATCCCAGGTCGAGAGGGCTGTCACCGACACCCTGGGCAAGTCGTTCCGACCAAAGAAGATCCAATGGGTGGGTGACCTTCCCCGGACCAGGTCGGCCAAGATCATGAGGCGGGTGGTGAGAGCGATCGCCCTGGGCGAGGAGCCCGGCGATCTGTCCAGCCTGGAGAACCCGGAGAGCCTCGAGGGGATCAGACCCGCTTGATCGAAGGTGCTAACCGGAGCCCGAGTCCAATTCGACCGCCGCGACCCCGGATCTGTCGGCGACGAAGTCGGCCAGGTTCTGGCCCGGCATCAACGGAGCATGGCAAGCCGTCCATTGACCCGGGCTCATCTCCCTGAGCTCGGGGACCTCTTCTGCGCAACGGTCGAAGACGATCGGACAGCGCGTCCGGAAGCGGCATCCCGACGGGGGGTCCACCGGGCTGGGGAGATCACCCTCGAGCACGATGCGACGGCGCTCTCGCTCGACCACCGGGTTCGGGATCGGCACCGCGGAGAGAAGCGATTGGGTGTAGGGGTGGGTCGACCGGTGATAGACGTCGTCGTGGTCGCCCACTTCCATGAGCTTGCCCAGGTACATGACCGCGATCCGGTCGCTGATGTGCCGCACGACCGAGAGGTCGTGGGCGATGAAGACGTAGGCGAGACCCAGCTCGTTCTGGAGATCCTCGAGCAGGTTCAGGATCCCGGCCTGGATCGAGACGTCGAGCGCAGAGACCGGCTCGTCGAGGATGATGAGTGAGGGCCGGAGGCTGAGGGCCCTGGCGATACCGATCCGCTGGCGCTGGCCTCCGGAGAACTCGTGGGGGAACCTCTTGGAGTGGTCGGGAGAGAGACCGACCATCTCCAGCAGCTCGCCGACCAATTCACGGTGGTCACCCGGGATGTCGTGGACCTCGAGGGGCTCGGCGATTGCGGCTCCGATCGTCATCCTGGGGTCGAGTGAGGCGTACGGGTCCTGGAACACGATCTGCATCTCCCGGCGGAGAGCTCGCATCTCCTCTCGATGCAGTTTGGTCAGCTCCTGTCCCCGAAACCGGATCGACCCCGAGGTCGGCTCCAGGAGCCGGAGCACGCAACGTCCCACAGTCGACTTGCCTGATCCCGACTCCCCGACCAGACCCAGTGTCTCGCCCGGGTTGACCGAGAAGCTGACCCCGGATACGGCGTGCACGGTGTGTTTGACGACAGTTCGGCCGACAGCCTGACGGACGTCGAACAGCTTGTAGAGGTCGGTGACCTCGAGAAGCGGCTCCGTCACATCGACATCCCCACCATGATCTCCTCCACCCGGAGGCACGCGGTTTCGAGCGCACCGTATGGCCTGAGCTCCGGCAACACGGAGGCACAGACGTCGGCGGCGTACTCGCAACGAACCCGAAACGCACAGCCTTTCGGCGGTCGCAGCATGTTGGGCGGTGCGCCCGGGATCGGGACCAACCGGGCGCCGTCGGCCTCTGGAAGAGAGTGGAGGAGGCCAAAGGTGTAGGGGTGTGACGGCCGGAGAAAGATGTCGTGGGCTTCCCCCCGCTCGACCACGCGCCCGGCGTACATGACCTGAACCCGATCGGCCACCCGGGCGATGATGCCCAGGTCGTGAGTGATGAAGGCGACCGCCGCCCCCAACTCGTGCTGCACGTTCTGGATGACCTCCAGGATCTGAGCCTGGACTGTGGTGTCCAATGCGGTGGTCGGCTCATCCGCGATGAGGATGTCGGGATCGTTGGCGATGGCCATCGCGATCATCGCGCGCTGACGCATGCCCCCGGAGAATTCGTGCGGGAATTGCCGGGCCCTGGTCGCCGGCTGGGGGATACCGACCAAGCCGAGCAGCTCGATTGCCCTTTGGTCGGCTTCGTCGTTGTCGATATCCTGATGGGCGAGGATCATCTCCACGATCTGGTCACCCACTCGATGAACCGGATTCAGCGCGGTCAGGGGATCCTGGAAGATCATGGCCACCTTCTTGCCACGGACCTTGCGTACCTCCTTGTCGGGTCTGCCCACCAGCTCTTCGCCGGCGACCTTGATCGAGCCGGAGACGATGGCGCGCTTCGGGAGCAGACCCATCACGGCGAGGAACGTGACCGACTTGCCCGATCCCGACTCTCCGACGATTCCCATCAACTCGTGCTGGGCAATATCGAAGCTGATGCCGCGAACCGCCTGCACCAACCCATCTTCCGTCGGGAAGGAAACATGCAGGTCTCTGACCGAGAGAACCGGTTCCGTCATCCAGTGACCCTCTGCTCCTGCTTGGGATCCAGGGCGTCACGCAGCCCGTCACCCATGAAGTTGATGCAGAGGATGGTCGCGAGAAGCACGAGGCTCGGGAAGAGGACGAGCCACCACTTCTTCGTGATGATGTTCGTCCCGGAGTCTGCCAGGAGGTATCCCCAGGATGCCTGGGTGGGATCAAGACCGAATCCGAGAAAGGAGAGAGTGGATTCGAGAATTATCGCCGCGGCGACGATGAAGGTCATGGCGACCACGAGCGGGCCGATCGTGTTCGGCACGAGATGCCGCACGATGATCCTCTTGTCCCGGGCACCGATGGCGCGAGCCGCCTCGATGAATTCCTTCTCCTTGAGGCTGAGCACGACTCCGCGCACGATTCGGGCGGTCGTCATCCACGCCACCAGGGAGATGAGGGTGATCATCAACCGCTTCGACCCCGGCTCGCCGAGCACGGCTGCCGCCCACGGTTGTTTCTCGGGGAGCAGTCTCATGATGATGATTACCACGAGGAGGGGCAGGCCGATGAAGAGGTCGGTCCCGCGCATGAGGACGTTGTCGATCCTGCCACCACGGAACCCGGCAAAAGCCCCGATGGCGGTGCCGATCAGACCCGCAGAGATGGCACTGGCGATGCCAACGAACAGGGACACCTGGCCCCCATAGAGGATCCTGGAGTAGAGATCACGCCCGATCGAGTCGGTGCCAAACCAGAACTGCGAATTGGGCGGGACATGGATCGCCTTCAGGTTCGAGTCCTCGCTGACGTTCACCGCCTCATTCTCACCGTAGGGGGCGATTATCGGGGCCGCGATGCATGCCACCGCGATCACGAGCAGCGCCACCGTCGAGACCATGGCCGCCCGATGGCGGCGGTAACGACGGACCGCGAGCCTGGTCGGCGACGCCGACGGGACGATGAGCCCTTCGACCTCGTCGACGAGCAGATCGGGATCGAGCGCTCTTGGCGCCGCTACATCAACCAAGTCTGATCCTCGGGTCGAGCCAGGCGTAAGAGATGTCGGCGAGCAGGTTGAACACGATTATCGAGGCCACGATGATGAACATCAGCGGCATCACCTGGGGGAAGTCCCCGTTCGCCAGAGCGGTGAGCAGGAAGTCACCCGTGCCCTTGTACTCGAAGATTCGCTCGGTGATGATCAAACCACCGACGATGGCCCCGATGTCGATGGCCGCGATCGTGACTATGGGGATCATGGCGTTGCGGATCGCATGCCGGGCGATGACCTGTCGCTCCGAGATGCCCTTCGACCGGGCAGTTCGCATGTACTCCGATTCCTTGACGTCGAGGAGTGAGGCTCTCATGTACCGGCTGTAGGTGGCGATGATCTGGATGGCAATGACGGTGACCGGCAGGATCATGTGCTTGATCCGCAGGCCGAGGTCGAATTCGGTCTGGCCCGGAGGGTATATCCCGGCCACGGGCAAGAACGGAGTGTCGAGATTCAGCCATCCGGTGAGGAGGATGGCGAAGAAGACCTGGAGAAGGACCGCCGAGACGAAGGGCGGGATGGATATCCCGACAAAGGCCCCTCCCGTGGCCAGCGTGTCGAACTTCGAGTACTGCCGTAGAGCAGAGAAGATCCCGATCCCCAGCCCTATCGTGATCCCCACGAAACTGGCGGTGAGGCCGAGCACCAGGCTGTTGGCCAGGGCGCTCTTGAGATCGGGCCACACCGGGGTGTTTCCCTTGATCGAGTTGCCCCAATCCAGGGTGACGAAGTTTCCGAGCCAGCGAACGTACTGCTCCGGGGTCGACCCGACCAGACCGTGCGCCTCTTTGTATTGCTCCACCTTCTCCGGCGTCGCCCGTGGGTTGATGCGCAGATAGCTCTGCACCGGGTCGGTGGCGGCCTTGACCGCCCAGAAGGTGAGAAAGGTCACGATGAGCAGGACGGGTATCGCCCAAGCCGTCCTCAGGATGACATATCGTGCCACTCGAATAACCCCATGCCTCTTCGATTGGTGCTGTCCGGGTGCCCCAGAGGGCACCCGGACAGCTTATCCGCGCTGCTAGTTGACCGTAACCGTCGGTTCGCCCGCAACGAGGTTGGTCAGCACGAAGCCACCGTCACTCGTCGTGTCCCAAATGGCGGGCAGGACAACAAAGGAAGTCGTCCACACCATCCATGAGGAGTTGGCGCACTCGGTCACCGGGTTGATGCACTCCGGCCATTGCTCGGCACCGACGACGATCTCGTCGTCACCGGTGGGCTGCCAGAGCTGCGAGCTGTTGTTGAACGCCCGGTAGTTGGCCGCGTCGGCCGCCGGAGCGTCGCCTTCGATCAGATCCGTCCGCCATGCGGCGATGTTCGGGAACTGGAACAAAGGCAGCATCACATGGTCGTCGACCAGAGACTGGCCGATCTGATGGATCAGCTCGGCACGGGCTGCTTCGTCGATCTCTGTGTCGGACTGGAGCATGAGGGCGCTGGCGTCCTCGTTGCACCAGAACACGGAGTTCTGGCCCTGATTGTTGTTCGCCGCGCTGGGGACCTGATCACAGCTCATGATCGAGGTCACGCTGGGGTCCGGCGAGGCGGTGTTGATGTACATCGCCAGGTCGTACTCACCGGCAGGCAGTCGCTGCTGGAACACCGAGGCGGCGTCACCGTTGTCGGCCACGACGTTGAACCCGGCCGCTGCGAACTCGGGGATCATCAACGCCTGAGTCGCCTCACGGCGGGGGTTCGGAGTGTTGATCATCCACTTGATCTCGGGCACGACGCCGTCCTTGGCCCACATGCCTGAGCCGTCCTTGGCCCAGCCATTCTCCTCGAGCAGCGCCGCGGCGCCCTCGGGGTCGTAGCTGTCCACGAACTGGGTGTTGTCACACCACGGGCCCACGGTCGGCACCCAGAGACCGCACTGGAGCAGTGGGGATCCGGGGAAGATCGGGTCGTAGATGTTGGCCAGGATCAGGTCACGGTCGACCGACTTGCTGAACGCCTCGCGGAAAACGGGGTCCGAGAACGGCCCGCCTCGGTCGGCGCCCTGCTGGAAGTAGAGACCCTCGTAGTTGGTCCCGTATCCCGGCTCGAACTGGATGTTGTCCGCGGCCAGCGCATCTGTGATGCCGGCAAACGCCTGCGGGAAGATGAAGTCGACTTCACCAGCTCCCAGTGACGCGATGCCACCATCCTCGGCGCGCGGCACCTGGACGAGACGGCTAGCGAGCGGCTTGTCGTCGCCCCAGTAGGCCTCGTTCGGCACCATGATCGCCTGCTGATCGCTCCATTCCTCGAGCTGCCAAGGGCGGGCGGATACCGGGATGTTGTCCAGGAAGTCCGTCGAAACGTCATCGCAGTTGGCGACCGTGTGGGCCGGCAGGATCTGGTTGAACAGAGTCTTGTACGGTGCATAGACGGTCGAGTATTCGATCACCACCTGCTTGTCACTCGAGCCCGCCGCAACCGACAGGATCTCTGTCCACCCGGCGGTGGAGATGGATCCCGGGGTGTTGAGGAATGCTCGCCAGGTGCACTCGAAGTCGGCCACCGTGATCGGAGTGCCATCACTCCACACGGCGTCCGGGTTGATGTCCACGGTGACGGTCATCGCCCCCTGGGCACCAGCTTCGGCAGTGGTGGTCGTGCCCTCCTCTGCGGCTGCGGTTGTCGTCGTCGCTTCGGCACCGGCGGTCGTAGTCGTCTCGTCCGTCGTGCCGGCGCAAGCGCTGACAAACAAGGCAAAGACGCTGACCAGGATCAACCATCGCGAACGACTCTTCAGTACGTTCATTGATTCCCTTCCTGTTCTCTTGGGTTACCAGGCAGGACCCGGCTGCTGCCGGGTCCGAACGGGACACGGAAAGGGTCTTTCCGCTCCTCCCATCACGACCCACCTCCGTCGGACGGAGCCAGGCCATGACGCCGCGCAGTGTATATGCCTCCGGTTTGCCGCGCATTTCTCGTCTGCACGAGGACGAGGTAGCGGCAACCCCCCCCTCGTCCCCTATCTGGGTGGCATCCGCGCCGCCGCGTCGAGCCGAATTACCTCACCGTTGAGCATCGGGTTCTCGACGATTGCCTGCACGAGGTGGGCGAAGTCGTCGGGTTTCCCGAGACGCTGGGGAAACACATGGAGCCTGGTCAGCGCGTCTCTGAGCTCCTGTGGCGCCCCGGCGAGAAGGGGTGTGTCCATCACTCCGGGGGCGATGGTCATGACCCGGATCCCGACACTCCCCAGGTCGCGGGCCAGCGGTAGCGTCATGCCGACGATCCCACCCTTGGACGCCGAGTAGGCCGTCTGACCGATCTGGCCCTCGAAGGCGGCGATTGACGCAACGTTGACGATCACACCCCGCTCCCCCGACTCACCAGGCTCGTTCCTCGCCATGGCACCGGCGACGTTCCGGGTGACATCGAACATGCCGACGAGGTTGACATCGATGACGAACTTGAAGAGATCGAGGTCGAACAACTCTCCGTCCCGGCCGACCAGTCTCTGCGCCGGAGCCACCCCGGCCGCGTTGACAAGGATGTCGATTCGCCCCATCTCCTCCACGGACCTTGCCACGGCATCGGCCACGCTCACCGGGTCCCGCACGTCACAGAGGACGAAGCGGGCAGACCGACCGAGCTCTCCCACCGCCTCCTCGCCCCTGGCCTGGTTGATGTCGAGCATGACGACAGACCCGCCCTCGCCGACCAGGCGCGTCGCCGTACCGAAGCCGAGGCCGGAGACACCTCCGGTCACCAGTGCAACCGAACCTGCGACTTTCAATCGGGAACCTCCACGGGCGAGCCGACGCTACCAGTGACCCGGTGGGCAGCCTGCTGAGATACAACCGATGATCGGCGTCTTCGACTCAGGTCTCGGTGGGCTGACCGTCCTCGCCCGGATCCGACGGGAGCTGCCTGCCGCCGACCTCTTCTACTTCGCCGATCAGGCGAGGGCGCCTTACGGAGTGCGCAGCCTCGAGGATCTGGCGGCGATCTCGGGCCGGGTCTCGAGTTGGCTGCTGGCGCAGGGGGCGTCGACGATCACCATTGCGTGCAACACCGCCTCGGCGGCCGCGCTCCACCGGCTGCGGGCCATGCACCCCGGTGTCCCCTTCGTCGGGATGGAGCCGGCGGTGAAGCCCGCCGCGCTCACCACCTCCTCCGGTGTGATCGGTGTCCTCGCCACCGCGGCGACATTCCAGGGAGAGCTGTTCGCCTCGGTCGTGGAACGACACGCCGACGGGATGACCGTGTTGACCAGGGCCTGTCCGAGATGGGTGGAACTGGTCGAGCAAGGGATCGTCGATGGGGCCGAGGCCCGGGCGCAGGTCGAGGTGTGTCTCGCCCCACTCCTCACCGGCGGTGCCGACACGCTGGTCCTCGGATGTACCCACTTCGCCTTTCTCGCCCCGGTTATCGAGAGCGTCGCCGGGCCGGGCGTCACAATCGTCGACCCGGCACCGGCCGTCGCCCGGCAGGTGAAGAGGGTCGCTCTTGCTCGAGAGGGATCGGGCCGGCTCGTCCTGGCAACCTCGGGTGACCCGATTCGCTTCGCTCGGCTGGCCCGCGAGCTGGCCGGAATCGAAACCGAGCAGGCGGTTCTAGCCTGCACCTTGAATGACGAGTGAATCCTTCATCGCGAGCCTCCGGGACGGGCTCGACCGGGCACCGGGCTCGGCGTGGATTCGGAAAGACCTCGCTCTCCTCGGCTGGGGTGAGTCGATGCGCATCGACCCCGGCACCGGGGCAGACCGCTTCGATCGCGCCCTTCGCGAGCTCCGCGCCTCGGGTGCTCCCATCGCCCTTGCCAGCTTCACATTCGACGAGAACGTCCCGGGTTCCGTCGTCATCGTGCCAGAGACCCTGCTGAGGATCGGGCGGGAAGGGACCTCATTCCTCATCGGAAGCCGCGACGACCTGCCCGAACCGGCACCGGATCGAAGCCTGCCAGGGGGTGGGATGCGAGATTCGAGCCCGGATGGGTGGACGGCCAGGGTCGAAGGGGCACTGGCCGCGATTCGCGCCCATGAGGTGGAGAAGGTGGTGCTGTCACGGAAGCTCGTGGTCGAGCTAGACGACGTGATCCCACCGCATCTGGTGGTAGCCAATCTGGCCGCGAGCGAGCCGGGCTCGCACACCTTCATGATCGACCGGTTCGTCGGCTCGTCGCCCGAGTTGCTGGCCTCCCTTAGCGAAGGGATCGCAAGGTCGATCTCGTTGGCCGGCTCCGCCGACCTGGACGATCCCGCCGGTCTCCACTCCTTCGACAGCGAGAAGATGGCCCGGGAGCACACCCTCGCCGCCGACTCCGTCGAAGAGGCCCTTGCTCGCTTCTGCCACCATCTCGATCGATCACCCAGCACGATCGCCACCTACGGCGACATCCGGCACCTGTCGACGACGTTCGAGGGGGCCACCGACCCCGGGACCCTGATCACCGACTTGCTCTCGAAGCTTCACCCGACCGCCGCTGTGGCCGGCACACCGACCAAGTCCGCACTTGAGCTCATCCGCGAGCTCGAGGCACACGACCGTGGCCGGTACGCCGGACCGGTGGGCTGGCTGGACAGGTCCGGCGACGGCGAGTTCGCTATCGCGTTGAGATGCGGCCAGATCGACGGGCGCACCGCGACCCTTCACGCCGGAGCCGGCATTGTGGAGGGGTCCGAGCCCGGGCTCGAGTTCGAAGAGACCAGAATCAAGCTGCGCCCGATGCTGAGCGCCCTTGGCCTCAGCTGAGCCCTGAGCAGACTTCCCCTGCAACCTCGTCGAGTGCCCGACGGACCTTCAAATCGATCTCCCGGTCCACGGGCACGACCACGATGTGAATGCCGCCGGCCTCGGCCCGGCTGGTCACCGACCGGGCCAACGTGCCGACGTCGTCGACCACAACCGTCAGTGCCCCGTAAGCCTCCCCTAGTCGCACCAGGTCGAGGCCATGCGGGGTGACGAAGAGTCGGTCGAAACCGGGGGCGTGCTCGGCCTGCGGCAGGAGGTCGAACAGGCCTCCCCCTCCGTTGTCGACCACCACGAAGACGGCATCACCTTGTGGATCGACTACGAATCCCGAGGCGTCGTGGAGCAGAGAGAGGTCACCGGAGAGGGCGACGGTTCGTGTCACCGCCGAGGACACGCCGAGGGCGACGGAGACGAACCCGTCGATTCCCGAGGCACCACGGTTGGCGATGACCCTCCCGACCCGGGAGGTATGCCCGTCGACATCTCTGATCGGCATCGATGACGCGGCAACAAGCTGCCCGATCTCGGCCCCGCTCAAGGCTCTGGCCAGGGAAGGCCCGGTCGGTGCCTCATACATGGCGAGCGCCTCGTCGAGTGCCCGCCTCATGCGTGAGTCGGCCTCCGCCCACGACACGGCGAAGCCATCGTCATCGGCCGGGACGACCGACCGGAGTGTGGCAACAGGGTCGGCTTGGAGCATGGATGTGACGTGCCGGCGCGGGTCGTTCCACGTGCCCCAGGGGTCGATGTGGATCTGAGGCACGTCGAGCCCGGTCAGGGCGCCGAGACGGTCGCTCGGCCCGACTTTTCCGACCGTTACCACCACGTCGGGCAACAGTGACGCCGGCACGCCCCCGGCGAGGATGTGGTGATAGGTGGTGACGACGTCGGTCGTCCGGAGACCCGATTGGGCTGTCCCGAGCACCGGCCAGTTGAGACGGTCGGCGGCTCCCTTCAAGGCGGGCGCATCGAAGTCGCCGTATCCCGCCAGGACGATGCCACGCTTGCCGTCGGCGCCCGACAGGGGCAGGCCGCCCGGATGCGCCCGATCATGCCTCTGCCAGACCCTCCCTCCAAGACGGCCCTCGATCGAGAACGGATACGGCTCTGCCGAGGACCTGCCGTCGTCGCCCACCGGGACGGTCGGCTCACGAAAGGCGATGTTGAGATGAACCGGACCCGGCCGGCCGGCATGGCCGACGGCTCGGGCGACGGCCTGGGAGACGGTGGTCCGCCAGTAGGCGTTGCCGTCCCGAACCGATTCAGCCGGAGAGATGGTGCAGGTCCACCGGGCGCGTTCACCGAAGATCCCGACCTGGTCGATCGTTTGATTGGCTCCGACATGCAGGAGCTCAGGCGGGCGGTCCGCCGAGATGAGGATCAGGGGGACATGGGACAGGTCGGCCTCGACGACGGCGGGTAGGAAATTGGCGAGTGCGGTGCCCGAGGTGCACACCGCCACCGCCGGCGCCCCGGTCGCCCCGGCCCGCCCCAGGGCGTGAAACGCGGCCGAGCGCTCGTCTAGCACCACCCTGGTCGTGATCCCGGGGTGCTGGTCGAAGGCGATCGCCAGGGCAGCAGACCTCGAGCCGGGTGAGATGACTACATAGTCGGCGCCATGCCGATGGAGCTCGTCGACGATGGTCCGTGCCTGGGCGGTGCTCGGGTTGGGTTGGGTCATGTCAGAACTAGGGCAGCCGACCGGACCTTACGCAGCATCTCCGCGGCCCGGTCGCGGTCGGGCCGCCACCTCGCCAGCAGGTCCGGGTCGGGCTCGGGTCGGCGCACTTCGAGCTCCCCGCTCATGGAGACCAGTGGGGCGCGTGTGGGATCACCTTCGAGCAAGGCAACGGTCCCCAGACCACACGCATAGGGGAGCTGAGGGAGCAGTGAGGCCACCAGCAGACCCGAGTAGATGCCGATCGAGGTCTCCAGGGCCGAGGACACGACGACCGGGATCCCGGCCCGGGCTGCGATGTCGAGGGTCCGGGACACGCCACCAAGTGGCTGGACCTTCACCACCAGGATGTCGGCCGCGCCCATCTCCGCCACTTCCAGCGGGTCGGGTCGCATACGAACCAGTTCATCGGCGGCAAGGGGCACAGCGGTCCGTCGCCTCAACTCGACCATCTCCTCGAGCGTCGGCACCGGCTGTTCGACGTACTCCAGGTCGAATCGGGAGAGCGAGGCGAGACGCTCGGTCGCGGTGTCGAGGTCCCAGGACGCGTTCACGTCGATCCTTATCTTGCCGGCAGGCCCCATTGCCTCCCTCACTGCCGCCAGCCGACTCTCGTCCTCACCCGCGCTCTGACCGGGCTCCCCAACCTTGACCTTCGCCGTCGTGGCGCCTGATTCGAGCACCAGCCCGACCGCGACTTCCGGCGTAACGGCAGGGACGGTCACGTTTATCGGGATCGTTCGGCGACCCGGCTCAGGGAGCTCGCTGCAGGCCGCCTCGAGGGCGGAGGCCAGCCATCGGGTGGTGATCCGGGGCGGGTAGTCGGGGAAGGGCGAGAACTCACCCCAGCCAGAAGGTCCCCTGATGAGAACCGCCTCCCGGTGATCCACCCTGCGGAACCTGTGCCTCATCGGGATTCGAACCGGGTGCAACTCGAGGGCCTCGAGGAGGGCGCTCACCTCGCCTGGACCTCACGGAGATGCGTGATCAGGCGATCGACCTGATCGTCGCTCAGCGAGGACTCGAAGGACGGCATTCGACCGCGTCCCTGGGTGATGCTCACCCGGAGGAACTCGTCCGGCAGATCGGCGGAATCGGAGCCTGCCCCCAGCGCCGGGCCCAGCCCTCCCTGATACTGGTCCCCATGACACGTGGCACAAAGCTGGAGGTAGACCTCTTCCCCGGTTGCATCGGCAGGAGGGCGCCCGACACACGCGGCGACCAGGAAGGCAATCGAGACCACGAACACCAGGCTCCTCATCGGCAACGATGGTATGGAGGGGAACGCCGAAGCTTCAATCAGACGCCCGGTCTGTGGCAGAGCGCGCCACGAGGTCGCGGACGAGCTGAGCCCTGTCGCGAGGAAGGACGAGGACGGCATGAGGGGTCTCGATGACGACCAGCCCTTCGACGCCGGCGATCGCCACCATCCTCGAGCCTGCCAGCACATAGGAGTCGTTCACATCGATGGCGGTGACATTGCCCAAGAGGACGTTTCCCGCCTTGTCGTGCTCGCTCAGCTCCCACATGGACTGCCAGGAGCCGACGTCACTCCACCCGACATCGATGGGGATGACCACGGCACGGTCCGTCTTCTCCATCACAGCGTGGTCGATGGAGATCGGGGTCACCTCGGCGAACGATGGGGCAAGGAACAACCGACCCGATCGTTCGGGAGGGACCGATGCCGCGACCCGTTCGACCAGATCCGGATCGTGTTGGCGGGTTTCCTCGAGGAGCCGGCGTGCAGTGAACACGAACATCCCGCAATTCCACAGGTGCCGCCCTTCCTCAAACAGCTTCTCCGCCTCTGCGACGTCCGGCTTCTCCTTGAAGCGAGCCACCCGGAACCCTGACTCCAGTGGCTCTCCCATCTCGATGTACCCATAACCGGTCTCGGGCCGGGTCGGTTTCGTCCCGAAGACGACCAGTGCCCCGCCGGCTGCGATGGAGATGGCCCGTTCCATGGCGGACCGAAATGCCGCGGGATCCCCAATCGTGTGATCCGAGGGGAGGACGACCAGGATGTCCTCCGGATCCGAGATGAGAGCAGCCGCGACAACGGCGGGTGCGGTGTTGCGCCCGACAGGCTCGATCACGATCGTGTCCAAGCCGACCGACGCACTCTTCGCAACCTCTTCTACAGCCGATAGGTGGTCGGCTCCCGTCACGACCGTCGCCGGTCTCACCCCCTCGACTCCGCGAAGTCGCGTCAGGGTCGCCTCGAAGAGGGGCTCGCCGAGCAGGTCGAGGAATTGCTTGGGGCGTCTCTCTGTGGAGAGGGGCCAGAGCCTGGTGCCTGCTCCTCCGGAGAGGATCACCGGTCTGACAATGGGGATCACCCGCGGAGGGTACCCGTGGTCGGTCGTCAGGATCGTGCTAGCTTCCGCCGACCTTTTGGAGGCACTTGGGCGAATTCCTGCTCGTGATACACGTCCTGTCCGCTGCGGCCTGGGTCGGCGGCGGGTTCCTCGGCGCATTCCTCGGCCCCCGGTTGGCCCGGGCAGGCACCGAGGCGTCACTCGGATGGGCGCGGGCCCTCGATGCCGCGGGAACCAGGTACTTCAACCCGGTGGCGATCCTCACCGCCCTCACCGGCGTCGGGTTGGTCCTCTCGAGCGACGAGTACGACTGGGCAGATGCCTTCGTTTCGGTCGGGCTCGGGGTGGTGGTGGCCACCGCGGTCATAGCCATGGCCGTCCACGCCCCCGGAGGCAGGAAGTTGATCGCCGCGATCGAGGCGGGTGACCGGGACGGCGCCGCAGCCGAAGGGAAGAGGGCCGCGATCTGGGGGGCGATCAGCACCGTCCTGCTCATAGTGGCAACCATCACGATGGTGCTCAAGAGCGGCACCGGATAGTCATACCGAGGCGATCAGTCGGTGCTGCTCAGTCCGAGACGCCGATCGATATATAGCCACATTCGGCGCAGATCTGCCGGACGATCCCGATCCCACCCGGTGCTTCGACGAACTCGTGCTCGTGGGGGACTTTGTTCCTGGCGAACGCCGAGCGAACCGCACCGAGCAGACCGCTCTTCTCCGACGCCTCGGGAGGCGCCCCGGTCATCACAGGTTCCTTGGCGGGTGACGCCATCGGCCCTTCCTCAGGCCCGGCCTGGCGACGTCCCTCATAGTGCCCCAGGTCAACGACCAGGTCGCGAGCTCCTTCCTCGCCGCCCTCATCCGAGGAGGTCCCAAGCAGTTCTTTGACCAGCTCGGGGACCTCGGCGGAGGCGGCAGGAGCGACGGCTGCCGGCGGCTCCACGACCGGCTCCGGCATCTCCGGCTTCTCGAGCACGGGCTCGGGCTCGAAGATGGGCGCCGGAGGCTGTGCAGCCACCGGCTCCGGCTCGAACACAGGCATAGGTGGCTCGTCGAGTACGGGCTCGAGGTCGGGTTCTTGCACCGAGACTGGCTCGAGGTCCGCGGCCTCGGTCGGCTCGTCCCATGGTGACCGGAACACAGGAGCTTTGTCCCCGGGCCTCGCGAAGATCGGCTCGGCCTCCTCGACCTCGTCGTCGGGCGGGGTCACTCGACGAGCGAGCAGGCCGGGCCCTGGCCGCAGCCGGCTCGGCGGAGCCGGTGCCGGCGGTGGAGATGCCACTTCCTCGGTGACCGATGGCTCTTTCGCCTCCGGGGCGGGTTGGGGTCTCGTCTCTGGTGAGGATGGGCGGAACGGCGGCTCGGTCTGCCGTGGGATGACCGGCTCGGGAGTTGCAGGCACCATCGGCTCGCCGGATGCCGGCGCGACCTCTTCCACCGGAGGGGCCTGAGGGAAGGCCGGTTGACGGAGAGTCTCGATTGGGGCCAGCCGTGGCACGCCACGCCCGGCGGCCTCCAGGTTCTGCACCATTGCCTCGCGCAACTCGCTGATCCTGGGAGCGGTGGTGCCTCTCCTCGATCGCCCGACCGCCACCACCCTACGCGGCATGGTCATGGACTTGTAGCGGGCCCAAACCTCCGCCATGTGGTCGACACCCTTGTAGGCGAAATCGACCGGCTCGTCTGCGATGAATGTGATCTCTTCGTCAGCGAGGGACAGCGAGAACGCGGCCGACACCAGCCGGGATGCATGCACGTCGTAGAGCGACCACCGGCCGAGCGATTCCCCTTCGAGGAACACCTCGATTTGGTCGTCCTCGACCAGGATCGTGGCCGGCACGCCCGGATGGTCGATTTCCGGAACCCTTACCTGACCGGTGAAATTCACCGTGACACCGTCTTCTCTGCGTCCCTGCCCGCCTCAGTGCTGAACATCACGATCCCATTGGCCCGGGGAAAGTCAAGTGGAGATTCAAGCGTACGCGTCAAGCGGAGGACAGGAGCAGAACAGGTGGCGATCGCCTCCTGGGCCGTCGATCCGGCTCACCGGTGGCCAGTACTTGTCTGCCGCGAGCGAGGCGACCGGATAGGCCGCCACCTCGCGTGGGTAACTGTGCCGCCAATCATCGGAAACGACGTCTCCTGCCGCGTGTGGCGAGTTCTTCACGGGATTGTCCTCCCTGTCCCATTCACCCGATTCGATCCGGGATACCTCCCCGTGGATGGCAATCATTGCCTCACAGAAGCGATCCAGCTCCTCGAGGCTCTCGGATTCGGTCGGCTCGATCATGAGGGTCCCGGGGACCGGGAACGAGAGCGTGGGAGCATGGAACCCGTAGTCGGCCAGACGCTTGGCGACGTCCTCGGCTCCGACGCCGGTAGCCTTGGCCATCGGCCGGACGTCGACGATCGCCTCATGGGCCACCCGTCCGTTCTCGCCCGTGTACAGCACCGGGAAATAGGGATCGAGACGACGAGCGACGTAGTTCGCAGAGAGGATGGCCACCTTGCTCGCCCTTCGCAGGCCATCCGGCCCCATCAGCCGCAGGTAGGCGTAGGGGATCACCAGGATCCCGGCCGACCCGAACGGGGCGCCTGACACCGGCCCCACACCTGTCGCCGGGCCCGCATGCTCGTTGAGCGGGTGATTGGGCAGAAAGGGAGCGAGATGAGCTTTGGCTCCGACCGGGCCGACACCCGGCCCGCCGCCGCCGTGAGGGATCGTGAAAGTCTTGTGAAGGTTGAGATGCCCAACGTCGGCCCCGAAGTCGGCCGGTCGGGCCAGGCCGACCAGGGCGTTGAGGTTCGCACCGTCGACGTAGACCTGCCCGCCGTGTCGATGCACGATTTCGATGAGATCGCGCACGCCTTCCTCGAATACCCCGTGGGTCGAGGGATACGTGATCATCGCCGCACCGAGCCGGTCGGCATTCTCCGACGCCTTGGCCTCGAGATCGACCAGGTCGACGTTCCCGGCGTCGTCTGTGGCGATCACCACCACCTTCATCCCGGCCATGGCCGCCGATGCGGCGTTGGTCCCGTGTGCCGAGGACGGAATGAGGCAGACGTCACGCCGGCCTTCTCCGCGTGACCTGTGATATGCCCGGATCGCGAGGAGGCCGGCGAACTCCCCCTGAGCTCCGGCGTTCGGCTGCAGCGAGACAGCGTCGTACCCGGTCACCCGGCAGAGATACTCGGACAGGCCCTCGATCAACTCGAGATACCCCGCTGCCTGGTCATCGGGGACATAAGGGTGGATCCCGGCGAACTCGGGCCAGGTGATCGGCACCATCTCCGTGGTGGCATTGAGCTTCAGAGTGCACGAGCCGAGCGGGATCATGGTGCGGTCGAGAGCGAGGTCCCGGTCGGCGAGCCGGCGCAGATAGCGGAGCATTGCGTGCTCTGATCGGTGAAGTGCGAAGACCGGGTGGGTCATGAACTCCGAGCGACGACCCAGTTCCTGGGGAAGGGCCCGGAAGTCCGTTGCGTCGCCCCGCTCCGCACCGAAAGCCGACAGGACGGATTCGACGGTTCCCTCGGTCGTGGTCTCGTCGAGCGCGACCCGAACGCGGTCGCCATCGACGTACCCGAGGTTGAGCCCGGCTTCCAGGGCGGAGGCAAGGATCTCTCCGGCTCGACCCGGCGTCTCCACTGTGATGGTGTCGAAGAAGGTGTCGTTGACGAGTCGGTACCCCGCTGCGACCAGGGACGCGGCAAGGAGCCGGGTCAGGCGATGGACCTCGTTGGCGATGTTCTCGAGGCCCTCGGGGCCGTGCCAGCACCCGTAGAGACCGGCGATCACTGCCAGCAGCACCTGTGCCGTGCAGAGATTGGACGTGGCCTTCTCCCGACGAATGTGCTGCTCTCGAGTTTGCAGAGCAAGCCGATAGGCGACACGCCCGGCGCTGTCCTTCGAGACCCCGACCAGTCGACCGGGAAGGGAACGGACGTGGGCCTCTCTCGTGGCGATATAGGCCGCGTGAGGGCCTCCGTAGCCGAGAGGGACGCCGAACCGCTGGGCGGAGCCGATCACGATGTCAGCCCCCCACTCTCCCGGAGGGGCGAGGAGGGTCATTGCGAGCAGGTCGGCGGCCACCGCCACCACCACCCCGGCGTCTTGCGCCTCGCCGACCAGCTCGCGGTGGTCGACGATCGAGCCCGAGGACCCCGGGTATTGGAGCAGCAGCCCGAATGCTGCCGCGCCGTCGAACCCTTCCGACAGCAACCGAACCTCGATGCCGGCCGCTTCGGCCCGTGTCCTGACGACCGCGATGGTCGGAAGATGACAGTCGTCGTCCACGTAGAAGACATTGCGATCGCCGCCGGCAAGACGCCTGCACATGGCCATCGCCTCTGCAGCAGCGGTCGGCTCGTCGAGTAGGGAGGCATTGGCGATCTCCATGCCGGCAAGTTCGGAGACCATGGTCTGGAAGTTGAGAAGGGCCTCCAACCGCCCCTGTGAGATCTCTGGTTGGTACGGCGTGTAGGCGGTGTACCACGAAGGGCTCTCCAGGACATTGCGCTTGATCACCGGCGGGGTGATCGTGTCGTGATAGCCCAGCCCGATCAGCGAGGTCAGCACAGTGTTCCGGGCGGCGAGCCTGCCAATGGCGGCAATCGTCTCCTGCTCGGACAGGGCCTCGGGAAGATCGAGCGTGGTGTCCAGGATCGAGCCCGGGACCGTCTCCGCGACCAGGTCGTCGAGACTGGCGACACCGATCGTGGCCAGCATCTTGTCGATGTCGTCGGGCCGGGGCCCGATGTGACGGTCTGCGAACCGCTCCTGTGGGTTGGGCATCTCTCTCCTACGGTCGAAGCCCTCCCCCGCTGTCGTCGCCTTCAGCGGCGCCTAACCGAATGGTCCAAGTGCCTGAGAGTTTCCGGGGAGGTGTTGCCCCTTCGGCGCCCCCTCACAAAAGGGGCTCTCCCATTCGGTGTCGATGGCTGCGGACATGATACGACGTCCTCGCCCCGACATGGTCACTGCTCGGTCAGACGTTGAACCGGAACTCGACCACGTCGTTGCGACGCATGACGTACGACTTTCCCTCGGTTCGAACCAGGCCCTTGGCCCGGGCCGCAGCCCAGGAACCTGTATCGACGAGACGATCGAAGTCGATGACCTCGGCCGCGATGAACCCTCGCTGGAAGTCGGTGTGGATCACACCCGCGGCTTCGGGTGCGGTGGAGCCAGAGCGGATGGTCCATGCCCTCGCCTCCTTCTCCCCCGCGGTGAGGAAGCTCTGCAGTCCGAGTGCCCGGTAGGCCGCCCGTATCACCGCATGCAGCCCTGGTTCGTCCTGACCGATCGAGTCCAGCAACTCGAGTCTCTCCTCTTCGTCGAGCTCCCCCAACTCGGCCTCGATCTGCGCGTCGAGGAAGAGCGCCTCGGCGGGGGCAACCAGAGAGGCGAGCCGGCTCCGGACAGCCCCGTCGCCCAACCCGGCCTC
>JBFYOJ010000271.1:0-9797 GCA_041303885.1 Acidimicrobiia bacterium | reverse complement strand
AGCTCGGCACTGCCTGAGGCGGCCCGACATCCGTGACGGTTGCTTACGTACTGCTTCGGGGCTGGCTTTGACCTACCAGGGTGAGTGATGCGAGGGCGGTCCACGGCCGACCTGGACCAGGTTCTCCCTGAAGATCCTGGGTCCGACGGCACGGGTTCGGGATATCAGTCTTCCGACTACTCGGAACACGGTTCGAGGATCACGACTGCGGTCTCGCCAGATCGGAGCGAGGCGAGTGCCTCCAGGTTCTCGTCTATCTCGCGCCACCGGTCCCACAGCCGTGATCGTTCCGCCCCCTCGGCGGCCCGACCTCGGACGGTGCGCCGCCCGTCGGTGAGGTCGACTCTGGCCATCGGATGCGCCTGGAGGTTGAGCCACCACTTGGGCTCATCGTCGGCCCAGCCGTTCATCGCCATGGTCACCAGATTCGGGCGGTCCTCGTAGTAGCCGAGCATCACGCTGCGCTCTCGACCGGCGCGGCGACCGATGGTCGTGAGCCACATGGTGCCCCAGCGCTTGGCAGCCGGGCGCCACAGTCCGAGTCTTCCACCGGTTATCCGGTACAAGCCGCGATGCGTGTACCAGGCGGCCAGCACGAACCACCGTGGAGGAACCCGCGCCGGTCGTTTGCGCTCGTCGGACATTCTGCGCCTCCCGATGATGCGCCCAGTGCCGCTCATCGTCCTTCGGCTCCCGTCGGCTAGCCCGATCGGGAGGATGGCGAGCGCCCGGGAACCGAAGGAGAATGGTGTGGCGAATCGAAAGGACCCTAATGACCACGACCGAGACCCAGAGCCCGGTCTCGCTGCGCGAGCTGTACCCCGAGATCGAGCCATTCGACAGTGACACACTGCAGGTCGATGATCGTCACACCATCTACTTCGAGCAGTGCGGCAATCCCGACGGAAAGCCTGTGGTGATGCTCCACGGTGGCCCGGGCGCCGGTTGCAGCGAGAAGATGCGGCGTTTCCACGACCCGGACAGATATCGCATCGTGTTGTTCGACCAGCGCGGCGCCGGCCGCTCGACGCCACATGCGGACCTTGTCGACAACACGACGTGGCATCTGGTCGCCGACATCGAGAAGCTGCGCGGGAGGCTGGGGATCGAGCGCTGGCAGGTGTTCGGCGGATCCTGGGGTTCGACTGGCGCTGGCCTATTCCGAGACGAACCCGGAACGGGTCACCGAACTCGTGCTACGCGGCATATTCATGCTGCGGCGCTGGGAGTTGGAGTGGTTCTACCAGGAAGGGGCATCCCACATGTTCCCCGACGCGTGGGAGGCCTACCTCGAGGCAATCCCGATCGTGGAACGACACGATCTGATCTCTGCTTTCAACCGGCGCCTTACCTCCGATGATGAGGAGGTCCGCCTCTCGGCTGCACGCTCGTGGAGCGTGTGGGAGGGGGCGACGAGCTACCTGCACGTTGATGAGGATTTCGTCAAGGCTCACGAGGATCCCGAGTTCGCCCTGGCATTTGCCCGCATCGAGAATCATTACTTCGTCAACGGCGGCTTCTTCGAGGTCGAGGGCCAACTCTTGCGCGACGCACATCGCATCAAAGACATTCCCGGCGTGATCGTGCAGGGCCGATACGACGTGGTCTGTCCTCTCAAGAACGCCTGGGAACTGCACAAGGCCTGGCCGAGGAGTGAGCTGACCATCAATCCCGCCTCGGGGCACTCGGCCTTCGAGGTCGAACACGTGGATGCACTGGTGAAAGCGACGGATCGTTTCGCCTGACATGGGACGATCCTCCCAGGTGGTTGCACCACGGGAGGTTGATCTGCGTGTCTGAGGCGTTTTTTCAGGGAACGGAAGGCCGGGTCTTCTACCGGCGCTGGGATTCGGGGGGAGTGCCGGTTCGAATCGTCCTGCTGGTTCATGGTTATGGAGAGCATGGGGGCCGTTACAGCCACGTGGCGGCCGCACTGAACGGGCGAGGGGCGGTGGTGTATGCCGACGATCATCTCGGTCATGGCCGTTCCGATGGTGAACGGGCCCTGATCACCGATTTCGAGCATGTCGTCGAGGACCTTCACGCTCTGGTCGGGATTGCCCGCGGCGATCACTCAAGACTCCCGGTCGTCCTGGTGGGCCATTCGATGGGTGGATTGCTGGCCGGGCGGCTCGCCCAGCGTTGGCCCGACGAGGTTGCTGGTGTGGCGTTCTGTGGAGCGGTCATCGGCGACTGGCAGTGGGCTCGCGATGTCCTGGCCCAGCCCGAGCTCCCTCACATCCCGTTCGATCCGACCGCGCTATCTCGTGATCCGGAGGTGGGCGCCTCGTACGCGGCCGACCCGATGGTCTATCACGGCCAGTACAAACGCGGGTTGCTCGAGGCCGAGGTAGTGGCCCTCGACCGGTTTCAGCGGGGCGTCGGACGACTCACGATGCCTGTGTTGATGCTCCACGGAACCGAGGACCCGTTCGTGCCGTACGAACGCTCTCTTCAGGCGGTCCGCGACATGTCCACCAGTGATGTCACCGTCCATCTGTACCCCGGTGCTCGGCATGAGGTGCTCAACGAGACCAATCGCGGCGAGGTCATCGGGCATCTGAGCGACTGGATCGACCGCATCGCATGATTGCGCTCACCACACCATGTCAGTGAGTTCAGATCACGTCTTCGCCACCACCGTTTCCGGCGGCTTCGGGGAACCGCAGGGCGAGCGCTCCATTGATCTCGAGGTGACGCATCAGAAAGCCGCTCTCGTCGAGCCGTCTGCGCCGAAGCCAACTGGTGACTTCGTCGTTTCCCTTGCTGGCGTTGCAGGAGGCGCAGGCCGGAGCGATGTTGTTGAGGGTGTAACGCCCGCCACGGGAGAGCGCCAGCACGCAGTCGCGCTGGAGCGGCTTGTCGGCCGCTCGGCAGTAGGCGCAGCCACCCCAGGCCGTCTTGAGCGCCTCCCACTGCTCGTCGCTGAGGTCGTGCTCGACGCGCTCCATCCGCCGTTTGCGTCTTCGGGCGCTTCTCGCCTTGCGACTTCGGCTTACCGCCATGGCCGCAGGGTATAGCCGCTGTCCTGAATCGCATGTTGTCCTGCCCTGGTCCGCAGGTTCGGTGTCCACCGGGACGGGACCACCCAGTTCGGAGTTCGTCGGCCGCATCGCTGATTGGGTCGACCGCGTAGCTTGAGCCAGGGTCGTTGGCTTCGATTCCAGCGGTCGCCATCTGACCTTTCATTGGATGTAGCCGGATGCCAACGGTTGAATGAGGGAGTGGACCGGACATGGATCTGAAGCCGAGCGAACAGCTCGAGCCCGCCCTGGCCGAGTTCTCCCAGGCCTACATCCGTCGCATCCCTGAGGAGCAACTGGCCGAGTTCTCCGGCGATGAGGTCTTCGCCGAACTGCGCAGTGTCTTCCAGTTCATGGCTGTCCGCCCTCGCGGCGAGATCGCGGTACGGGTGTTCAACCCGAGGGCCGCCACCGATGGCTTCGACCCCGGTCGGACCGTGGTTGACATCGCAGTCGACGACTCGCCATTCCTGGTCGACTCGATTCGGGCAGCGATCGAGGCATCCGGCCATGAGATCACCCTCGACGTGCACACCGTGATCGGCACCGTGCGGGACGATGAAGGCCGGCTGCTCGACGTAGGCCACGCCCGCACCAGCGAGACGCACGACTCGGTGCAGCATTATGTGCTGGAGAGCACCCTCGAGGACGAGGAGTGCAGGCGGCTCGAAGCTCGTATCACCTCCGTCCTGGAGGATGTGCGGCTCGCGGTCAGGGACTTCGGCCCGATGCTCGGTGCGGTCGATCGGATGATCGATTTCGCACGCCAGGGCGAGAGACGCTACGAGGCGAGGGAGGCCACTGAGGCTGTCGCCTTCCTGGAGTGGCTGAAAGACCTGAACTTCGTGTTCCTCGGTTACCGCGAGTACTCGATCGTGGACATCGACGGAAAGCAGTGTCTCGGGGTGGTTCCCGGCTCGGGTCTTGGCATCCTCTCCGACGCCGGAAGCTCGAAATACGCGTCACCGGTGCCGATCGCCGACCTCCCTGCCGACCTGCAGCAGCGCTATTCGGAGGGGTTCCTGCTGGTCGTCGCGAAGACCAACCGACTGTCGACGGTTCATCGCCCTGCCCGCATGGACTACGTCGGAGTCCGCAAGATCGGGCCGAACAGCGAGGTGGTGGGCGAGGCGCGGATGATCGGCCTGTTCACCTCGCGGGCTTTGATGGCCGAGTCGGCGTCGATACCGATTCTCAGGGGAAAGCTGGCCGCGGTCCTGGAGGCGGCGGATCTCGTCCAGGGCTCTCACGACTATCGGGGAGTGATCCAGATCTTCAACAGCTTTCCCAAGTCCGAGCTCTGGTCCATGCCCGTCGAGGCGATCCGGACGACAGTCCAAGGCTTGCTGGCCATCGAGCGCAGGGAGCATGTGCGGTTGTTCGTCTCTCCAGACCTTCTCAGCCGCAGCGTGTCCTTGATGGTCGTGATGCCGCGGGACAGGTTCAACGCGACATTGCGGAGACAGCTGCAGACGATGTTCCTGGATCGTTACCAGGGATCGTCCATCGATTACCAGCTATCTCTGGGTGAGGAAGGCCTGGCCAGGATCCACTTCACGGTGTGGATGGGCGACAGGGCGGTCCCGGATGTCGCCTTCGACGAGTTGCAGCAGGCGGTCGTCGAGATGTCACGCACGTGGGACGAGCGCGTGCGCGAGCTTCTCGACGATGGCGGCGCCGACCTGGTCAGACGGTGGTCGCCCCGGCTTCCCGAGTATTACAAGACGTCGACGAACCTCGCGGTTTGCGCCGGGGACATCCTCCAGTTGGACTCGTTCAGCAAGGCGGATGAGCGGCTGGCTGTTGGCCTCCAGAACGAAGATGGCGACGGTGGCCTCACTCGGGTCGCGGTGTACAGCCGCAACGGGAAACTGGAGCTGTCGGAGATCCTGCCGGTTCTCGAAGCTCTCGGCCTTCGCGTCGTCGAGGAGGTCCCAACCCGCGTCGGAGGTGAAGACGATGGGATGTTCATCCATGACATCGGCGTGTTGGGGCCGGATGGCCAGGAGCTCGACCTGGACCGATGTGGCTCCCGTCTCGTCGCGGCCATCGAAGCCGGTCTCAAGGGGCAGATCGAGCACGACTCGTTGGATCGCCTCATTGTGCTCGCCCGGCTCACCCACGATCAGATCGGCATCCTGCGCGTCTACCGCACCTACCGGCAAAGGGTGAGCACTGCATTCACCGAGGGCTACGTAAACGACACCCTGACCGCGCACCCGCTGATCGCCGAGCAGTTGGTGACGCTGTTCGAAACTCGATTCGACCCCGGGCGGTCAGCGGCAAAAACGGAGCAGATCGCTGCATCGATCCTCGCCGATCTCGAGCAGGTGGCATCACTCGACGAAGACCGGATCCTGCGCGGCTTTCTCGAGCTGATCATGGCAACGGTTCGCACTAACGCCTACCGGCCGAACAGGCAGTCCTTGAGCCTCAAGCTGTGGTCGGCCGGGGTGCCCGACATGCCCGAGCCGGTTCCCCTCTACGAGACCTTCGTCTACGCCCGCCATGTCGAAGGCATCCACCTGCGGGGTGGGCCAATCGCTCGAGGAGGTATCCGTTGGTCGGATCGGCGTGAGGATTACCGGGCGGAGGTGCTCGGGCTGATGAAAGCCCAGATCACCAAGAACGCGGTGATCGTCCCGACCGGGGCGAAGGGCGGCTTTGTCCTGCGCCGCGCCCCTGACGGTGGAGATGTTCGCGCCGAGGTCGGTGGGGCCTACGACACCTTCATCAGGGGGTTGCTCGATGTGACCGACAACCTCGTCGGTGGCGAGGTGGTGCCTCCGCCAAATGTGCTCTGCCATGACAACGACGATGTGTATCTGGTAGTAGCCGCGGATCGAGGCACCGCGACTTTCTCTGATACGGCCAACCGGATCGCCGCCGAATACGGGTTCTGGCTCGGTGACGCATTCGCTTCGGGCGGCTCGGCGGGATACGACCACAAGGCTCTGGGGATCACAGCCCGCGGGGCCTGGGAGTCCGTCAGAAGGCATTTCCTCGACATGTCCCTCGATGTCGACACCCATCCGATCACGGTGGTGGGGGTAGGGGACATGTCGGGTGACGTGTTCGGGAACGGGATGCTTCGCTCCGACCTCATGCGGGTAGTCGCAGCCTTCGATCACCGTGACATCTTCATCGATCCCACGCCGGATGCGGCTGCCGGCTTCAGGGAGCGGCAGAGGCTCTTCTCACTGACCCAGTCGAGCTGGCAGGACTACGACCGGAGTGTCATCTCCGAGGGGGGCGGAGTCTGGAGCCGGAGCGAGAAGAGGATCGAGCTCACAGAAGAGATCCGCCTTGCGCTGCAGACCGACGCCTCCGCGCTGACCCCGGACGAATTGATCGGAGCGGTGCTGCGTGCTCCGGTCGACCTTCTGTGGAACGGCGGGATCGGCACATACGTCAAGGCGAGCTTCGAGTCGCACACCGAATGCCACGACCGAGCCAATGACGGGGTCCGGGTGAACGCCGACGAGCTGCGATGCTCGGTGGTGGGTGAGGGGGGCAACCTCGGATTCACCCAGCAGGGCCGTATCGAGTATGCCCGCCACGGTGGCCGGATCAACTCGGACTTCATCGACAACTCGGGTGGGGTCGACTGCTCGGATCGTGAGGTGAACCTCAAGATCCTCCTCGGCGTCGCCGAGGAGCGGGGTGAGCTGAGCCGCGAGAGTCGGCTGAAACTCATCGCCGAGGTCACCACGGACGTGACGGACCGCGTTCTCGAGGGGAACAGGGAGCAGGCCTTGATTCTCTCCCAGGATGAGGAGTGGTCGGCCTCGAACCTCGAGGCATACGAGGATCTGATGAAGACTCTCGAGCGTCATGGCCTGCTGAACAGGGATCTCGAAGGGCTTCCGTCGACCGACGAGATGTGGGAGCGTTCCAAGGACGGGCTGGGTTTGACCCGACCCGAGCTGGCGGTCTTGTTGGCCTATTCCAAGGATGATCTCACCAACGCCCTGATCGGCTCGGATGTGCCGGACCTACCCGAGATGCTTCCCGATCTCTCCGGTTACTTCCCGGCGAAGGTGGTGGAGCGTCTCGGGCACCTGCTCGAGGCCCATCCCCTTCGGCGTGAGATCCTCGCCACCGTGCTGGCGAACCGGGTGGTCAACGATGAAGGAATCACATTCGTCAATCGACTGGTGATGGAGACCGGCGCGGCGCGCGCTCAGGTTGTGCCTGCCTATCGCCTCGCCCATAGCCTGATCGGGGCCGGCGAGCGATGGAGTGCCGTCGAACAGGTTGGGGCAACCGTGGATCCCGCCGTCCGTCGTGTGCTTCTCGACGCGATCGATTGGCTGGTCGAATCGATCACCAGGTGGTTCCTCGGGAGGTCGGACCCGCTGCCGACTCCCGAGGAGCTCGAGGAGGCCCGCCGCGCCTTTGCCGAGCTCGAGGCGTGTTTCGCCGATCCGGACTTCGTTGCGCTCCGCGAGGATCGAGCAGTGCAGATATCCGAGCTGGTGGCCGCAGGGATTCGCGAGGATCTCGCTACCCGTCACGTATACCACGACGAACTGGTGCACGCCCCTGACATCATCGAGCTCGCCAATCTCCACCGTCGTGGCATCGTGGATGTTGCCGAGTTGTTCATCCGGATCGGAGACAGGTACCGCCTCGATTGGCTGGAACGCCAGGTTGCGCAGGTGGGCGCCACCAACCGCTGGCACCGCTGGGCGGTGCGGTCGGTGGAGGCCGACCTGATCAGACTGCGCCGGGACCTGGCAGCGTGGATACTGGCCGAATCCAACGGGCTAGAGCCGGAAGCCGCACTCGACGCTTATGCCGCCTCCCGCTCCGAGCGACACACTCGTCTGGCGCAGTTCATGCAACTCCTGGCTCAGGAGGGAAGCTCCGACCTCGACCCCTTGCTGGTGGCCACCCGCCAGATCCGGGTCCTCGCCCGCTGAGCCTGCGGCCGGCGATCAGCTCAGTCCCGCAGATCTGTTGTGGTGATCCGGGCTCAGTGGAGTGAGCCCTGTCAACCCTCGTTTCAGGTGGGGGGCGGGCCGGTTGTTCCAGTCCGCCTGGTCCCGGTCCCTCGATGAAGCCATCCAGGGACACCGACAGCATCAGGCTGACGTTCCTCACGGCAAGCCTCTACGTGTTCGGGTTCGGGAACGACCACACGTGACGGACGTCCGAGCCGTCCGTCACTACGCCGCCGGCGGCGCCCACTCCCCGGTGTGGAGGTATTTGTCGATCGAGGCGGCCGCTCTGCGCCCCGCCCCCATGGCCAGGATGACGGTCGCCCCACCGGTGACGATGTCGCCGCCGGCGAAGACCCCCTTCTTCTCGGTCATCCCGGTGGCATCGTCGGCGACGATCGTCCCGCGCTTTGACATGGTGAGCCCGGGGGTCCGGGACAGCATCGGGTTGGGCGCGTTGCCGACGGCGATGACGACCACGTCGATCGGCACGTCCACGACAGCTCCTTCGATGGGCTCCGGACGGTTCCGTTGCCCCTCGACCGCCTGAAGGCGCATTCGCTGAAGCCGCATCGTGTGCAGCCAGCCATCGTCGCCAAAGAACTCGATCGGTGTGACCAGGAACTCGAAATGGACACCTTCTTCCCGGGCGTGTCGGATCTCCTCGTTCCGGGCCGGCATCTCGTCTTCGGTCCGCCGGTAGTAGATGGCTGCGTCGCGAGCACCGAGACGAAGGGCGGTCCGCACCGCGTCCATCGCCGTGTTGCCCCCCCCGATCACGGCCACCCGCTTGCCGACGAAATCGAGCACGGGTGTCTCCGAATCCGGGGAGTTGGCGCCCATCAGGTTGACCCTGGTCAGGAACTCGTTGGCCGAGTAGACGCCGACCAAGTGCTCCCCGGGGACTTCGAGGAAACGAGGCAGTCCTGCCCCCACCCCGATGAACACTGCGTCGTGCCGATCCAACAGGTCGTCGACTCCCTCAGCCCGTCCAATCGGGGCGTTCATCTCGAAGCTGACTCCGTGTCGCTTCAGCGCATCCACCTCGGCCGCCACGACCTCTTTGGGCAACCGGTACTCCGGTATCCCGTAGACCAGCACTCCCCCCGGCTCGTGGAGCGCCTCGTACACGGTGACCGCGTGCCCGGCCCGGGCCAGGTCGAAGGCGCAGGCCAGCCCGGCTGGCCCACTGCCGACCACCCCGACCGACTTGCCGGAGGATTCGACCGCCTCGATCGACTCGGTCAGCCATCGTTCTCTGGCCCGGTCAGCGACGAACCGTTCCAGATGGCCGATGGCGATCGGACGGTCCTTTTTGGCCAGGACGCACGCTCCCTCGCACTGCGACTCCTGCGGGCAGACCCGCCCGCACACGGCGGGGAGGGAGTTGTCCATGCGGACGACGTCGGCGGCCTTCTCGAAGTCGCCGGCGGCCACTGCCCGGATGAAGTCGTCGATCCGCACCCCGACCGGGCAACCATCGATGCACTTCGGTGTCGGGCAGAGAAGGCAGCGGCTCGCCTCCAGGATGGCCAGCTGATCGGTGTAGCCAAGGTTCACCTCGGCGAAATTGGTCGCTCGCTCGCGGCCTGGGGCCTCAGGCATCTCGGTTCGACCCATGGCCATCCGGTCTTTTCGGGACAGCTCGGTCACTTCGCCTCCACCGAGCATGCCGATCGCTCGGTCTCGAACGACCGGTAGGCCTGATTGCGGGTGGCGAGCACCTCGAAGTCGACCTCGTGGGCATCGAACTCGGGCCCATCGACGCAGGCGAACCGGGTGACGCCACCGACGATGACCCGACAGCCACCGCACATGCCCGTGCCATCCA
>JBFYOJ010000270.1:0-14070 GCA_041303885.1 Acidimicrobiia bacterium | reverse complement strand
CTCCTGACCCGGCGGATGGGGGGGAACCTGTTCTACCTGCGCCAGAACGACCTGACCACGTTCGTCATCGAGCTCCCGCTATGGGTCGATCTCTCCGATGGGATCAATCAGGAGCTGGAGCCCGAGCCATCGACCGACACCATCGACAGCCCCTGACCCTCATTTCTTCTTCTTGGACATGTCGGCGAGGATTTGCTGGGACGCAAACCTGCCGGGCGCACCCATGACGCACCCGCCTGGGTGCGTGCCAGAACCGCATTGGTAGTAGCCCTCGATCGGGGTGCGATACTGGTTCCAGCCCGGTGCCGGGCGGAAGAAGAACATCTGGGGGGCGAGGAACTCACCGGCGAAGATGTTCCCTTCGCTCAGGCCCACCACCCGCTCGATGTCCAGTGGGGTGACCACCTCCCGGTGCAGCACCAGGTCGCTGAATCCGGGGAAGAAACCCTCCAAGGTCTTCTGCACCACGTCGCCGAACCTGTCCCGCTCGGTGTCCCAGTCGCCCTCCTTGAGGTGGTACGGGGCGTACTGGATGAAACACGACATGACCGCCTTGCCCGGTGGGGCCATGTCCGGATCGACGTTGGATTGTATGCATCCGTCGATGTATGGCTGCTGTGAGTACCACCCGTACTTGGCATCGTCGAAGGCGCGTTCCAGGTAGTCGAGCGACGGCCCCAAGTTTATGAAGCCCCGATAGTGATCGGAGCGGCCCTCCAGACCGGGAAACGTCGGGTTGGCGTCGAGGGCGAAGTTCACCTTTGCCGAGGTCCCCTGGAACTTGAACCGCCGGATATTGTCGACCAGGTCGGTGGGCAACTCCCTTGGATCCACGAGTTGCATGAAGGTCCGGCGAGGGTCGACCGCACTCACCACGGTCTTCGATTCGATCTCGGTCCCATCCTCGAGCATGACACCGGTCGCCCGCCCGTTCTTGGTGACGACATGGTCCACGGGGGACTCGAGACGGATCTCTGCGCCGAGGGCCTCTGCGGCACGGGCAAGGACCTGGGTGAAGCCGCCGTTGCCACCTTTGTGAAATGCCCAGGCCCCGTAGGCACCGTCGTGCTCGCCGAACGAGTGATAGAGCAGGACCAGGCCCGAGCCCTGAGAGCGTGGGCCGACCTTGGTGCCGATGATCCCCGACGAGGCGAGTAGCCCCTGGAGGATGTCGGACTCGAAGTAGTCCTCGAGGATGTCGGCAGCGGACCCGGTCATGAGACGCACCAGATCGTGGAGGACGTTGGGGGGGAGGTCCGCCAGGTAGGCACCGATGGCGGCCATCCGGGCCCGCTCCTCGGGGTCCTTCGAGGTGATGTCGGGGGGTATCGAGTCCATCAGTGGGCGGATGGCGTGGACCACTTGTTCCATCATGTGGCCGAAGGCGTCGTAGGCATCGGCGTCGTGCGGAGAGTGACGGGAGATCTCGTGGTGGTTCTCACTCTTGTCCTGACCCAGAAGCAGGTAGTCGCCGTTCTCCATCGGGGCGAAGGTGGACGGCATCAGGATCGGCATGAACCCGTGCTTGGTCAGTTCCAGCTCGTGGATGATCTCGGGTCGGAGCAGGCTCAACGCATACGAGAACGTGGTGAAGCTGAAGCCGGGGTGCAGCTCTTCGGTGATGGCGGCCCCGCCGACGAGGTGTCGACGCTCCAGGATGAGGGTCTTCAGCCCGGCCTTGGCCAGGTAGGCCCCGTTGACCAGGCCGTTGTGCCCGCCGCCGATGACCACAGCGTCATATTTGTTCTTCACTGCCATCGCTACCTCAGGCTGTCTTTCTCGGCGGGTTGTAGAAGGGGAGGCGGGTCACATACGAGCGGACCACCTCGTAGCGATGGTCGATCGTGACCTCGAGCCCGACCTCGGAGCCGGCCGTGGCGTGCTCGGGTCGTACCCGGGCGATCCCCACATGGCGTTGGGCCATCGGTGAATAGACGAAGCTCGGTGTATATCCGATCCGCTCCAGATTCTCGTCATAGATCATCATCCCGCCGTGCTCCGGAGTGTGATCCTTTGGCGGGACCAGCCCTCGTTCGCCGTAAACCCGGTTCCAGTCCTCCCAGTCGACCATGACACCGACCGTCCTCCAGCGGGAAGTGCTGTCGCTCAACTCTCGCTCGATCGCCTTGCGACCGATGAAAGCGCGGTCGTCGGTTTCCAGGTCCCGAAGCATCCAACCCAGTCCCAGCTCGTGCGGCGTGGTGCGCTGATCGTCATTCCAGGCATATCTGGCCGAGTAGAAGTCGACGTCGATGAGGACCAAGCCGGCCTCGATGCGGGTGATGAGCAGGGCGGTCTGACCTGCTGGTATCGCACCGTAAGGGGCGGCAATTTCGAACAGCGCGTCCCATGTCTTGACCGCATCGTCGCGCTCCACCCATATCTCGTATCCCAGGTCACCGGTGTAGCCGGTGCGGGAGATGGTCACAGGGGCGTCGGCGATCTTGGCCGGGGTCAGGTGGAAGTAACCGATGCCTTCGATCTCGGGCGCCAATTGCCTGAGGATCTCCCGCGCGTAGGGACCCTGGATGGCGAGGGCGCCGTAGTCGTCGGAGACGTCCTCGATGTCGACCGACATTCCTCCGGAAAGGTCGGTGAGGTAGGCCATGTTTGGCTCGGCGGCGGTGAGCAGGAATTGGTCCTCCGAGAGACGGAGAACGACCCCATCCTCAACCACCCACCCTGCGTCGTCGCACCAGACCGTGTAATGGGCCTGGCCCGGCCTGCACTTGCGGATGTCGCGTGCGAGGACCCCTGCCAGGAACCTCTCCGCGTCACGGCCGGTGATCCGGTACTTGTAGAGGGGCGAGGTGTCGATCACGCCGGCGGCGTTGCGGATGGCGAAGTACTCGAACTTGTCGGACATCTGATACCGGTCGGTGGCGAGGTATCCCGACCAATGGCTCCACAACCCGGTCAGGTTGGCGGCACTGGTCCTGGGGTGAAACGGGGTCTCACGGATCAAATCGGCAACCTCCGGTGGGTCCAATCCACTGTAACCCCACCCCTCGAGGCCCCGCCCCGGAGAGTGCGGGTTTTCTGAACAACGATTCAGGTTACCCGAGCCGGATCTCCCCGGGCAACGACAAACCACGTGCATTCCGTGCCAGACGCCATTCGATGTGGATACATTCCCTAGGTCGCAGTTGAATGGAGAATCAAACTGATGAGACGTCTCGCCGTTCTGCCCATCGTCGCGCTGGCCGCGGCGCTCCTTGCCCCCATCGCCTCCGCGCAGGAGGAAGATGAGCAGGTCACCCTGCGTGTCGGTCTGACCCAGGACTGGGACACCCTCAACCCGACTGCGGGCTTCTCGGTGCCGAGCTATGAGGTGTGGAACATCCACTACGCCACCCTCACCAACAAGGCGGCTGAAGACTTCGCTCCTGAGCCCGGTCTGGCCGAGTCCTGGGAGGAGGTCGAACCCGGGATCACCTACACGTACACGTTGCGCGAGGGACTCCTTTGGTCAGACGGTGAGCCCCTGACTGCCGAGGATGTGGCGTGGAACATCAACACCGGGCGGGACCAAGGTTGGGACAACATGTACTCCACGGTGGAGAACGTCGTGGCCACGGTGATCGATGAGCGCACGATCCAGATCACGTCGTCCGTGCCCGACCCCAAGCTTCCCACGATGGACGTGTACCTCGTGCCAAAGCACATTTGGGAGCCGATCGCCACCGATTACGACGCAGCCACCCAATACGAGGCGGTGGACGGGGTTGGGAGTGGCCCGTTCGTAGTCACCGAGTTCAACAAGGGCCAATCGGTGATCATGGAGGCAAACCCGAACTACTGGGGCTGGGAAGGCAGCGAGCCCCCATACGATCAGATCGTCTTCCGTCTGTTCGACAATCCCGATGCAATGGTGGCCGCCATCCAGCAGGAGGAACTGGATGCAGCCCACGGGTTCCCGGCCAGTTCGTGGGATGCGCTCGAGGCCGAAGAGAACATCGAGGTCGTCGCCGGGCAACAGGGAGGCTTCGACGAGATCGCGATCAATGGGGGAGCGGCCGAAGGCCAGCCACATCCGGCTCTGCTCGACGTCGAGGTCCGGAAGGCGATCGCCCACGGCATCGACCGGGCCGCGGTCATCGAGGACCTGTGGTTCGACCTTGCAGAGCCCCTCGAGGTGATGAGCCCCTCGGCGCTCTCGAAGTGGCTCCCTGAGATACCCGAAGACGATCAGTACACCTATGACCCCGACCTGGCCAATCAGATGCTCGACGACGCCGGCTACCTAGACACCGACGGCGACGGGATCCGGGAGATGCCCGATGGCACGAATCCGATCGTCATCCGCCACGCCGTGAACACAGACGGAGACCTGGCCGGTTCCATCGGTGACCTGATGGCGGGCTGGATGGAGGAAATCGGGATCGACGTGACCCTGGAGGCGTACGACCAGGACGCCCTGTTCACGGTGATCGTCGATGGCACCTACGACACCTTCTTCTGGGGTTGGGTGCCGTTCGTCGATCCCGATCCGATGTTGTCTTATTTCACTGCAGCGGAGATAGGCAACTACAACGACGCCAACTGGACCGATCCGCGATGGGACGAGCTCTACCTGGAGCAGAAGGAGGAGATCGATCCAGAGCGACGGGTCGAGATCGTGCATGAGATGTTGACCCTGCTCCACGACGCGGCGGTGTACATCCCGATGTATCTGGGACCGGACCTCCAGGCGTACCGCACGGACACCTTCGAGGGCTGGGTCAAGCAACCTGCGGAGGTCGGGCCGGTGATGTTCACCAACTCGTCACCCAGCTACGTGCTGCTCAGGCCGACCGGTGACGCCGGCGGAGCCTCTGATGTCAACTGGCTGCTCTGGGGTGGGATCGCCGCAGGTGTGATCGTCCTCGCAGGCGTATTCCTCGCATCGCGTCGCAATGCCACCAAGGACGAGCGAGAGTGAGCGGCTGATCGCCGGACAATCGAGGGGGCGGGGACGGGGCAGGCTTGTCACGCGCAAGGTGCTGGGGTCTGTCCTCACCCTCGTCTTCGTCCTCGTCTTCAACTTCTTTCTGTTCCGGGTGGTGCAGAAGGATCCAATCGGCTCGATGTTCAGGGGGCGGAACGTCCCGACGGAGACCATCGACGAGTTGCGCAGGTCATTCGGCTTGGACGAGCCGTTATGGACACAGTTCGCTCTCTACCTGCGTGAGACCTCCCAGCTCAATCTCGGGATCTCCTATCAGACCAGGCAGCCAGTGTGGGATGAGATCGTGGCGGCCATCCCCGCCACCGTTGCATTGGTCGGGGTCTCGGCTGTCCTGTCGGCAGTCATCGGAACCATCGGGGGTGTGATCGCCGCCTGGCGCCGCAACACATGGAAGGACCACACGATCACTTCGAGCACCATGGTGTTCTACGCCATGCCCGACTTCTGGTTGGGGATGATCCTTCTCTTTCTGTTCGCCGTGGTCCTGGGGTGGTTCCCCGTGGGAGGCATTGCGACCGCTGGATCGGGTGAGACAGGCATCGAGCTACTGCTCGATCAGATCTATCACATGTTCCTCCCTGCCCTCACCCTCACCCTCGCTTATCTCGGCGAATACACCCTGGTGACGAGGAGCTCGCTCCTCGATGTGATGGGCGAGGACTACCTGACGGTGGCTCGGGCAAAAGGTCTTCGCGACGCCGTGGTTCGCAAACGTCATGCCGTGCCCAATGCGTTGCTCCCGGTGGTCACCCTCACCGCGATCAACTTCGGGTTCGTGCTCTCCGGTGCCATCGCGGTCGAGGCGGTGTTCTCATGGCCCGGGTTGGGCAAGGCCACCGCAGACGCGATACGCGGCCCCGACCTGCCCATGCTCCAGGGGCTGTTCCTCTTGTTCAGCGCTGCAGTCATCTTCTTCAATCTGGTGGCCGATCTCGTATACAGCTGGCTCGATCCGAGGGTGGAAGAACTGTGACCTCTCTCGCCATGCGACGACGTCGGGCAACGGCGGCCCGGGTGTGGAGACAGTTCCGGGGCTCACGGCAGGGGATGATCGGTCTCGCCGTCCTGGCCCTGTTCGTCCTCATGGCGCTGGCCGCCCCTCTTCTCGCCGATGCCCGGGAATTGAGCCCGGTGTTCTCCCGTGCCGCCGGAAATCCCCAATGGGGGACGCCGGCGGAATTCGCTCCACTGGGCACCGATCACATAAGGCGTTCTGTGTGGGCCCAATTCGTCTGGGGCTCCCGGGTCAGCCTGTTCGTCGGACTGGCGGCGACGGTGCTGACCATCCTCATCGGATCCGTGGTCGGGATCGTCTCGGGGTTCGTGGGTGGGAAGCTCGATGCCTTTCTGATGCGGATCACCGAGTGGTTCCTGGTGATCCCATTCCTCCCCCTCGCCATCGTGCTCGCCTCGATCTTGGGGCGCTCGGTTTGGAACATAATCTTCGTCATCGGGATCACCTCGTGGCCTTCGACCGCTCGACTGCTTCGCGCACAAGTGTTGACGGTGAAACAGAGGCTGTTCGTAGATCGTGCCCGCTCGCTCGGAGCCAGTGGTCCCCACATCGTCAATCACCACATCCTCCCCAACGTCAGCGGCCTGATCCTGGCCAACGCCACCCTCGCCGTCCCGATATCGATCCTCACCGAGACCACTCTGTCTTTTCTCGGCTTGGGCGACCCGCAGGCCGCCTCATGGGGGAAGACCCTGGAGGAGGCGTTCGTCAACGGTGCCATTGCCCGCAATGCCTGGTGGTACTTCCTCCCCGCGGGTCTGGGCATCCTCTTCGTGGTCCTCGCCTTCACCCTGATCGGGCGAACCCTCGAGGAGATCGCAAATCCGAGATTGAGCAGAGTGCGATGACCGAGCCGCTGCTCTCGGTGCGGGACTTGCACATCACTTACCACGGTCACGGTGGTGCCGTCCCTGCCGTGCGGGGAGTCAGCTTCGACCTCGAGAAAGGGGGATCGCTCGGTTTGGCCGGTGAGTCCGGGTGCGGAAAATCGACCCTCGCCAACGCGCTTCTGCGTCTTCTCCCTGCAGGCACCGAGGTCACCGGGGCGATCGAGCTGGATGGCAAGAACGTCCTCGATCTCTCACCGGGCGGGCTCCGTGCCTTGCGATGGACTTCGGGGGCGATCATTTTTCAGGGGGCCCTCCATGCGCTGAACCCGGTGCAGACCGTCGGCCAGCAGATAGCCGAGCCGATGCTCATACACGAGACGGCAGCGTCCGAGGCCGCAGCCCGCGAGCGCGTCGTCGGGCTTCTCGACAGGGTGGGGCTGGCTGCACCGCGCGCCGACGCGTATCCCCATCAGCTTTCGGGGGGTCAACGACAACGCGTCCTCATCGCCATGGCGCTTGCCTGCGACCCGCATCTCCTCATTGCAGACGAACCCACCACTGCCTTGGATCTCATGGTCCAGGCCCAGGTGCTCGCTCTCCTCGATGACCTAAAGCAGGAACGCGACTTGACCCTGATGTTCATAACTCACGACCTGTCCGTCCTCACCTACGCCTGTGAGCGACTGGCCATCATGTACGCGGGCCGGATCGTCGAAGAGGGCCCGGCCTGGGAAGTGTTCGAGCGCGCCGCTCATCCCTATACGACGGCTCTGTCAGCAGCCTTTCCCACCATCGGTGACCAGACCTCCCGTATGGCCCCGTCAGGTCTGGGAGGCGACCCTCCGACTCCGGGAAATCTCCCCCAGGGCTGTCCATTTCACCCTCGCTGCCCCCTGGCCCGGAACGAGTGCCAGTTGGCAGAGCCGGAGCTTCGCAGTGCCGGTGTCGGGAGGAGCGCCGCGTGCATCCTGGTCTGACTCCGCTCGTCGAAGTGGAGGACCTCCACGTCCATTTCGGCGCAGCTCGTGCCGTCGACGGCGCCTCGTTGCATGTGATGCAAGGCGAGGTCCTGGCGCTGGTCGGGGAATCGGGGTCGGGAAAGACAACCCTGATCCGTGCCATTCAGGGCTTGCAGAAAGTGACCTCAGGAGAGATCCGCGTCGAAGGCGACTCGGCTGACCGCGAGTCGAGACGGAAGATCCAGACCATCTTCAACAACCCGACGGTCCAGATGGTGTTCCAGGACCCGACCGGGGCGCTCAACCCACGACAGACGCTGTATGAGATCGTCGCCGAGGGGCTTCGGATCCAGGGCAAGCCGGGTGACGAGAGCGAGAGGGTCGCCGGGGCCCTGTCCCGGGCCGGTCTGAGACCGCCCGAGCGGTTCTTTCCTCTCTACCCCCATGAGATATCGGGTGGGCAGAGACAGAGGGTGGTGATCGCCGGCGCCATGGTCATGGAGCCCAGGCTGCTGCTGGCCGACGAGCCGGTGGCCAGCCTGGACGCCTCGATCCGGGGTGAGATCCTTGCCTTGATGAGGAGACTCGTCGACGAGACAGGGCTGTCGATCCTCGTGGTCACGCACGACCTCGGGTTGGCCTGGAACATCGCAGACAGGGTGGCGGTCATGTACCTGGGTCGCATTGTCGAAACGGGCACGACCGAGCAGATCCTCGGGGACCCGAGGCACCCCTACACAAGGGCCTTGCTGTCGGTGGTGCCCGAGACCAGGGAACTGGAACAGCAGATCCTCACCGGCGAGATCCCGGACCCGGCCCGGATCCCCTCCGGTTGCAGGTTCCACCCCCGTTGCCCGCTGCTCCAGTCGGGCACTCTTCCGGCGGAGATCGCCGCTCGCTGCCCTTCAGACGATCCCGGACCGGTTCCCGCAGAGGCGATGTCGGCGGCCGCCTGCTGGGCTGTGACGACTCCGGCCGACCTTGCTCTCGACTCACCCGAGAACGGTTGAAGTCGGATCAGACCCGCGAAACAGACGGTTGATCTGCCGGATGTCTCCGGAGTCAGGCGGTGGTCGGTAGCTCCAGGCGGAATACCGAACCGTCGTCATAGAAGTAGGTCAGATCTCCACCCATCATCCTGGCGAGGCTCCTCGCCACGGCGAGACCGAGACCGACGGAGTTCGGGGTGCGCCCTCCGTTGTCGCTGTGATCGAACGGGTCGAACATCGTCGAGACGCGTCGAGCGGGAATCGGCCCGCCTGAGTCCTTCACGTCGATCACCGTCATCGACCCGATGGAGGAGACGGCCACGTCGATGTCCTGACCCCCATACCGGATGGCGTTGGTGATGAGGTTGCGCACGATCTGTCGCAACCGGGTCGGGTCTGCCCACACACGCGCTTCACCCTCCCATCCGATGCTCCGCCCGGACTCCCGGCCCGAGGTCTCGACCATGTCGGCGAGATGGCCGGCCACATCGATCTCGGTTGGGTAAAAGCTCATCGTCCCGGCTTCGAGCCTGGTCACGGTGAGTAGGTCGTCGACGATGCTGGAGATGTCGACCGATTGGGTGGCGATGAGCCGGACCAACGATCGGGCCTCTTCGGGATCGAAGACGTCCCAGGACTCGGATAGCTCGGTGGCGAACCCGAGCACTGCGGCCAACGGTGTCCTCAGCTCATGGCTGATGCTGGCGAGAAAGTCACGCTTGTCGTTGTCGAGCGCTTCCAGTTCGGATACGCGGATCTGCGCCAACTCCGCCTCCTGGCGCGCTCGCTCGACCTGGAATCGAGTAGCCATGAGACGAGCTCTGCTCTCCGCCTGGTCGGTATGCAGCGCGCCGTCGAGCCGATGGAACTCCCGGTATGTGGCCAAGGCCCCGGCATGGTCGCCCATGGCTTCGAGCACGTCGGCGCGCAGAGCGGTGGCCGCGCAGATGAGTCGGCGCATGTCCTGGGCGCGACCGGTCTCCATTACTCGATCGAGCAGGTCCGATGCTTCGGCTGTCATTCCGGCATCCATCATCCAACCCGCACGGTCCAGAGCCGTCTCGATGGACAGCTGGTCCAGCCCACCTGAGGCCGCCTCGGTTTCAGCAGCAGCCCCGACGGCCAGCGCCTCGTCGATCCGACCCGAGGCAGCGTAGAACTTCGCCAAGAGGGACTTCCCGTAGGCCCTGGTATGACGTCCGTCCTCGCCGAGACGCTCTCCGCGCTCGATGATCTCTGCAGCCAGGTCGCCGACTCTGTCGACGATTGCCTCGCGTTCGGGCTCGCCGGTGTCCCCTGCCAGTTCCAGCAACTCGTAACCCTGGTTTATTCGCGCTGTGCCCACCCGCAGCTCGTCGCCGAGGCCGCTGTAGACGACCTGTGCCTGTTCGAAGAGGTCGAGCGCCTCTTTGTGCCGTCCCTCCCGGCTCACCGCAATGCCGGTCAGGTTGATCAGCAGACCCGCTGCAAGTTCGTCGTTGGCCAACTTCAAAGGGGCCCTAGCTCGATCCAGGTACTCCAACGCAGTCGAGTTGTCTCCCACGTCTCCGTAGAGGTCGCCTATTGCCATGAGACAGTTGCCAACTCCCAGCATGTCGCCCTCGATCTCGAACTGGGCGCGAGCGGAGAGATGGTCATCCAGCGCCGCATCCAGACGTCCCATTGCGCTGAACGCCCACCCTCGATTGTGCAGAGCCCACGCGCGTGAGAGCCGGTCGCCAAGGCGATCGGCGATGGCGATGGCCTCGTCGGCGACGGACACCGCCTCGACCGAGTCGTACTCATACAGGGCAGCACTCAGCTCATTGAGCGCGGCAACCCGCTCGGCGTCCGTTCGGGCAGCATCGACCCGCCCTCGCTTCATGGAGAGTGTGTCCATCACCGATAGTTTCGGTCGGGAGACCGCGCCCCTTGATCTGCGTCAGACCATTTCGGTCGGCCCGGGCTGCCGCTCTCAGACCATGTAGGCGCGGGTGGGAGCGGTGTTTATGCCGGCCGGCTTCGCCCTCGGCTGAGCTCCGGTGGTGTACCGCGGGAGGGGTCAGTCGGAGCTGATTTCTTCGGGCGAACAGGCGCTGGTCGGCCGGGTCCGCCGCGCTCAGACCATGTATTCGCGGGTGGGAGAGGTGTTGTTGCCGGCTGGCTTCGCCCTCGGCTGAGCTCCGGTGGTGTGCGCAAGACGGGTCCGTCGGAGCTGGTTCCCTCGGGCGAACAGACGCCGGTCGGCCGGGCTGCCGCGCTCAGACCATGTAGGCGCGGGTGGGAGCGGTCTCTGTGAGGATGGGGCGGTCCGCCTTGAAAGCAGATATGTCTTGGTCGGTGGTGCTGTCCAGGGCAAGGTCGGTGAGAACCCTCCCGAGCAGCGAGGCGAACTTGAACGCATGCCCTGCCCCGATCGCCACGTAGATGTTCTCGGTGCCCGGGACGCGGTCGATGATGAAGTCCCGGTCCGGCGGCAGCGTGTAGAGACACGTCTTGGCCAACCTCACCTCGCCGAACGCGCCGGGGAGTCTCCTTGCAGCGAAGTCTTGGACGCCCATTGTCACGTCTCCCCTCGGCTCGAAGCTCCGGCTGTCCGGGTCGGTGACGATCTCGCACCGATCCCAGGCGATCTTCACCGCCGGCTCACCGAAGATCGGGAACCCGTAGAACGAGGGCTCGTCCATCCAAATCCAGATCGGGAAGCGGGAAGGATGAAACGAGAGCGGGTCGAGCGGATGCATGTAGACGACCTGCTCCAACGTGACCTCGAGCGGAAACACCACCCCGAGCTGCTCGAGGAGGCGATTGGTCCATGCACCCGCCGCGATGATCAAGGATGCTGCCCGGTGGGCCCGGCCGTCGACCTCGATTACGACCTCGCCATCCAGCTCGCCTACCCCGGTGATCTCGGCTCCGTCGACCAGCGTGGCCCCGTTGGCGATGGCCAGTCTCCGATGGGTGGCATTGGCCCGAGACGCCATGGCGATCCCGGATCGTTCCTGGAACAGGGCGGTGACGTCATCGCTGAGACGCCACTGCGGCCAGCGTCGCGTCACCTCGTCGGCATCGAGCTCCTCGAAAGGGACTCCGGCTGAGATCATCGATGAGCGGTAGCTGTCGAGACCGATCGATGCGCCGGCCGGGGCGAGGTCCAGCCCGCCGGTGCGGAGCACCAGCGGCTCGCCCGAGTCGACCTCCACCTGTTCCCACGCCTGATAGGCAGCCTTGGCGAGCTCGACATAACCAGGGGTGTGATAGGAGAGGCGAATGATGCGGCTGTGATCTTCGGAGCCGCCCCGCACATGTCCCATCTCGAACTGCTCGATGCCGAGCACATCCCCACCGAGACGTCGGGACGACCAATACGCGGCTGCGCTGCCGATGCCGCCCAGGCCGGCGATCGCAACCCGGTATTGGCTCACATCAATCCGTCGAGATAGCGACGGATGTCCATGGAGTAGTCCTCCATCGGCGCGTAGAACCCGGTTGCGAAGCGACGGGAGGTCATTCCTCTTTGTACCGACTCACAGATCTTCCAGTCCTGGCGGTTGACCATGTCCCAGAAGTCGACCGCGTCCGAGGGGTCGAAGTCGGGCCGGACCGTCTCGTCCGGGTGGAACAGGAAATCACACACCACGGTTGTCGAGGCCGGTCCCTGTGGCCAGAGCGTGAAGGCGGCGACGTGATCGGCGGACAGACTCAGCATGAGATTGGGGTAGATCAGTTGTCCTTTGTGTCGCACCTGTTCTTCCGGGGTCAGCCCGGGGAATGGCCGCCTGTTGGTCGTCCCGCTCGTGGTGAAGGTCCAGGCTCCCTCCCGATGCGGGATTCCTTGCTCCCAGTCGAGATCGGAACCACCCCTCTGTCTGAATGCGGGCACCAGGTCGACCAGCTCGGGATGGACCGGGCCACAGTGGTAGCACTCGTTGTAGTTCTCGACTATTGCCTTCCAGTTGGACGCGATCGGGTAGACGATCCGGGCCGCGGTGGCCAGATCGCGCAATGGGTAGTTGGCGAGATAGGCCTCCGCTTCCTGGAACTGCGCGGTGAGCGACTCGGTATTGCCGGGGTCTAGATGGATCCACACGAACCCTCCCCAGGTCTCGACTCCCACGTGATGCAGTGGGAGGTTCTCCTTCCGGAGACCGTCGGACTCATCGAGAAAGGGCGCCGCTCTCAGATGACCGTCGAATGAGTAGGTCCAGGCGTGGTAAGGGCACTGGATCGACCCGGTGAACCTACCTGTGGCGCCGATCGCCTGTTGCGAAGGCTTTCCGGTCGCGTCGGTCAGCTGTGAACCACGATGGCGGCAGAGATTGATGTAGGCGGACAACTCCCCGGTCCGGGTCCTGGTGACCAGCACCGACTCGCCGACGACATCGCAGACCAGGTGATCACCTGGCTCGGGGATCTCCTCCTCCCGACCGACGCAGAACCATTGGCGCCAAAAGACTCCCTCCACCTCTTCTGCGTACGCTGACGGCTCCACGTAGCGGTCGCGATGAAGCGTCGGTTCCACGAGCGGAGATTACCTGAACGACGCTTCAGGCCCACTCCCGTGGGATGCGATCCTCCCAGGTCTTGGAGAAGACTATCGCGCCGTCGTGGAGGGCGGTGAGCCCGATCGACAGGTGAAAGTCCTCGGCGTCGGCGGAAAGGTCGAGGTGCATCCGAGTCACCACCGACCAACCCGGCCTCTCCATGCGCACTTCGCCATCGGAGCGCACTCTGGTCGACGCCGGGTCTTCGTCCTCGACAATGATGGTCCAGGTCTCGTCCGAGGAATAACTCAGGTCGCCCCTTGCCGGCATTCTCTCGAAGGAGAACCGATCGCGCCGGTAGGTCAGCGACTCACCCACCCGGACCACCTGGGCACTACCGCCGCTCTCGTCTCGATAGCCGGGTGGGGTGGGTGGCGGGGGAGAGGAGGGGATATCGATCGTGGACTCCGCCGCTCTCGGCGGCACGCTGGGGAGGATCAGACGGGACCGATCGGGGTCGAAGGTCAGGGTCACCTTTTCGCCCGGAGGCCAGACCACCGGGAAGTCGGCGCCTGCGAGGGCGAGACGGATTCGCCATCCTGCAGGAAGCACCACCGAAGTGGCCATCAGGCGAAAGCGGGTCGTGATCGCCTGACCGGGCTCGATCGCCACCGGCCGATCCATCCCGGCGGGGAAGACGAGATTGCGGTTGCCCCGGCTGATCAGATGGCCCTCGCCGGTCGGGGAGACGGCGATGAGGCGGGCTGCCACCATGCCCGAGTCGCCGCTGCTGGTCACCGTGAGCTCGATCTCCGGAGTGCCGAGGATCTCGAATGGGGCCTCCAAAGGAGGGGTCTCGAAGGTCA
>JBFYOJ010000269.1:0-15601 GCA_041303885.1 Acidimicrobiia bacterium | reverse complement strand
CAGCCCGGCCAGGGCGCCGACCACCGTCCCGTTGATCCGGACGAACTGGAGATCTCTGCCCAGCTGCAGCTCGAGCCGATAGGCGATCTCGGTGGCATCCCATCCGGCCACCGTCGTCTCGATCAGCCCGATCACCTCGTCGTCCCACTGATGGGCGAGCCGCTCGGCAGCCTGGGCGATCCAGGTGTCGATCTTCAACCGCAGCTCGGCGTCTTCCAGCACCCGGCGGGCCCACCACTGGATCAGCTCCGCCAGACGCTGTTCGACCTCCGAGCCTGGTTCCGCGGCGGCCCGGTCGAGGCTCTCATGGACGATCTGCCATTGGGATTGAATCGCGGCCGCGAGCTCTGGTGAGTCGAGAATGCGGAGTTTCGACTCCTCGATTCGGGCGGCCAGCTCGGGAGAGTTGCGCAGGTCATCCGCCACGCGAGCGAGCATTCGCTCGATGTCGGAGCGGATGGGGTGGTCTGGGTCCGCGGCGACTTCCTCGACAAGGATGCGAAACGAGGCAATGATCCGCTCGAAGACGATCTCCCCGGCCCAGGCCGGAACCCACCATGGCGAGGAGCGGGCGAAACTCTCCCGGAAGTAGGGGAGATTGTCGACAATGACCACCTCGATCCCCCGCATCGTGGCCTCGATCGATTCCTGCGCCCGGCCGCCCTTCAGCCAGGCATCCACGACCAAAGAGATGAGCGGGGTGACCGGAGTCTGGCGCATCCAGTCGAGTGAGGTCTGAGTGACCACCGCAGCCACCCTTTCGTCGTCGAGGGACTCGGCGATGGTGGCTGCCGTCTCGATGCTCCGCCGTGCTGCCAGGGCCGAGTGGTCCGAGGAATCGAGCCAGAGCCCGACACGCCCGGCTATGTCGGCATTCGTTATCCACAGTCTGAGGTTGTTGGGGTCCAAGAAGTTCTGTTGCACGAACTCGGCGAGGCCCCGCCCGATCTCGTCCTTGCTCCGTGGGATCAGCGCGGTGTGCGGGATCGGGATTCCCAAGGGATGTCGGAACAGGGCGGTGACTGCGAACCAGTCGGCAATGCCGCCGATCAGCGCCGCCTCCGAAGCGGCCCGGATGAACCCGTTGATCCCTCCGTCTGGACCGAGGAAGTGACTCGCCACGAAGACCACGAGGGCCCCGGCCAGAAAGCCGTTGGCGCGTAGCCGCCAGCGCCGAAGCTCCTGGACTCGCCGCTCCTCGTAGCTGCCAGATCCCACCGCGGGGCCGGGGGCCATGGTCACGCCGGCATGGTATGTCGCTCGGGGGAGAACTTCCGGACCGACCGACGTGCCTCCCTGAGCCGGGGACCGATCCGTTGCCGCCCTCGGCTACGAAAAGAGGTCATGACCATCCACCGCCGCCGACCCCTCGAATCGGTGTGGGACTATCCACGTCCGCCACGTTTGGAACACGACGACCGTCTGATCCTCGTTCGCCAAGGGGACATCACCGTGGCCGAATCGACCCGGTCGATCCGGGTCCTGGAGACCTCCCATCCTCCGGTCTTCTACCTCGCCCCGGATGACATCGAAATGGGCCTGCTCTCCACGAATGGGCACCACACACTCTGTGAGTTCAAGGGGCGCGCCGACTACTGGGATCTGGCCGGCGAAACGCCGATCAGACGGGTGGCCTGGAGCTATCCGCAACCATCGCCGGGATTCGAGCCCATTGCCGGCATGCTGGCGTTCTATCCGTCGAAGGTGGAATGTCTCGTCGATGGGGAGCGAGTTCAACCCCAGGACAGTGGTTTCTACGGTGGCTGGATCACCGCGGAGATCATCGGCCCTTTCAAAGGCCGCCCCGGTACCCGGGCCTGGTGATCGCGTAGGACTAGTCGGTGCCGGCCAAGTGGAAATGGTCAGGTGCCGATCGGTGCCTTTCGCATAGGTTTTGATCGGAATGGCGGGAGACGGGGGTCTGGGAGAGATGATCCTGGGACTGCAGCATTTGCGCGCGCAGAACCCAGCAGTCTTCGCCGAGATTGCCAGGGCGCTCGACACCAAGATGAATGAGCTGCTCGAGGTGTGCCGGGCCATCGAGACCCGCCTCCGTCAGGCTGGTGACTCCGACACCGCCGACCTGCTCGGGATCATGGTCCTCGAATGGGAAACGACCCTTGACGTCCCAGCGCTGACCTTCCCGTTCCTTCTCGAGCGAAACGAGTCGTCGGGTTAGGGCCAGGCTCGCCGCCGGATGCGCCGGACCCTCACCTCACAACGAGAGGAGTGAGGCAACCAGCAAACCTTGCCCGAGGTGATAGGTGACGATCACGGCGAGTGCACCGCCCTCTAGTGGCGTGACGAACCTGCTCCAGGCAAGTAGAGCATCGCTCAGATAGAACAGACCTGCTCCGGCGATGGCCAGGACGCTGCCGGTGGAGATGGCGAAGGCGACCATCGTCGAGATCACCGCGATGTAGGCCAGAACCGGTGCCAGCAGCCCGGGCGCGTCGCGACGCACCGAGGAAGCGATGGCCCTCCCCACGATCATTGCTGGGACGACCACGATCGCGTACCCGATGGCCAGTCGAGCTCCCTGGAACGTAGGTGCCACAGCGAGACCTGCGGCGTAGCAGAGGTGGGCCACCAGGAACGACCCCAGCCCGGCGACGAAGCGCTCCCGCTCCAGCATCAGGAACACGTCGCCAGCGAGGCTGAACACCAGCGCGGCGACAAAGAGCCACTGCGTGACGGGGTCTGCGCCATCGATGGCCAGCGCCGCCGCCACCAACCAGACCATCACCCCCGGCTTGGCGAAGTACTCAACCCGGCGTCGGAGCCCGACCACCGCCCACCAGTCCACGACGGCGGTGACCGCGGCAAGCCCGATGAAGGCGCTGACTGCTCCGCTCATCGCGGTGCTCGACGGGTCGACGTCATCTCGGGTCAGTCAAGCACTACAGACACACCCGCATCCAGCGTCGTTGACCTGCGAAGGAGGACCGAGCTCCAGCGACTCAGCGCGGCCCGCGTGAGATCTACACAGGTGCCACCGATGATTGACCTCGATCAGAAGACCGAGTCGTCGTCGATTCGCTTCTGGATCTCTTCGTAGGTCTCACCGGTCCTCTCCTGGATGCGGCCGACGAACTCCTCATAGTTGCCTTCGGCGACATCGAGGTCGTCGTCGGTTAGCTGACCCCAGAGCTGACGGGCCTTTCCCTTCAGCTGCTCCCAGCGACCCTCCCACTTGGTCTGGGTGGGGTTCAGGTCCCAGTCGCGTGATGGTCTTGCATGCGTACTCCTTTGCAGGCCTATCGGAGGCCGAGCCGGCCTCCCTCTGGCAAGACCTACCTACCCCCGTGCAACCCGGCGAGAAACCGATTCATCCTCACCGCCGGAGTCACGATCGAGCGATCAAGGCGTCGGCCAGTGGCTCCACCATGGAGGGGTCATACGGGCTGGCCATGGTGAACACGACCATGTCGGCCCCCTCGGCGAAACGTCGCGCAGCCTTGTCGGCCAGGGCCGCCGGGTCGTCGTCCCTGCCGTAGCTGATGTGAACCGAGCAGGCGATCTCCCCCGGATCACGGCCGACCGCCTGGCAATGTTCGTACAACGTCTCACGCAACTCCGCCCACTCCGATCCTTCCGCTCTCAGTGCGTCCCAGATCTGTGCCCATCGGGCCACCGCACGAAGCGTCCGCCTCCGCCCGGTGCCCCCGATCACGATCGGGGGGTGCGGCTTCTGCAACGGCTTCGGCTCGCATCTCGCCTCACGAAGGTGGTAGTGGCGCCCGTCGAAGATGGTCACCTCCTGAGTGAGCAGGGACACGATCACCTCGAGCCCCTCCTCGAAGCGATCCATTCGCTCCCCGATCGAGCCGAGCTCGATCCCGTTGGCCTCGGCCTCGGACTCGAACCATCCTGCGCCGAGCCCGAGATAGGACCGGCCCCCGGAGATGTGGTCGAGGGTTGCCGACATGCTGGCGGTGATAGCAGGGTGCCTGAAATGCATCCCGGTCACCATGCACCCGACCCCGATCCGCGTTGTCGCCTGGGCCAGGGCCGCCAATGTGGTCCATGCCTCGAGCGATGTCCCGTGCGGGTCACCACGGAGCGGGTAGAGGTGGTCCCAGTTCCAGGCCGACTCGAAGATGTCGATCTGATCGGCCTCCTTCCACACGTTCAGCATCACATCCCAGGTCGTGTGCTGGGTGGGGGTCTTGATTCCATAACGTGCCATGAGGAGCGAGGTTACGAGGTCGGTCCCGTCCCGGCCCCTGGCTACCCTCCCCGGCGCATAACCGGAGCCGCCAAATCGCATGAGCACCTCACCGATTCCCGACCGCGCCCGGGTTGTGGTGATGGGCGGCGGGGTGATCGGGGCCAGCGTCGCCTATCACCTAACCCATCTCGGTTGGAGCGACGTGGTGCTTCTGGAACGGAACCGGCTCACTTCCGGGACGACCTGGCATGCCGCCGGGCTGATGGTCACCTTCGGGTCCACCTCGGAGACCTCGACCGCCCTCCGCCGCTACACCCGCGACCTGTACGCCGGCCTCGAGGCGGAGACCGGTCTCGGCACCGGGTTTGCCCCGGTTGGGTTCATCGAGCTGGCCACAACACCCGATCGCTTGGAGGAGTTCCGCAGGGTGGCCGCCATCAACCGTCACTGCGGGGTGGAGGTCACCGAGATCTCCCCAACCGAGGTGGCGGAGGCATTCCCGATCGCCCGGATCGACGACGTCCTCGCCGGTTTCCTCGTCGAGGGTGACGGGAAAGTCAACCCGGTCGACGTCACCATGTCGCTCGCCGCCGGTGCCCGGAACCGGGGTGCTCGCATCCTGGAGGGTGTGGCCGTGACCGCGGTCACCCAGAAGGGCGGCGCGGTGACCGGAGTCGACACCGAATCCGGCCACATCGAAGCCGAATACGTGGTCAACTGCGCCGGGATGTGGGCCCGTCAACTCGGCGAGTCCCACGGTGTCACCATCCCCCTCCAGGCCGCCGAGCACTACTACCTGATCACCGAACAGATCCCGGGCATCTCCCGGGACTGGCCCGTCATCGAGGACCCGGCCTCCTATGGCTACTACCGGGAGGAGGTCGGCGGACTGATGATCGGCCTCTTCGAGCCGGTCTGCGCGCCGTGGATGCTGGATCGGGTACCCGACGATTTCGCCTTCGGGGAGATCCCCCCGGACTGGGACCGGATAGCCCCCTACCTGGAGAAGGCCATGGGAAGGGTGCCGGTGTCGGTCGAGACCGGGGTTCGCAAGTTGTTTTGCGGCCCGGAGAGCTTCACCCCGGACCTATCGCCGGTGGTGGGAGAGGCTCCGGAGCTGCGCAATTACTTCGTTGCCGCCGGCCTCAACTCGATCGGGATCCTCACTGGTGGAGGGATCGGCCGGGTTGTGGCGCAATGGATCGTGGACGGCCGTCCCGATGTCGACGTCACCGGTATGAACATCGACAGGCTCCGCCCTCATCAGGTGGAGCCGGAGTACCGAAGGCAGCGCACCGTCGAAATGCTGGGAATGGTGTATCAGACGCACTACCCGACCCGGACACCCCAAACGGCCCGGGGTGCCCTGCTCTCTCCACTTCACGATCGCCTCGCCGCCCAGGGCGCCTACTTTCGCGAGGTGAGCGGTTGGGAGTCGCCCGACTGGTATGGCGAGCCCGACAGCGTTCCCGACCCTGGGTCGCTCACCTGGGGGCGGGCAGCGTGGTTCGACAACTGGAGGCTCGAGCACGAGGCAGCTCGCAACGCGGCAGTCCTGATCGACATGTCGTTCATGTCCAAGTTCTCGGTGACCGGCCCCGATGCAGGTCATCTCCTCGAACGGCTCTCGGCCGGCCGGGTTGATGGGCCCGTGCAGACCATCACTTACACCCAGTGGCTCAACGACGGAGGGACCATCGAGGCCGACCTCACCGTCACCAAGCTGGCCGAAGAGAACTTCATGGTGGTGGCGACCGATACCGCCCACCGTCATGTCGAGACCTGGATGCATCGTCACTCCTACGGGGACGTCGTGATCTCGGACGTGTCTGGAGATCTGGCCCAGATCAACCTGCAGGGGCCGCTCTCCCGTCAGATTCTCCAGAAGGTGACCGACACTGACGTTTCCAACGACATGTTCCCGTTCCGGTGCGCCCGCTACGTGGACATCGACGGGGTTCGGCTGCTCTGCGTGCGCATCACCTATGTGGGCGAATTGGGGTACGAGTTGTACGTGCCGGCCGCTGAGGCGGTCGCGGTCTATGACCGACTGTGGGAAGCGGGTCATGGCGATGGGCTCCGACCGGGCGGGTTGAAGGCGTTGGGCAGTCTGCGCATGGAGAAGGGCTACCGCGACTACGGCCACGACATCGACAACACCGACACACTCTGGGAGGTCGGCCTCGAACGTCTTGCTGACCCTGCCAAGCCGGGCGGGTTCATCGGAAGAGAGTCTTTGACAGGGCAGCTCGGGGCGGGACCGCCCCGACGCCGACTGGTCCAGGTTCTCCTCGAAGACCCGAAGCCTCTCATGCATCACGCCGAAGTCGTCCATCGTGACGGGTTGGACGTGGGCTACCTCCGAGCCGCCTCCTACGGGTTCACGCTGGGTGGTGCGGTAGGTCTGGCCATGGTCGAGGCGGAACAGCCAATCGACAGAGAGTGGCTGTCGGAGGGCACCTGGGCGGTGGATGTGGCCGGCACCATCCATCCGGCGGTGGTTTCACTGGCGCCGCTCTACGACCCGGGGATGAGGCGGGTTCGAGGGTGAGCCAGTCGAGGGGGGGTCGCCTGACCCGTCCTCGATCGGCCTTTCGCTCAGCCCTGCAGACCCAGTTCTGTCCTCAGCTCGTCGAGCTTGGCGTCGGCTTCGGTCTGGTTGATCGCCTGGCGGAGCTCGGCTTCGACACCCTCCGGGGTGGCCTCATGTAGTTCGGCCTTGGCCATGGCCTCGGCCTTGCGCTGTTCGATCTTTCTCTCCACCTGATCAAGGCTGGGCATGTCGTCGCTTACGCCAGTGGACATCGCCTCGACCGCGGAGTTGACCGACTCCTGCATCCTGGCCTGCTCGAGGGAGCCCAGCATCTCCATCCGCTTGGCCGACAGCTCCTGGAGGTTCATCGCGTTGGTCTGGACGGCCTCCTTCGCGGTCTCGGCCTGTCCAACGGCTGTCTCGTACTGCGTCTTCAGGGAGCTGAGGTTGTTCTCCGCGGCTTGCAGCTTCATCGCCAGGGACTGGGCAGCCTGGGTCCACTTGGTGACGGAGGCTTCATCACCGGCCTTCTTGGCCTCGTCGGCCCTGGTCAGGGCCTGCTTGGCCATCTCCCGCGCCTCGCCCGCGTCGGTTGCGGCTCGTTCGATCTGACTCTCCAGTTGGGTCTTGTGCGCGATCACCTTGGCGGCCTGGTTCCTCAGGTCCTGATCGCGCCTCCTGGCCTCGTCGATCGAGGACTGGATCTCGATCTCGGGATCCATGGCGTTCTCGGCCGTCTGTGAGAACCAGGACTTTATGTAGGCCCATAGACGCTGGAACATTGGAAGTCTCCTTTGGGAACCGGTAAACCAAGTGTAGGCAGGGCCGGACCGTGGCCGACCGGAGTCAGCGGCGGCGGCCACCGCCCCGCATCCGACCCAGGCCGCCGCCGAGACGGAAACCTCCGCCACGCATTCGACCAGAGCCTCCGCCTCCCATCGGGCCGCCGAATCCGCCGGGAGTGCCTCCCCATCCCCCGCCGCCACGCCCGCTCATCGCCAGGATCGCCCATAAGGCGGTCATCAGGTCGTTGCCCGCATACGAGCTCTGACGTCCTTCCCTGCGTCCGTAGCCCTGCTCCGGAGCGGTCTCGGTCTCGGGAGCCGGCGCCTGCGGTGCAGGCGGCTTGGGCTCCGGGGGTTTCGGCTTCTCCGGCACCGGCTTGCCGTCCAGCAGAGCCTCGGCGGCATCGAGCTCCCAGATCGCGACATCCAGGTCCCGGATCACCTCGACCATCTCATGTGGGCCGGGTTTGGCCTCGGTCCGGGCCAGGACCTCGGTGTAGGTGTTGGACGCCTGCTGATAGTGCTGCTTGATCTCGGGATTGTCCGAGAGCGCCACTTCGTCCTCCATCTCGATGATGTCGTTGGCGATCTCGGCCAGCTTGCCCTTGGCCATCGTCTTCACCTTCTCCAGCTCGGCCGTGGCAAGCTCGGTCCGCTTCCTCGTGTTGTTCCGTGTCAGCGCCCAGATGAGAAGGATCCCCCCACCGATGACGACCAGCCAGACCCACCCGGAGCCCCCGCCCCCATCGTTGTCGGTCTCTTCTCCCCCCGGAGCGGGGGCAACGCTCCCCCCGGTCAGCTCCGAGACGAACAGTTCCACCACTTGGTCGTCGCTGCTCCCCTCGAGGGAGGCCTCGATGGCGGCGTCCATCTCTTCTGAGCTCCAGTACGAGCCGTCTCCGGCATAGCCGACCGTTTCCGGTGCGACCGTGAGCACGTAGCCGGTGCCGAGCTCGTCGAGCACCGAGTCGGAAAAGGTCGTTGCCCCTCCCGGAGGCTCTTCGGCGAGGACCACCAGGTAGAGCCGCCCTCCATCGGAACGAGCCTGTGACACGGCGTCACTGACGACGTCCTCGGTGGCGGACGATCCGGGCTCGATGTAGTAGCCACTGGATTCCAACTCGGGGACGACCTGGTCCACTGTGGCCGCCATGAGAAGAAGGCTCACCGATACCAGGAGGAGACGTCTCATGAGACTGAGGGTAGTGATGGGCCTGGATTCCGATTCAGACACCGCCTCCATCAGCCGGGTCAACCGGCCCGTGGCTGAATCAGGGCCGTCAATAGGCTCCCGAGTCGGATGCGAGTCGTCGTGACTCCCACTCAGTCCCGCCGCGTCAGAATGGGCGAATGCCAGCGAATCAATCAGAGCGGGTCACCGGCCCGGCCTCGTATTTTCCGTCGATCGAGAAGAGGTACGGGAGGCCGATCGATGAGTGGAAGAAGCTCATCTCCTCCAGCCCTCTCACCAAGCACATGGAATTGGTCAACTGGCTCAAGACCGAGTACGGGATGGGTCACGGACACGCCAATGCCCTGGTGGCCCACACCCTCTCCGAGGACACCGCTGAGCGCTGACGCCAGTGTCCTCGAAGGGCCTGTTGTCCTGTCCAGGGCAAGGTCACGAAGTCAGACCGACCAATCTCAAGCGCCCGGCCAAACGAAGATCGGTGTGGTGGTCACCGTGGTCGGTTTCATCCTCTGCTTCGCCGCCGGGCTCCCCATCCTGGTCGGGGGACTGATCATGCCGGGTTATGCAGTGGGCCTTCTCGGGCTCATCTGGCTGGCAGGGTTCATCTTTGCCATTCGGTGGCGAGATCGGAGAGGCCTCTTCCTGGTGTTTCCCTTCATCACGGTCGCCATCTGGTTCGCAGTGGCGTGGCTCGGTGACACCTTCCTGGGTTGGACCGCCTGATTCGATTGCAAACGGCCGGGAGTTCCAGAGGGCGGTCCGACCGCGTCGGCCCGGCCGTCCCGCCCTCATCTGCCTCATCGGCCGACGATTGGTGACCGGCTACCTATCGATCGACGATGGTGAACTCGTGGGCGTCCCTCGTCTCCTGGGTGGTGAAGTTGGCGAACAGGCTGGTGATCAGCCCGACCGCACCCACTCCGAGCAGGATCAGACCCACTGTGTTGACGTTGACTCCTTCGGCCTCGGCGGTGACCGCCCAGGCGAGGACCGCACCTGCGGCGATCAGGAGCAGACTGACTCCGATACCTCCGGCTCGCATGGCATTCCTTTCGTTCGGGTGCGGGTACATACCCGGGCGAGCGATACGGGAAAACCACTCCTCACACGAACCGCCCTCAAGAAAAACGCCGAGGATGACGACAGATCGACCACCCGCCCGGTGTCAGCAGAGGAGCAGTGAATGAGTGTCCGCGAAGGTCCCAATCCGAGCCTGTTGGTGGACACGGATGAGATCCTGGCTGCACTGACGGACACGATTGCACTGGTCGATGCGCGTTCCCGGCTGGTGGCAGTGAATCGGCCCGATTCCCCCGTGTTTCGCACCCGACCCTCGAACGGCGACTCCCTGGACAGTGCCTTTGACCCGACGGCGGCATCGCTGATTAGGGGGCTGATTGAGAAGGCGGACGGTCTGGGACTCGCCGAGGGCGAATACGGCGCCGGCGCCCGCTATTTCGGGGTGTCGGCGAGACCGCTTCGCTCGGCGCCGGTGACCCTGCTCATCTTCCAGGATGTGACTGTGCGAAGGAACGCCGAGAGGGCGATCACCGAGTCGATAGGGGACAAGACGAGTGTCCTCAAGTCGATCAGTCAGCAGCTCGGCGCTCCCCTGATCGCGGTGCTCGGGTATGCAAGCCTTCTCACCGAACCGGGCTCCGACCTCGACGCCGCCACACGTGACGCCATGGCACAGCACATGACGGACCAGGCGTGGGAGCTGGCAGGGATGGTCGAGAACGTGCAGGCGATGGCCCAAACGGAGCTGGGTGACCTGAGAGTGGTCACAGTGCCGGTCAGCCTCTCCGCCAATGTCGCACAGGTCATCGAGTCGATGGGAGTTCGAGGGAGCAGGGTGATGGTCACCGGCAACAGGGCGGTCACCGCCGTAGGTGATCCCGCTCGGGTTCGACAGATCGTTCGCAACCTCCTGAGCAACGCGCTCACCCACGGTGCGGAACCCATCACGATCGATGTCTCCGCTACCGAGACACATTCAGTGGTGAGTGTGAAGGATCGAGGCTCGGGGATTCCGCAGGCGCTGGAAAGGGAGATCTTCTCGCGGACTCCCTCATTCGGCCAGGATCGCTCCGGCCGCGCCGGGATCGGCCTCTGGGCGGCGGCAGAGCTGGCGGACCTGATGGGTGGGGAGATCGAGTACCGACGAGAGCTCGGCATGACGGTCTTCCGACTGACCTTGCCGCTCGTCTGAGCGTCGGATCAGCGGCAGATGCATGGCCGGGGCCGGTTCAGTAGGCTCTGCTCCCTCGACTACCCGGCCGAAGACGAAAGCGAGCGCCTCCACATCGCCCTGGGACGGCATTCCCGCCCTCGGTTGCGGTCAGGACCCTTCCACTAGCTCGCAAGATCTCGTCGTCGACCAAGCCGTGTGCGTCTCGGTGCATCCTGACTGCAGTCTCGGCGTCTGGGGCATCGACCAGACAGAAGATCTTTCCCACAGACAACTCCACCCAGAAACTCTTCTAGTTCACGCCGTGCTGGTCTTGAGGTTGGTGCGGACTTGCGAAGCAGGGCACCCCGGCCCGGTCTATCTTCCCGCTTCGGAAAGGACCCATGACCGGACACGGCTCCCGCCAGGCCAGGATCGCCAGGATCACGCCGCCCAGGTTGCAGACATTGGATCAGGGCGGTCATCGCACCGCGACATGGCTCGAGCTGTTCTACGACCTGGCCTTCGTCGTGGTGGTGGCTGTGCTCGGCGAGAGGCTCCACGATGACACCTCCTGGGCCGGGCTCATCTCATTCCTCGGTTATTTCGCCCTGCTGTGGTGGCTGTGGGCAAGTCACACTTTCTACGCAGATCGATACGACACCGACGACCTCGTCTACCGGCTGCTCGCCACCGCTCAGATGATGGCGGTACTGGTCATCGCAGCGGCGCTGACCTCCGACCCGGCGGAATCGACCATGGCGTTCTCCGCCGGATACGCCTCGGCCCGACTCGTGCTGCTCGCCATGTACGCCCGGGTCTACCGGCATGTGGCCGAGACCCGTCGCCTCGTGGGTGGCTACCTGGTCGGGTTCGGTCTCGCCGCGGCCATCTGGACCGGTTCCGTTTTCGCTCCCGAGCGGGGTCGGGTCGCCCTCTGGGCAGTGGCCCTGACCATCGACCTGGTCACGCCGTGGGTCATGCGGCGCCAGCAGGCGGCGGTGCCCCTCGATGTGTCGCACCTCCCGGAGCGTTTCGGATTGTTCACCATCCTCGTCCTCGGCGAGTCACTGGCGGCGGTGATGACCGGGCTCCGGCACCTCGACTGGGCATGGAGCCCGGTGCTAGCCGCCGCCCTGGGCGTCGGGCTGGCGACCACCTTGTGGTGGATGTACTTCGACAACGCCGAGGGAAGCGTGGTACGGCGAAGCGGCGCGGACCGCCGGACGTGGCGGCCCACAGCCTGGATCTACACCCATCTCCCCCTTGCTGCAGCCCTGGCCGCGGTGGGAGTCGCCCTGGAACATGTGGTGACTGAAGCAGGTCACGGCGAGATGGATCGGGATCATCGTTGGCTCCTGGTCGGGGCTGTCATGCTCGCCCTGAGCGCCATGGCGCTGATCCAGGTGGCATCTCTGACCCACCCAAAGGGGTCGCTCAACAGGGCCATCGCCCTGAACCGCCTGGCGGCGCTCCCCTTCCTGTTGCTCATCGGCGCTCTCGGGGAACCCGGGCCTTTGATGGTTGCGCTCGGAGTGCTCGGCGTCTGTGTCGCAGTCCTCATCGCCGACATGACGGCATGGGATCGAGCTGACCAAGCGGGGCCGTGATTCCTCAGACCCGGTTCCTCCGTCACGGGTCAAGCTGATTGAGGCGTAGACGGGTGAGCGTTAGCGTCCCCGCCAGAGCCAACAGTGATGAACGCATACACCTACGCCCTCGACCTGGCCCGGAAGACCCAACCGACCCGGAACCGATACGTCGACTTCCTGCGTGCCGGCTCGATCCTGGTGGTGGTGTTCGGCCATTGGCTCATGGCCGCCCCCCAGGTCCTGCCCGACGGGCTCAGATTCGATCATCTCCTCTCGGTCACGACCTGGCCCCACTATCTGACCTGGATTCTCCAGGTCATGCCGATCTTCTTCGTGGTCGGTGGTTACGCCAACGCGGCCAGTTGGCGCTCCTCCCAGAAGAAGGGTGACCCGTATGCCGCCTGGCTGCGCGCCCGTTTGCGACGTCTCGTATTGCCGGTGTTGCCGTTGCTGGCGATATGGACTGCGGGTGCCTACATCCTGTTGGAGAGCGGCTTCGACCCGACCTTGATTCGAGTCGGCTCGCAGGCCGCGCTGGTGCCGGTATGGTTCCTCGCCACCTACATCGTCGTCGTCGCCCTCGCGCCGATAACGCTCCGGGCATGGGATCGACACGGTTGGAATGCGATCCTGCTCACCGGGGTGCTTGCAGGCCTGGTCGACATCGTCTCGCTGGGTTTGGGGCTGACCTTCGCCGGGTACCTCAACTACATCTTCGTGTGGGGAACCGTCCACAGCCTCGGCTACGCCTGGGCGGACTCCCGGATCGGAGGGGTCGCCGAGCGACTGAGCGCCTCGGTAGCCGGATTGGCCGCGACCGTCGCCCTGGTCATCCTGGGTCCCTACCCGGTGGCGATGGTCGGTCTCGACACCCAGGGCGTCAACAACAGCCAGCCCCCGAAAGTGACCTTGGTGACTCTGGCCTTCTTCCAGGCCGGTCTCTTCCTGGCCCTCGAAGGCCCGGCCCGGCGTTGGCTGGAGAGGGTGCGTGTCTGGGCGAGTGTGGTGCTCGTCAACGGCCGGATCATGACCATCTATCTCTGGCATCTGACCGCGATGATCGTCTTGATCGGCGGTCTGCTCCTGCTCGACGGCTTCGGGCTGAGGGTGGCGGTCGACACCTCGCAGTGGTGGGTGACCCGCCCGTTGTGGATCGCATCCCTTGTCGCAATGACTATCCCGTTCGTCCTGGTATTCGGCCGGTTCGAGCGGCCCAACCCCGACCCTCGCCCGGCCCCGCCCACGTGGCGGATGGTGGCCGCCGTTGTCGCGACATGCGCCGGCCTCGGCCTTCTCGCCGCTTACGGAGTGTCCGACGAGGAGGGGCTCAACGGAGTGGCATTGGCTTTGCCATTTGCCGCGGCGTTGGCCGGGGGCATTGCTGGGGCCCGCCGGTGGGAGCGCAGGAGAGGACAACGCGAGCCTGAGGGCACCCCTCCGGCCTCGATGGGCTGAACCGACTTCGGAGGATGGATTATCCGGCGTAGGTGCCGGCAGTCTCCGGGAACAGCTCCTTTACGATCTTGAAGCAAGATATGTCGACGGTGGCATCCATATGGAGGAACACCGAGGCGTCGCGAAGGTACTTCTCGATTCCGGTCTCGATCATCGACCCGCTCCCACCGTGCAGCTCCATGGCGTGCTTGCACACCGCGAGGATCTCCTCGGACGCGAACACCTTGACCTCATTGCACAGCCGGTTGGCGTGGGGGCTGCCCTCGTCGACGGCCCGGGCGGCCCGCCGGATCAGGGCAGTGACCGCGTCCAGCTTGATCGACATCTGGGCAACGCGAAGCGCAACGGCCTGATGCTGGATCAGGACCCGACCCCCCTGTTTGTGCTGCTGGACGTGTCGGGCCGTGTCCTCGAACGCGGCCACTCCGATCCCCAGGTTCTTTGCTGCCTGGAGGATCTTCCCCGGCTGGAAGTAGACACCCGCCTTGGTAAGGGCGTCGTCCTTGGCGAGGAGATGACCCAACGGAATCCGGAGGTCGTCGAACACCATCTCCCCGTTGTTCATGTACCGCCCTCCGATGGTCTCGTTGCACTTGGTGACTTCGAGCCCCGGCGTGTCCCGGGGGACCAGGAAGCTGCTCGTCCCCTGCAGCATGCCAACCGACGTATTGGTGTTGGCATAGACCACGAACAGAGAGGCGTCGTAGCCGTTGCTTATGAACTGTTTGCGCCCGTTGATGACCCAATGATCACCGTCGAGGACTGCCGTGGTGTCCATGTTCGCCTCGGGCACGTTGTATGGCAGCCAGCGGTCCGAAGCTCCCCTCGGCTCCGTGAGGCAGTGAGCCATGAGGAAGCCCGGCGCCTCCATATAACGCGGGAACCAAGTGTCCTGGAGATCCTTGGAAGCCAGATTCCTGAGCAGGACGGAGATCTTCCAGTTCTGTGCGAGCTTGTCGGCGATGCCGACGTCGCCCCGCGCCAGCTCGGTGGCGATCAAGGCGAAGGTCTGAGCTTCGGTTCCCGGCTCGAGGGCCACCCCCCCATACTCATCTGGTACCCCCAGTGCCCGCAGCCCGGCGGCGTCCGCCTCCTCCAGGATCGACGAAGGGAGACGCCCATCAGGGTCGAAAACCCACTCCTGCTGCCGGTTCTCGCGGATGAAGGGAATGATCACACCGTCGACGTAGTCGCGGCACGTCTGCACCATGAGGCGCTGCTCCATCGACAGATCCCGCTCTTCCATCACCGTCGTCACTGCATGCCTCCTCGATGGGTTGGTGTTCGCCCGAGAACCTACATTCTCCGCCTCGAACGGAAGTAGGGCCGAAAGCCAGGTCCTCCTGACAAGGCCCGAGGCCTAGGTGGTCGGTCGGGCTTCCTCCGCCCACGGGTCGATCAGAGTCTTGATCCTGGTCGACCGCCCTTCGACCATCGGCATCAGACCTTCGTCGACGAGTTGGCCGAGAGGGAGGGCGATGGGAGCGATGTCCGCCCAGCCTCCGGCTCTGGAGGCCAGAAGGCTGAGGGCATCGGGGAAGTCGAGCCCGAAAACGTGGGCATTGGTGCCAATCAACTCCATCTCTCCGAGCGTGACCTTTCCGAGCTCCAACTCGGTTGGCTGGCCCTGAATCCCGACCACGACCAACCGCGTCCCCGGTTGTGCGATCTCCACCGCGAGACGAAGACCGTCAGGTCTGCCG
>JBFYOJ010000268.1:0-4181 GCA_041303885.1 Acidimicrobiia bacterium | reverse complement strand
CGGCGGGCGGGTCGCCACAGTGACCACCACGGCTTTCGATCGTCGGACTGAGGGCACAGGGTCGAACGATGTGAGACCTGTGAACACGCCCATTGCTGACATCGCATCTCTCCGATCTGATCCAGTGGTTCGAAAGCAGGCGAGAACCTATCAGGCGTGCCCCAAGGGGTCGACCGGTAGCCTGCGAGCCGTTTTGAGCACCGAACGTTCGACCAGTGTGAAGGCTCGTCGGCGGGGCCGGAGCTGGAGGCTCCGTGTCTTCGCCACACGGGTCGAGGAGCTGCGGTCGCGACGTGCCGGCGATGTCGCGGTTCTGGTCGCCGCGATCGTGGCTCTCGCGGTGCTGAGCCTGGTGGCCGCTCCCCCCGCCAAGCTGGAGACCCACCTGGCCGCGATCTTCGCCGCGTTCCCCCCGGGTCTGACCGGGCTGTGGCGCCTCTCGATCGGCCTTCTCTGGCTTCTGGCGGTGCTGGTCTCCCTGGCCGCGGTGATCCGGGCGAGATGGGCATTGCTCCGCGACATGACCCTCGCAGTGCTGCTCACCGTGGCCCTTGGCCTCCTGTTGGGGCGTCTGGTGCAGGGATCGTGGGCGGTTGCGTGGAGCCACCCTGCCGGCTTCGGCCGGTTGGAGTGGTCGCCATGGCTGCGTCTCACCATCCCTGCCTCTATCGTCCTGGTCGCCAACCCCACCTGATCAGGTCCCTGCGACGCCTCGGCTGGTGGCTCCTCGGTTTCGGCTCGGTGGCCGCGATCCTCCTCGGGGTGGCTCCGACCATGGCCATTGCCAGCCTGCTAGTAGCGGTGGCCGCAGCGGCGGTCATCCACCTGGCGTTCGGGTCGTGCCGGGGCCGGCCCGCACTCGAAGATGTGGCGCTGGGTCTGGCGGCGCTTGGCGTGGAGACGGTGACGCTCGGCGCTGCCGATCGCCAGCCGGCCGGGGTGTTCGTCCTCGAAGCCGAGCATGCCGATGGCCGGCGTCTCGACGTCAAGGTCTACGGCCGGGATTCCTCAGACACGCAGCTTCTGTCCACCGCGTGGCGCACCCTGTGGTTCCGCTCGTCGGACTCGCCGGCCTCACCCGGGAGGTTGCAGCAGGTCGAGCACGAGGCCTTTCTCACGCTCCTTGCCAATCAGGCAGGCATCCTCACCCAACCGGTGGTCACCGGAGGCGTGGCCCCCAACGAGGACGCGCTCCTGGTTCTGGTGGCGGTGGGCGAGCCGGTCGCGCAGTCGTCGACAGGTTGGGACGAGTCGCGCGTGCGTCGAATGTGGGCGATGCTCGACGCGCTCCACGCAGCTGGGATCGCCCACGGGCAGGTGGACGACGAGCACCTCATCGTCGATGGTGACCGGATCGGGCTGACCGACTTCCGCGCGGCGGTGGTTGCCACCACTCCGTGGACACGACAGATCGATCGCGCACAGGCGTTGGTCACGAGTGTCCTGGCCCTCGGGCAGGATCCGGCGATAAGCCTGGCATCAGAGTCTCTCGGCCGTGATGAGCTCGAAGCGATGCTCCCGTTCCTCCAGGCCGACCCGCTCACCCCAACGCTTCGCCGGGCGCTGCGCGAATCGGGCCTCGACGTCGATGAGGTGAGGGCGACGGCGGCTGGCGTTCTCGGGGTGGAGCCACCCGCGCTGGAACGGCTGAGACGGGTGACGTGGGGATCGGCGCTCAAGGCGGTGCTTCCCGTCCTTGCGTTCATCGCCCTTGCCAATGTCGTCACCGGTATCGACCTGGATGACCTCGCTGCGTCTCTCCAGGATGCGTCCTGGTGGTTCGTGGCAGTGGGATTCCTCGTATCCCAGGTGCCCAGGCTGTTTCAGGCGCTGTCGGCATTGGGTGCTTCATCGATCCCTGTGCCACTGGCCCGCCTGTATCTGCTCCAGCTCGCCCAGGCATACATCGCCCTGACCATTCCTGGCGCTGCCGCTCGCATCGCCATGAACGTGAGGTTCTTCCAACGACATGGCCTGCCTCCCGGCTCGGCGCTCGCGGTTGGGGCATTGGACTCCTTCGCCGGGTTCCTGGGACAGGTGTTCCTGTTGCTGATGATCCTCACCTTCAGCTCGGCGACCCTCGACCTCGACCTCGACAGCGACACCACGTCAGGTCTCCTCAGACTGGTCATGGTGATTGCAGCGCTCGCCATCCTGGCGCTTGCCGTCACCCTGATGGTCCCCCGGTTCAGGCGGCCTGTCTTCGAGCGCGCGCGATCCCTCTGGACGGAGGCCGTGGACGCGGCGAGGGGGCTGGGTTCACCACGGCGTCTCGGGCTGCTGTTCGGAGGAAACCTGGGGAACGAGGTGGTGCTCGCCCTGGCGCTCGGTGCCTTCACAGTGGCGGTCGGCTATCCCGTCGGGCTTGCCGAGCTGATCTTCATCAACGTCACGGTGTCCCTGCTCGCCGGCATCATCCCGATTCCCGGCGGGATCGGAGTCGTGGAAGGCGGGCTCATGCTCGGTCTGGCCCGGGCCGGCCTGCCAGAGGAGCTCGCCTTCGCCATCGCCATCCTCTACCGGGCCGCCACGTTCTACCTGCCCCCGATCTGGGGCTTCTTTGCATTCCGCTGGCTGGAGCGACACAAGCACTTGTGACAACGAGCTGGCGTAATGTGACGAGGTCGTCAACCGGACGTGAGCCAGGAGGTGGTGATGGGCGACATCGTGCTCGGGATCTTTGCCATCCTCGCCGGCCTTCTGTTCTGCTTCTGGGGCTACTACGCGATGAGGGTTGTGATCCCGATCTGGGGTGCCTTCACCGGGTTCATGACCGGAGCCGGGCTGGTCGCCAACTTCACAGACGAGGGATTCCTTGCCACGGTCCTCGGGTGGGTCGTCGGCGTCGTCTTGGGCCTGATCTTCGGGCTACTCGCCTATCTGTACTACGAGGTCGCGGTCTTGATCGCCATGTCGGCCATCGGGTTCGCCGTGGGCTCGAGTGTCATGGTCGCGATTGGCGTCACCTGGAACTGGCTGATCGTCCTGGTCGGCGTCGCGGTGGGGATCCTGCTCGCGCTGATCGCCATCGTCGGGGATCTTCCCATGGCCCTGCTCGCTGTCCTCACCGCCCTGGGAGGGGCCAGCGCTGTGGTCACCGGGGTCATGCTGCTCTTCGGTGTGATCTCGACCGACGACTTCGACTCGACCGCGACCACTGAGACCATCCAGGACGACTGGTGGTGGTACGCCCTCTACGCCGGTCTGGCCATCGCCGGGATCATCACCCAGGTGCGGAGCACGACCCGGCTTCGAGCCTCCTTGCGGGAGATGTGGGCCGAGTCCGGAGGACGTGAGCTCAAGAGCGCCTCATAGAACCGGGGGTCGAGCTCGGTTGCGCTCATCCCGCCAGGCCACCCAGTCGCCGACCGGGGCCAGGTCGTAGCCGGTACGGCCATCGAAGGAGAGCGTGATCAGAGTCGCGCCCGCCTCGAGGTAGCTGTCACCGGTCTCCGGTTTCAGCGGATTGGCTCCACAGGAGCGCTCGATCGCAGCAGGGTCCCGCCCTTCCCTGGCGCACCAGTTGTCGAGCACCTGGTTCTTGTGCCGGATCACGTCGGGTTGCCCGAAGCCATGCCATATGTCGGCGTGCCGGGCGGTGTAGCGCAGCGTCTTTCGCTCCCCGCCGCCCCCGATGAGGATGGGGATCTTGCGGGTGGGCGGAGGGTTGAGCTTCTGCCAGCGTTGCTCGATGCGAGGGAGGGCGTCTTTCAGGGCGGCCAGCCGGGTCCCCGGTGTCCCGAACTCGTACCCGTATTCGTCGTAGTCCCGGGCAAACCAGCCGGCACCGATACCCAGGATGAGCCTCCCCCGGGAGATGTGGTCGACCGTCCGTGCCATGTCGGCGAGGAGATCCGGGTTCCGGTAGCTGTTCGCCGTGACGAGGGCGCCGACCTCGACCCTCTCGGTCGCCTCGGCCCAGGAGGCGAGCATGGTCCAACACTCGAAGTGCATCCCGTCGGGATCGCCGCTCAACGGATAGAAGTGGTCCCAGTTGATCACGATGTCCACACCCATCTCCTCGGCCTCGACCGCGGCCGCTCTCATCTGTGCGTAGTCACCGTGTTGTGGCTGGATCTGAGCTGCGATGCGAATCGGGCTGGGCAAGCGTGACTCCTTGGGACCTGAGTTGGCGACTCTAAAGGCAGGGCTCAGATACCGAAAAGGGTGTCCTCGATCAG
>JBFYOJ010000267.1:0-15901 GCA_041303885.1 Acidimicrobiia bacterium | reverse complement strand
GAGGGTGAAGACGAACCCGGTGGCGATGGGAAGGCGCCCGAGCACGAGAGCAAGGAAGAAGAAGACGATGCCCACACCAACTGCGATGAGGCTGACCGTCAAGCTCACATGACGGAGCTCGCGCTGGAGCGGGCTTTGTGTCTCCGCCATCGACCCGGTCAGTGTCGCGATCGCGCCGAACTCCGTGCTCGGGCCGGTGGCCGTGACCACCAACTTCCCCCTCCCCGAGCCGACTGTCGTCCCTGCGAAGACGAGGTTGGGTAGCTCGAGACGACTCTTGCCGGGGGTGTCCACCGGATCGGAGGCCTTGCGGACCAGCCGGGACTCGCCGGTGAGCGTCGATTGGTCAACTCGAAGGGAGATGTGCTCCACGAGACGCCCGTCGGCCGAGATGAGGTCACCTTCCTCCAAGATCACCACGTCGCCCGGCACGAGCAGGGACGCGTCCACCTCCTCGGTGACGCCGTCGCGGAGGACCGTGGCGGTGACGGGCAGGAGCTTGAGCAGCGCCTCGGTCGCTTTCTCCGCCTTGTACTCCTGCCAGAAGCTGAACAGGCCGTTGATCACATTGACCACCCAGATTGCGATGCCGAGCTGCGGCAGGTCGGCCGCAAAGGCCACAGCACCCCCGACCCAGAGCAGGATGGCCATCACGTGGGTGAAGTTGGAAGCGAACTTCGGCAGGAGACGACGTCGCGTCACCGGACTGATCGCGTTGGGCCCGACGCTCTCCAGCCTCACCGCCGCCTGTCCTGCCGTCAAGCCCGACGGCGAGCTGCCCAGGTACGAATAGACCTCGGCAGGTGCCAGTTCGGCAACGTCGCGACCATCGGGCGCCGGCCCGGGTGCGGTCGAGGAGATCGAATCGAGGACCACGAGGGCACGTTACGAGTCAATCGAGCCGATACGCGACGAGAAGGCGGCAATTCGCCTGCCTTCTCGTCGCACTGTAAGGAATCAGGTCTTGACTTCGATGGGGATGTGACGCGGCTCCAGCTTCTTCTCCTCGGGAAGGGTGATGTGCACGGTGAGCACGCCCCTGTCGTAGGCGGCGGTCATCTTGTCGGCACTCGTCCCCTCGGGGAGGGCAATACGCCGCTGGAACTTGCCGTAGCTCCTCTCGTGGACATACCGGTTGTCCTCGGTGATGTCCTTCTCCTCGTGCTTCTCTCCCTTGATCATGAGGACGTCACCCTCGATGGACACCTCGATGTCCTTGGGGTCGATTCCCGGCAGTTCGGCGGTGACCATCAACTCACCGTCCTCCTTGACCAGATCGATGGAAGGCCGGAATTCGAAGCTCGAGAACTCACGACCAAGCCGTGGGAAGTCGAACCGCCATTCCTTGTCCATGTCCAGGAACGGAGACCACAACTTCAACTCCATTTGGTTCACCTCCCTTCTCGGGCCAGTTACCTGAAACCGGCGCGACCCGATACAGCCGAGGCTTCTTCGTTTCGATGATCCGTCCTGTGGAACCGGCTCGACAGGGCCGAACGGCCCTTTGTCGGTCCCCGGTGGGCGCCGTGGGGCCATCCGACCCTCGCTGTCATCAGTTGAGGATGATCGGGTATTCCCTGATGTTGACCCGACTCCCATCCTTGGCCGATATCTCCCACACGATCAAGGCACCGAACTGCTCGCGGTCCAGGGTGTATGGAATGTCGACTTCCCACTCACCCCAGCATCCCGTGCCGCAGCTCGCCATGACACTGTCCTCGAAGAGCGACGAACCGTCGTCATCGGTGAGCAACACCTGGGACACCGCCTCGAAGACGTTGCTCAGGCCGCGCACCTCGACGGGGCTGGTCACCGGCTCACCCCAGGCGGGGGAGTCGACGAAGATCGGCGGCAGCAGGTCGTAATAGTCCTCGCGCTGCTGCGGCCCATCGAGCTCGATGCCTTCGGAGGAGAAGACCGTCACTGGCTCTCCTTCGATGCTGAATGCGACCTCGTCGATGTCCGGGACCCGGGTGAGGGTGTATACGACCTGGGCGAGCCGGGCAAACATCCCGAAGCTCCCCCCGCCGTCGTCGTACTCGTCACTGAGGTCGACCGTGGCAAGCCCTCCCTCGATGGTCACACCGAGGAGTGACGTGCCCTCGGGGATCGCAGTCGATATGGCAGGTGTGCCTGCGATCTCGTCGCTGCTTGGCCCGGCGAGCAACAGGTCCACAGCCGCCTCGGCATCGCTGCCGGATGGTGTCGCTTCCCGGTATACCGGTACCAGGAATGGACCAGGCGAGCCGTCTTCGGTATCCAACTCTTCGAGCATGAAGTACACCGCATAGCCGGTGGCTTCTGCGGTCGTGGTGGTGGAAGCCGGGACGCTGGTGGTGGGCTCCGGGGGAGTCGTGGTCGTGGTTTGAGCCACCGTGGTCGTAGAGCCCTCGGTGCCGGTTGTGGTGGTCTCACCGCCCTCTTCGGTCCCGCAGGCGGCGAGCAACAGTGACAGAACCGCCAGCAAGGCGAGGAGACGGCGCGGAATAGTGCCGTGTCTCATGACTTCATCATCAGGCTTTCGGCCGGTGCGGGACAGAGAAGAAAGTCCCACCCCGACGTGGCTTTCGGAGTCTTCGTGACCGTCAGCCCTCCTGCAACGAGAAGTACAGCTCTTCCTCCTGGTCGAAATGGAGCCGAAGGATGGCGTGGAGGCTGTAGAGGGTGCGCCGCAGGTCCACTAGGTCCGCCGGCTCCGGGCCAGTTTCAGGCAGGTCGTTGACCTGACGCTGGAACACTTCCACCATGTGGAAGATCTCACGATGCGTTCGGCTCATCAAAGCCATGGGATCATCCCCGGGCAACACCGCAGACACCTGCGGGTAGATCTCCCTTTCGTCCTCGGCCTCATGAGGGAGGATCTCGTCTACGAGGAGAGCCCTGACCTGATCGAGGGCGGCCATGGCCTCGGCCGGAGTGGCGGTGTCGAACAGATCGGCCGTGTCACGGATGGAGTCCAGCTTCGGCATCAGCTCGTCGTGCTCAGCGCGCAGGCGCTTGCTCAACTCTGGTGAGATCTTCGGCCCGGTCTCCGACGGCGTCTTTCCCCCGAGCGCCCTCAGTGCGTTGCTGATCGCGATGACGTCGATGGCCTCCTGCAGGATGGCGCCAACGATGGGCACCAGCAGCCCAAGAGACGCCGCGATCATGGCGATGAGGGACAGGCTCATCCCGATCACGACGCTCTGCACCGCGATTCGCCTCGATCTCTGTGCGATGCCGATCGCATCCACCAAGCGCTGGAGGCGGTCCACGATCAGTACGACATCGGCTGCCTCCGAGGAGGCGGTCGCCCCTCGGGCTCCCATCGCCACTCCCACGTCAGCAGCAGCTAGTGCGGGTGCGTCGTTGATCCCGTCACCGACCATTGTTGTCGGCCCGATCGCACGCAGCTCCTCCAGGGCTTCCACCTTCTCCTGTGGGGTAGCCTGGGCGAGCACGCGGTCGACATCGATCGCCGTGCCCACTGATCTGGCCACCACCGGGTGATCCCCTGTCGCCATGACGATGCGCTCGACCCCGATCCGGCGCAAGGCACGAATCGTGCTGGCGGCGTCGGGTCGTATGGTGTCGTCGAAGGTGATGACGCCGGCGATGTCGCCGTCGATGGCGACGTACACGGCGAGGTGCGCCAGTCGCATCAGTCGTCTGCGGGTGGTCGCGATGGCGTCCGGCTCCGCCCGTCCCTCGAGGAGCCACTCGAGCTTGCCGACGGCGACACTCGAGCTCCCCACTTTGGCGGCAACGCCCGATCCGGGAACCTCGGCGATATCGATCGGCATCTCCAGGCTCAGATCACGGTGCCGGGCCGCTTCCACGATCGCCCTGGCCAGCACGTGGTTGGAGGTTTGATCGACGGAGGCAGCGAGACGAAGGGCCTCGCTCTCGGTCAGGCCGGGATCGAACGTGGTGACGGAGTGAAGAGAGGGTTGGCCGACTGTGACCGTCCCGGTCTTGTCGATGAGGAGGTTTCGGGTCTGTGCCAGCACCTCCAGTGCGCCTCCACCCCGGAAGACGATGCCACGGCGGGCGGCGCGCGATATCCCTGATACGACGGCAATCGGGACCGCCAATAGCAATGGGCATGGCGTGGCCACCACCAGGACCGCCAAGCCGCGAACCGGGTCCCCCGAGATCGCCCAGGCGAGCCCGGCCATCCCCAGAGCCAGTGGGACGAACCAACCGGCCCAGCGGTCGGCAAGGCGAACCGACGGAGCCCGACTCTGGCGAGCCTCCTGGACCAGCCGGATGATCCCGGCATAAGTGCTGTGCTCGGCATTTGCGGTAGCCAGGATCTCGAACACATCGGCGGCATTGACCACACCGCTGCTCACCAGGTCGCCGCCGCGTCGCTCGACGGGCAAGGGCTCGCCGGTCAATGCCGACTCGTCGAGCAGAGCCGGTGCGCCGAGTACGACACCGTCGACCGGGACCACCTCTCCCGCTTTGATCAGGAGCCGGTCGCCGCGCTCGACCTCGTTGACATCGATTGCCTCGATCTCACCGTCCCGCACCCGATGCGCTACCCGTGGGGCCCGCGTCAGGAGCACGGTCAGCTCCCGCTCGGCACGGCCCGCGGCGAACTCCTCGAGGAACCGCCCCGTGGCCAGCATCAGTCCGATGATCGCCGCGGTGAGATACTCCCCGAGTGCCAGTGAGGCTGTCACCGCCAGCACGGCGATGACGTCGACGCCCGGCTGACGACGGCGGATCTTGTCCACCATCTCCCGGACCAGTGGGAGGACCGGGAGGATCGCCACTGTGATAAAGACGACGCGCGACGCAATCTCGAGGTCCGCGGCGGACAGGACGATCCCGATGACGAGACCGGCAGCGCAGAGAGCCAGCATCCAGCGGGTGACCCGTTCCGAGCTCATCGAGGAGACTCGAGTCTGGCCGGCTGGCTTCGCCGGAGCGAACAGGCGGTCATGCCCAGCTCAACCAGCGGCGATCTCGTAGGGACCGGTCGATTGCCGTCGATCCCAGGCATCGCCGATGACCTCGCGAAGGATCTCCTCGAGTCTCGGCTCCCCGAGCTCGACCGACTCGTAGACCGCCCGTCGCATCGGATGACCGGCGTCGATGAGACGCCCGAGGTCGATGGGCGTGCCGGTCACGACCACATCGCACGGGACGTTGCGAATCGTTGCTTCGAGCTCACGGAGCTGTCCATCGCCATAACCCATGGCCGGGAGAACCGGGCCGAGCATCGGGAACCTCGCGAGGGTCTCGACGATCGATCCGACGGCATATGGCCGTGGATCGACGATGGTGCCGACACCGGCCTGACGGACGGCGACGGTGCCTGCCCCAAACGGCATGCCGCCATGAGTGAGGGTTGGGCCGTCCTCGACGACGAGCACGCGCTTCCCGGCCAGCTCAGGCCCAGGCTCCAGACCCACTGGCGAAGCAGTCTGGACGATCTTCGCCCCCGGGTTCACCGAGCGGATGTTGTCCATTACCAGGGTCACGTCGTGCGGGTTGGACACGTCGACCTTGTTGATGACCACGACGTCGGCCATCCGGAGGTTGATCTCTCCGGGGTGGTACTCCAGCTCGTGGCCGGGTCGGAGCGGGTCGACGACCGTCACGAAGAGGTCGGGACGGTAGAAGGGGAAATCGTTGTTACCCCCGTCCCAGACGATCACGTCCGATTCCTCTTCGGCCCGGTGCAGGATCTCGGCGTAGTCGACGCCTGCCCACATCAACAGACCGGCCCTGACCGGCTCCTCGTACTCCTCGCGTTCCTCGATCGTCGGGTTGGAGGCATCGATGTCGGCCAGTGTCTGGAAGCGCTGGACCCGCATCCGCTCCAGGTTGCCGTACGGCATGGGGTGACGGATCAGGGATACCTCGAGCCCGGCTTCGGCCAGGATCTTGCCGATGAGGCGGCTTGTCTGGCTCTTGCCACACCCGGTCCTCACCGCGCAGACAGCGACGACCGGCTTGGTGCTCGAGAGCATGGTCCGGGCCGGGCCGATGAGGACGAAGTCGGCGCCGTATGTCATCGCAAGCGAGGCCTTGTGCATCACCTCGCTATGGGAGAGGTCGCTGTAGGCGAAGACCACTTGGTCGATGTGCTCGCGCGCGATCAAGTCGGGCAACTCGGCCTCATCCAGGATTGGGATCCCCTCGGGGTAGAGCGGCCCCGACAGGGTCGGCGGATACACCCGCCCGCCAATCCCCGGGATCTGGGCCGCGGTGAAGGCAACCACCTTCGTGTCGGGATCGTTGCGATACACCACGTTGAAGTCGTGGAAGTCACGCCCTCCGGCGCCCATGATGACGATCTTCTTCATTGTCACTCCATTCCCATAGGCTCGTCGAAGAGTGCTGCAGGGCTGTCGGGAATGACGATTCCTTCAGGCAGTCTCTCGTCGTGCATTCGATTTCTCCATTGCATCCACACGTAAACCGGGATCCCCGCGAGCAGGAGGAGCAGGCCGTAGAAGACGACTTCCTGGCCGGCCCCATAGATGGCCCACACCGAATACGCGAAGGCGAGGGAGGCGATGACGGCGTCCTTTGCCAGACGCATGCCCGAGAAGTGGCCCCGATCTTTGACGAACAGCAGCAATTGGGCTGCCGCCGAGTATGCGTAGGGGACCAGGGTCGTCAGCGTCGCCAGGAGCAGCATGTAGGTGAACAGGTCGACCAGGCCGCGGGTGTAGTTGGCCAGCATCAGAAGGGTCACCAGGACGCTCGAAACCACCAGGCCAAACACCGGCACTCCGCCACGGCTGGTCGAGCCGAATCTCCTCGGGAAGAGCCGATCACGGGCGGCAGCCATCGGGATCTGGCCCTGCAACAGGATCCATCCGTTCAGAGCGCCGAATGTTGCGATGATCGCGCCGACTGCCATCAACGTGCCGGCCCAGCCGCCGAATGCCGCTTCGGCGGCGTCGGCATAAGGGGCGGTGGAGTTGGCGAGAGTCGCGGCCGGGATGATGCCCAGGACCGCGATCGTGCTGAGGATGTAGATCAGCGTCGTACCGATCGTCCCCCAAATCGTGGCGCGGGGGATGTTGCGCTCGGGGTCGATGACTTCCTCAGCCGGCACTGTTGCGGACTCCAGGCCGATGAACGCCCACAGCGTCAGCGCGGCAACCGCGGTGACTGCGCCAAAGGCGGATCCACCGCTCATGTTGAACGGGGTGAAGTTGGCGGTGTCGATGAAGAAGAGCCCGATCGTGGCCATGGCGAGCAGGGGCAGGACCTTGAGGACGGTGGTCACTCCCTGCACCCAACCCCCGTGCCTGACACCGAGGGCGTTGACCCCGGTCAGCACCCATATGGCCGCCACCGCGACCAGCGCGGCCAGCGGGGCGTTGTCGGCCAGCCCTTCCCAGAACACCCCCAGATAGCCGACAAATGCCACGGCCACCGCGGCGTTGCCTGCCCAGATCGCGATCCAGTAACCCCAAGCCGTCTGAAATCCGATGAAGTCGCCGAATGCGCGCCGGCTGTACTCATACGGGCCACCGGTCCGGGGGTACGCCCGACCCAGCCTGGCGAACACGAGTGCCAGGAGAACTGCTCCGGCCCCCGTGAACAGCCATCCGATGATGCTGATGCCCCCGTATTCGGCGAGCGCCGCCGGGAGCAGGAACACACCCGACCCGATCATGTTGCCGACGACCAGCGCAGTGGCCAGCCACGGCCCCAGCGCTCGCCTCTTGGTGTGACTCGGCGAGGTCACGAGAGCACCTCCTTGGGCCCAACACCCTCATCGTTGGGAGGGTGGACCATCGCCACAAGGGCATTAGGTCCCATGTTCGGGAGCCATCCGCCGCTGGTGAGCATGTCGGGCGACGACGTAGCTTCGTGGTGTTCCCACCAGAGGACTGCGAATGAAAGACTTTCTCGAGGTACTCGATCTCACCCGGGATGATCTCGATCGGTTGCTCGACCTCGCGGTCGAGGCGCGCGAGATGCCTCACCTGCGTGACGGGCTTCTCGATGACGAGATCGTCTTCTGCTACTTCTCCAAGCCGTCGACCCGGACCAGGGTTTCGTTTGCCGCTGCGATCTCGCATCTCGGCGGCGAGGCCGAGTTCGTCGGGCCTGCCGAGCTCCAGCTCGACCGGGGCGAGACCATCGAGGACACCGCCATGGTCGTGTCGCGTTATGCCAGCGCCGCCGTGATCCGGACTTTCGAGCACAGCGATGTCACTCGGTTCGCTCGGGCCGCCACCATCCCGGTGGTCAATGCGCTCACCAATCTGCACCACCCATGCCAGGCGCTCGCCGACGTGCTCACCGTCAAGGATCGCTTCGGCCGGTTCGACGGGGTGCGCCTGGCCTATCTGGGAGACGGGAACAACGTGGCCCACAGCTTGATCCAGGCCGCAGCCCTGACCGGGATGGACATCGTGGTGGCGACTCCGGTGGACTTGGCTCCCGACACCGACATCGTCGCTCGGGCGCGGGGCGTGGCTCGTCGTACCGGCGGCACGGTCGAAGTGATCAACGACCCGATGCAGGCTGTCAAGGAGGCTGACGTCGTCTACACGGACGTCTGGGTGTCGATGGGCGACCCTCCCGACCAGCAGGAGGCACGGCGCCGCATGCTCACCCCGTTCCGGGTCGACGAGGATCTGATGAAGCTCGCTTCACCTTCGGCCTTCTTCATGCACTGCCTCCCCGCCCACCGTGGCGATGAGGTGGTCGACGCGGTGCTCGACGGCGATCAGTCAGTGATCGGTGACCAAGCCGAGAACCGGCTGCACACCGAGCAGGCTCTCCTCGTTGCCCTGCTCACCGAGGGTCTGGCCGGCCGGGCGCGATGAGGCGGCCGGGGGGAGACGGCCATGCCCTGAGGTCCCACTGAGGAAGCGAAACGTGACAATGCGCGCCTGGCAGGTGGTTTCCCCAGGGCCGATCGACGGTCGGCCCCTGGAGCCGGCTGTGGTCCCCGTTCCCGAGCCCGGGCCGGGCGAGATCAGGGTCCGTGTCTCCGTGTGCGGGGTCTGCCGCACCGATCTGCATCTCGCCGAGGGCGACCTCGCTCCTCACCATCCACGGGTGGTCCCTGGTCATGAAGTGGTCGGTCACGTCGATGCGCTCGGGCACGGGTCGGGACGCTTCGAGGTTGGCTCTCGTGTCGGGATCGCCTGGCTGCGCCACACATGCGGGGTCTGTCGGTGGTGCGTCGCCGGGTCGGAGAACCTGTGCGTGTCCCCCCAGTTCACCGGCTGGGATGCCGACGGTGGCTATGCCGAGTTCGCCGTCGTCGACGAGGCTTACGCCTACGCCATTCCCGAGGTCTTCGATGACGAGGAGGCGGCTCCCCTGCTCTGCGCCGGGATCATCGGCTACAGGGCGCTGCGTCGAGCCGAGCTGCCAGACTGCGGGCGGCTCGGGATATATGGATTCGGTGGATCGGCTCACCTCACCGCCCAGGTCGCTTTGCACCGCGGGGCCAGGGTGCACGTGATGACCCGGTCCCCGGAGGCGCAGGCACTTGCCTTGGAGCTCGGCTGCTCATCGGCCCGGGGGGCATACGAGGAGCCGCCGGAGTCGCTCGACTCGGCCATCCTGTTCGCCCCGGTCGGTGATCTGGTTCCGGTCGCCCTTCGTTCCCTGGATCGTGGTGGCACGCTCGCCATTGCCGGGATCCATCTGACCGACATCCCCTCCCTCGAGTACTCATGGCTCTTCGAGGAGAGGCAGATCCGCTCGGTGACCGCCAATACGCGCGCCGACGGCGAGGAGTTGCTCGACGTCGCCTCACGCATTCCGATCCGCCCGGTGACCACTCCATACCCGTTTGCCGCCGCCGACCAGGCGCTCTCGGACCTCGCCCACGATCGAGTCAACGGTGCGGCGGTGCTGAGAGTCGGCGGGTGAGGGAACCTATGTCGGAGAGCCTCGCCAGACGACGGCTCTCTCCCGATTGAAGGCCGCCTACCGTTTCCCCGTGCCCGACGAACAGGCCGTCGCGTCAATCGCCTTCGAACCGTGGCTGCAAGGCACGGCCGACGTCGCTGCCGCGCTCGGTTGTGACCTCGAACGCGGGTTGAGCTCGGAGGAAGCGACGGCCCGTCTGGAGCGTTTCGGGTCGAACCAGCTCGATGCCGCCCCGCCCGTGCCGAAGTGGCGGAAGTTCCTCTCCCACTTCGCCGACCCACTCATCTACCTGCTTCTCGGAGCGGTGGTCGTTTCCCTGGCCGCCTGGGTGGTGGAGGGAGCGGAGGAGGTGCCGTTCGAGGCCATCGTGATCATCGTGATCGTGGTCCTCAACGCCATCCTCGGCTACGTCCAAGAAGCGCGCGCCGAGCAGGCCGTGGCAGCTCTCCAACGAATGGCGGCGGCCACCGCCGGCGTGATGCGCGACGGCCGTGAAGAGCGAATCGCGGCCGTTGATGTCGTGCCGGGCGACCTTCTCCTCCTGGCCGAAGGTGACGCCGTAAGTGCCGACGCGAGGTTGTTGGAGGCGGCGTCGTTGATGGTCGCCGAGGCTTCGCTAACCGGCGAGAGCGAGGCGGTGACCAAGAGCACGGCACCACTGGACGGCCCGGTGGAGCTGGGAGACCGGGTCAACATGGTCTTCAACGGGACCGCCATCACGAGGGGCCGGGGCAGGGCAGTGGTGACCGCGACGGGGATGTCGACCGAGATGGGCAACATCGCCCGTCTCCTCGGGCGCACCGCAGAGGTGCGCACTCCTCTGCAACGGGAGGTCGACCGGATCGGGCGCAGCCTCGGGATCGCCGTCGTGATCATCACGGTGGTCGTGGTGGGCGCCATCCTGCTCAACTCCGAGATTGAGGATGCCTCGGACGTCGTTGCAGTCCTGCTGGTCGGCGTGTCACTGGCGGTGGCCGCAGTGCCGGAGGGGCTGCCGGCCATCCTCTCCGTGGTCCTGGCCATCGGTGTGCAGCGAATGGCCCGCGAGAACGCCATCGTGAAGAAGTTGTCCTCGGTGGAGGCCTTGGGATCTGCCTCGGTGGTGTGCTCGGACAAGACAGGGACGCTCACCAGGAGTGAGATGACGATCGTGAAGCTGGCCACTCCATCCGCTCAGCTCGATGTGACCGGCACCGGCTACCGCCCAGAGGGCGAGGTGTTGCTCGGAGGGAGGAAGGTCGATGATCGGGCGCTCTTCGACGAGATCACCTACCTGCTTGTCGGTGGGAGTCTCACCAACGACGCGGTTCTTCGCAAGGAGAACGGGGAATGGGTGGTCAAAGGTGATCCGACGGAAGGGGCTTTCCTCGTGGCCGAGGCCAAGGCCGGGTTGACCGAGGCCCGCACTGCTCGCTTCCGGCGTGTAGCTGAGATCCCGTTCACGTCCGAGCGCAAGTTGATGACCACATTGCAGGCCGACGCCGAACGGGACGGACAGGTCGACGTCGTCACGAAAGGGGCTCCCGACGTGCTCCTCGGCCGCTGCACCCGCGAACGCGTATCCGGGATCGAGAAAGAGCTGACCCCGGCTCGCCGGGAGGAGATCCTCGCCGAGGTGGACGACCTGGCCGATCTGGCGTTGCGCACCATGGCGGTTGCCTACCGACCCCTCCCCGAGGGACGGCCCATCACCGATGACGAGTCTCTGGAGAGTGAGATGGTCTACCTCGGGATGGTCGGGATCATCGACCCTCCACGGCCCGAGGCGAGGGTCGCGATCGCCGAGGCCACCGAGGCCAGGGTGCGAATCTTGATGATCACCGGGGATCACCCCCGCACCGCGGCCCGGATTGCCCGGGATCTGGGCATCGCCGAGCCGAACGGCCGGGTGGTGACAGGGGCCGACATCGAAGGCTTCGACGACGAGCAGCTGCGAGACGCGGTGAGGGACGCTTCGGTGTATGCCCGGGTGGCGCCGGAGCACAAGCTGAGGATCGTCCATGCTCTCCAGGCCGACGGCAACATTGTGGCCATGACCGGGGACGGCGTGAACGACGCGCCGGCTCTGAAATCGGCGGACATCGGCGTGGCGATGGGGATGACCGGCACCGATGTCACCAAAGAGGCCGCGGACATGATCCTCGCCGATGACAACTTCGCCACCATCGTCGCCGCGGTGCGGGAAGGGCGCGCCATCTTCGTCAACATCCGCAAGTTCCTTCGGTTCCTGCTGTCGTCGAACATCGGCGAGGTGCTCACCATGTTCCTCGGTGTGGTGCTCGCCGGTGTGATCGGCCTCGATGAGGTCGCCACCGCCGTAGCAGTCCCCCTGCTCGCCACCCAGATCCTCTGGATCAATCTCCTCACCGACACGGGGCCTGCCCTGGCGATGGGAGTCGAGCCGCCCGAGGACGATGTCATGCTGCACCCGCCGCGACGTCTCACCGATCGGGTGATCGATCGGGAGATGTGGATCGGGATCATCTTCGTCGGGTTTGTGATGGCGATCGTGACTCTGGCAGCCCTCGATCTCAGCCTTCCCGGCGGTCTGCTGGGCGGGTCGGGCGACATCGTCGAAGCCCGGACAATGGCCTTCACGACTCTGGTGCTCGCCCAGCTGTTCAACTGCTTCAACGCCCGCTCTGATCGGAAGAGCGCCTTTCGCAATCTCTTCACGAACAAATGGCTATGGGGAGCCATCTTCCTGTCGTTCGCCCTTCAGGTGATGGTGGTGCAGGTCCCTTTCTTCAATGACCTGTTCGGCACCGTCCCGCTCAACGCGGAGAGTTGGTTGATCTGTGTGGTGCTGGCCAGTTTCGTCTTGTGGTCGTATGAGGCGAAGAAATTCGTTCAGCGCCGGCTCCGCCACGAGAAGGAGGCGAAGCTATGGCCCGGAATACCCACCGGGTCCTGAGTGTTACCCCGATGACAGATACTTGAACGATCAACTATATAGGAGCACGCATGCAATTCGGGGTCTTCACGGTCGGCGACGTCACTCCGGACCCGACCACGGGTGCCACTCCGAGCGAAGCCGAGCGGATCAAATCGATGGTCACCATCGCCTCGAAGGCCGAGGAGGTCGGTCTGGATGTCTTCGCCACCGGTGAGCACCACAACCCGCCGTTCGTGCCCTCTTCGCCGACCACGATGCTGGGCTTCATCGCCGCCCGCACCGAGCGACTGATCCTCTCGACGGCTACGACTCTGATCACCACCAACGACCCGGTCAAGATCGCAGAGGACTTCGCGATGCTCCAGCATCTCGCCGACGGCAGGGTGGACCTGATGCTGGGCCGTGGCAACACGGGCCCCGTGTACCCGTGGTTCGGGAAGGACCTCCGCGACGGGATCCCGCTCGCCATAGAAAACTATCACCTGCTGCATCGGCTGTGGCGGGAGGATGTCGTCGATTGGGAGGGCAGATTCAGGACGCCACTGCAATCGTTCACCGCGACTCCGCGGCCCCTCGATGGAGTGCCGCCTTTCGTATGGCATGGCTCGATTCGGAGCCCGGAGATCGCCGAGCAGGCGGCCTACTACGGCGATGGGTTCTTCGCCAACAACATCTTCTGGCCGAAGGAGCATTTCGTCCGCCTGATCGATCTCTATAGGGCCCGCTTCGAGCACTACGGTCATGGTCGGGCTGATCAGGCCATCGTTGGTCTTGGCGGCCAGGTGTTCATGCGAGAGAACTCCCAGGACGCCGTCCGCGAATTCCGACCCTATTTCGACCATGCACCGGTGTACGGGTACGGCCCCTCACTCGAGGAGTACACCGAGCAGACACCACTCACAGTGGGCAGCCCCGATCAGGTGATCGAGAAGACACTGAAGTTCCGCGAGTACTTCGGGGACTATCAACGCCAGCTCTTCCTGATCGATCATGCCGGCCTTCCTTTGAAGACCGTTCTCGAGCAACTCGAGATGCTGGGCAGCGAGGTCGTCCCGGTGCTCCGCCGGGAGCTCGATGCCCTCCGCCCACCGCATGTGCCCGACGGGCCGACCCATCATTCACTCAGGGCGACGGCTCAGGCTGCGGTGCAATCCACCACGGGCGCCGATGCACTCATCGGTGGCTAGGGGCTCAGTCGCCGCCTTCGATGTCCACGTTGTACGCCTCGTAGACCAAGTCCGCGCCATGCTGGCGATGCAGGGTGAGACGGCCGAGCAGTGAAGTCACCCGACGTCTCAGCGCGTCCTGCTCCACCTGGCCAGCGGCCCGCGCCGACTCCAGCCCCAACTCGGCCCTTCGCAGGGATTCGAGCAGCCCGCCATGCTCGTCCTCGAGGTCCCGGGCCGCAGCGGTCAGACGGGGCGCCATTGTCGTGATGTCCGCGAGGATCCCGCTCTGCCCTTCCACCTCCCGGATATGGGAGTCGAGGGCCTCACGAACAGCATCCAGACCCCTCGCGACCCGTTCCAGCCAACCCGCTGCGGCGGAAGGGCCGGCGACGGCTGCCTCCAGATCGGCCATTGCCCGGTGGAGCGCCTGGCGGCGATGGTTTGCCCTGTTCAGAGACTCGGGGGTCGCAACCACAGTTGCGGCATCGCTCTGGCTCATGTCCGATTATGTGTTGAGGCCCTCCTCGTCGTGACAGGGCCGGAAGTCCCGAAAGGAGAGCCGGCGATGTGCCCGGCCCGAGCCAGGACGCGAGCTGTCTATGGTCCGATGATGGCCGCCAGCTCGATGAGACCGGTGAAGGTCGATGCGGTGATCCCGGCACCGCCTGAGGTCGTCTTCGCATTCGTCTCCGATAGCAGGAACGACCCGGAGTGGTGCCCGAACGTCGAGACGGTGGACCTGGTCGAAGGTGACGGCATCGCGGTCGGCACGAAGTTCCGCTTCCATCAACACCTCGATCGCCCGGGCGGCAATCGCCTTCAGTTCGACGCGGACCTCGAAATCACAGCGCTGGGCGAGAGTTCCATCACGTGGCTCGCCGGTGACAGGTTCCAGACCCGGGAGATCGAGCTGCGGGTGGAGCCGGATGACGCAGGCTCGAAGGTCACCCAGATGACGCGAGCCACCTTTCGGAATCCTCCGGGTCTCGCGCGCTTCGCCTACCCGTTTCTGGCTCGCCGCACGTTCCGTGACCAGTTCAGGCACCTGATTGCCCACTTCGACCAGGGGGCACCACCTGTCGTCAACAGGTAGGTTGCGCGGATGGAGCACCGAACCACTGAATCGATGACCTGGAGCCAGTCACCGGCGGAGCATTTCACCGGGACGGTCTGGAATACCAGGCTGCACGAGAGTGAAGAAGGCCCGACTGTGATCGCCGTCCAGTTCACCCCGGGGGCTCGCAGCGACTGGCACACCCATCCCGGTGGCCAGGTTCTCTACGTGGTCTCAGGTTCGGGCCTGGTCCGGACCGGGGACGGGCGTGCGATCGAGATCTCGCCTGGCGACGTCGTCTATGCCCCGCCCGGCGAGCGTCACTGGCATGGGGCGAAGCCCGACGCTCCGATGATGCACCTGTCGGTGACCGTCGGAGGTCCCACGACCTGGGAGGGCAAGGTGAGCGACGAGGAGTATCGGCAGGGCTGATCCGGCAGGGCGGTGAGCCAGGTAGCATGACGTACAGCGCACGTTGACGCGTGCAGCGCCCACTCCGCCCTGTTCCGTCAGGCGGGGAAACCGCGGGACCTTCCGGCTCTCATCGATGCCACCGGCAGAGCCATCCGGACTTCCGGCGGGGCGTCAGCCCCCGACGGTCAGAAGGAGAACTCACGATGGGGCAACGACCTCCACGACCGGTCGACGGCGGCAGGCAGAGATGCGACGACTGCGGGCACCCTCGAAAAGAGCACGTCTCCCAGCTCGGTTGCACAGTGCCGAAGTGCCGCTGTGTCGACTACATGCAGCTTCCGACAGAAACGCCGGCACCCGCACGCAGCGGAACTCGCTGATTCGGGTTTCATAGCCCACTTCGGTGTGGCAGCCTTCAGGCGATGACGACGGCAAGCGCCCGCACCATGCGCCTGGGGGCCTCGGAGTACCCGGTGGTGCTCCCCAGTGTTCGCGATCCGCGTCTGCATCTCGCCAGCG